>JABMNV010000061.1 GCA_013203475.1 Acidobacteriota bacterium
GATCTTGCACGTGTTGTGACACTTTCTGTGACACTGAGACACAGCAGCCCAGGATCCAAAAACCGTGTGGAGTTGTTGAATGTCTCTCCGGGGTAGGTCTCGAAGCAACCATCATGGAATCAGATTCGGAAAAACGATCTGGGCTTCGATCGTTCTCCGATTCTCGGCTTCCACTTGGTAGCCACTGTCATGATCGCTAGGCGTTCCCGTGGCAGCGCGTGCCCGAGTGTCGTGCCCCGTACAGCGATGTCCTTGAAAGCGCGTCGCGGGACCCTACCTGCGATGCTTAAGTCGCGGGCGGAGTGATGACTCCCCCGCAACAGTATTCATTCATGTCAGGCCACACAATTGTCCTCCCCACCGATACACTCAGCAGTGGTTGGGTCACCTTGGCCGGACACGAAGGGAACGGGGAAGGCTAACGTGAGCCTGAGACCGCTGCGTGAAACATGCGTTCCGCGTGACGACGTGCTTGAAGGTGGCCTGACCGACAACCACTTCGCCGCGCAATTGGACAAGATCGTCCGCGACCCCGATAACTACCCGGTTTATGGCAGAGCCGAATCGTTCTTCGCGATCACCTACCCGACCGCGGGACTCCACACGCTCCTGGCGAAGACCTTTGGTCGCGTTACCGGGACGAAGGGGGTGGCTGGCGAGAACGGCGTACTTCGCCCCACAACGACGTTCGGTGGCGGTAAGACTCACGGTCTTGCCGCTGTGTACCACCTCGCTGTCGGCGCGCGCCCGGACAACCTGGCCGAGTTCATCGACCCTGTGCTGCTCCCGGACGGTCCGGTCCAGGTCGCCGCACTCGTGGGCGATGCGCTCGATCCGGTCTCTGGGGTTCAGACCAACGGTCAGCGCACGTACACCCTTTGGGGCGAGATGGCCGTGCAGATCGGGCCAGACGCGTACGCCACGCTCGCCACCAACGACATGGAGCGGTCGGCTCCGGGCACGCACACGATTATCGAGGCGTTTGGTCGCCGGCCGACCATCGTGATCATCGACGAGATCGCGCAGTATCTGCGGCAGATCACCTCGGCCGGATCCGAGGATGTCCGCCGGATGGCGCAGGCCGTCCCTGTGTTCTTGAAGAACTTGTTCGAGGTGGCCAGTGACCCGTCGAACCAGGTCGTCGTGATCGTCACCCTGGCTGCGACTTCAAACGCGTACGGTAGGGAGACCGACGAGATCAGCGAACTCATGGACGAAGCCGCTGAGGCTGCGTCGGGCGCGCTGGCCGAGGCGGCGGATGTCTTGGCACGTTCAGTTCAGCCATCCGCAGTCATCCAGCCCGCTGACGACGCTGAGATCGGTGAGATCCTCAAGCGTCGCCTCTTCCAAGAAATCGACGCGACCGCAGCCAAAGAAGCAGCCGACGCGTACAAGACGCTCTACGAGGGATTGCTTGCTCAGAACGAGCCGCTCGCTGGTGGACCCGAACACCCGGTCACGTACGCCAACCTCGTGGAGAAGTACTACCCGTTTCATCCCGAACTCGTCCGTGTTCTCGACAAGCGCCTTGGCGACATCCCGCAGTTCCAGCGTGCACGCGGTGCCCTCAAACTCCTCGGCGAAGTCGTCCACCACGTTTACACAGACGCAGATGCGACACCAGTCATCAACGTCGCAGATCTCGACTACCGTGACGCCCCCGTCATCAACCACCTCACTGTCGGTATCGGCCGGCCCGAGTTTGAATCAGTCGCCAAGGCAGATGTCGCGGGACCTGCTTCGCACGCCGCGGCGGTCGACAACGATGTGTTCCACGGCACCGAACCGTATGCGACGCGCGTTGCCTGCACCGTCTTCACCCACTCGCTGGAGATGAAGGTCAATGCCGGTGCGTCGCGCAATGACTGGATCCTCGGCACGCTCCGCCCCGGCGAGGCACCGGCGATTATCGAGAAGGCACTTCAGGAATCCGAGAAGCGGTTCTGGCACCTTTCCTTCGACGGAGCCCGGTGGAGGTTCAACGTCGAACCGAACGTCAACGCGATCATCGAGACCGAGAAACGCAACATCCAGAACACGCGTGTCGCTGCTGAGGTCGACCTCATGGTCAAGAGCGCCTACGCGAACGATGGCGGGGCAACCACCATCATGTTCCCCGCCAGCCCCGCCGACATTCCTGACACGACTGGATTGCGCGTCGTTGTTATCGACCACAACGTTCTGACTGTGACCCCACCTAACGCCGACAACCCGCCCACCATGCTCGCTGAGATGCGCGACAACGCTGGAGCCGCAGGTGCACCCCGCAAGTATCGCAACGCGGTCGTGTTCGCCGTCGCGGACAGCACACTTGTCGATGCGATGAAGGACCGCGTTCGCTCTGTCATTGCCGCCGACGTGCTTGCAGCCGACCAGACTCGGCTCACACAGTTCGGGGATGAGATCCGCAAGAAGATCGACCTGTTCCAGAAGAACGCGCGACTCGAGGCACGCGTCGCCGTCAGCCGCTGCTTCAAGCACGTCTACTACCCCGTGAAGGATCAGGAGCACAACCACCTGCGCCACCGCGAACTCCCCACTCAAGAGCAGGGCGGGGCGAAGACAGCAACGAGTGCCGCGCTCTCCTTGCTCCGCGTCGAAGGCAAAATCCGCACTGAAGCGTTCTCCGCGTCCTTCCTTAAGTCGCGCACCTGGCCAGACAGTGAGCCATCCAAGACCACGCAGGACATCGCCGACTGGTTCTGGGTCGACCACGCATCTCCGATCGTGCAAGACGTTTCCCTGATCCGGGCCGCCATCGTCTCCGGCGTAAAGAACGATGGCTGGGTCTACTACGACGCAGCCATCGGCAAGGCTTACACGGCAAGCACCATGGCCGGTCTTAGCCCGCAGTTCGGCTCTGACAAAGAGGTCATGAGCCACGACGAAGCGAACAAGCGCGGCCTCATCGTCCGCAAGCCCGCACAGAACGACCTCAGACAAGTCTTCGCCGGAAATATTCTTACGGCATCAGACATCCGTGCCAAGTTGGACGCGGAATGTGGTGGCGAACCGACCAAGAGCGACGTGCTCGAACTGCTCGCAACCGCCGTCCAGGCGCACGACTATGGGTGGCTTGTGGTTACCGACGCAACGCCCGCACCCGGTGTTCGCGCCCTGACGCCAAGCGCCATCAAGGACAAAGGCCTCGACAGTCTCTACGCGATGACACGCGACCACGCTGAAGCAAACGGTGTCGAAATTCCCACGAAGATCGTGAATAAGAAGACGTTCACGGCCAGCGGCACTGGCGGGGCCGCGATTCAGTCAATCATCGATCAGGTCACCGACTTCACTGTCAAAACAGTCTCCCGTCTCGTCATCAAAGTGACCGCCGATGACATCCGTGGCACCGGCGACCTGGACTTGCTCGCCACCGCCCTCGGCATGCTTCCCAAGCCCATGATGACCGTCGCGGTCGACGTCGTCGCGGAGTACCTCGGTGTCACCGGAGGATTGCGTTTCCAAGGAAGTGCCAGTCGCACCGACTTCCAGAGCCTTTACGGTCACCTCGGCAAGAGCCTCAAGGCAGCCACCGCGGTTTCTGGCAGTCTGACAATCGACATCACCTACGCACCGCCGGTCACTACCGACTCTGGCGAGTTGGTACCAGTCGCGAAGATCATCAAGGACTTGCAGATCCAGCACACCGAAATCACCGCTGACGTGACCAAGTGAATCCTGCAGCCAAGAAGAGAGCCGTCGTGACCGATAACGGACGCGCCTTCCGGCTCAACATCCTCCCGGCAATCAACGAAACCTACGGACTGGCTATTGATGAAACGTACGGACAGAACAGTCATACGCTGGCGACAGGTGTAATCAAGACTACCGCAGCACAGACCACACGTGTTATCGACACAGTCGTCGCCGCAGTGAGAACCGCTGGGCACCAACCATCCGTTCTCGCGTTCTCCCGCATAAAGCCGATTCCGCTCGACGAACCTAGCGGTGTCCGACTCGCACTCATCCTCATCGCCACCCAACCCATCACTAAGCACGACCGCGTTCGTGTTCTGGTTGCTGGCATCAACGCGATGAGTGTCGAAGAGTCCTACTACTGGTACGCCAAGTGCCTGGGAGCGGAGGCGTCGAATGCCCGTAAGGCACTGCGCACGCTGATCGTTGGCGACGCCCACCGAGGAGTCCGTGGATGACCATCGGTCCGCGTGTGTTGATCGAAGACTGGCTTCCCGTCGCGGAACTCGGAATCGAGTCCCGGCGTGAACGGGCTGCCGCTTCGGCCCTGCCCCCGCTGTCCTTCCTGCACGTTTGGTGGGCTCGACGACCGCTCGTCGCGTCGGCTGCTGTGGTACTGGGTGGACTTTTGCCGGCATGGACCCAGGAATTGGCCGACGCGTTCCCGCAGTCGAAGCAGGTTCAAACTGAGGGTGCTTACCGAGCGTGGCTGCTCTACCTCGTGGGGATCTGGGGTGACGCGATTTCGGCCCGCGCTGCTATCGATGCGGCGAAGTCTGCTGGCAGGAAGTTGGACGGTAATGGATACGGCTACAAGCAGGCTTTCCGCAACAACCCGAGCAGGTCCGATCTGGAACTCTTGCATGCCGTCTTGATCCACACCTGGGGACACATGCCCGTGCTCGCCGATGTGACGGCGGGCGGTGGCAGTATCCCCTTCGCTGCCACGCGTCTGGGTATCCCTTCGGTTGCGAACGATCTCAACCCGGTGGCTGCCGTTACGCTCGTCGCTGGGGTGCAGATTCCAGCCAGCAGGGGGCGTGACCTTGTGCCACTGCTCAGTAAGTATGGAAGCGAACTTGTAGCGCTCATCAAGACTGACATGGCGCAGTACTTTCCCCTCGAGAACGGCGAGAGCGTCATCGCGTACATCTGGGCGAACGCGGTCTCTTGCCCACGCACTGGACGACTCGTGCCTCTCATGCGTGATCTGTGGCTTCGCAAGACCAAGGGTGAGGAGGCGGCCGTTAGGTTGGTCACGTCGCGAGGCGGTACGGAACTTGGTGTTCCCGAGTTCGAAGTCGTTCACGGCTCTGCTGTCGACGCAGAGACCGCCGATCTCGGTACGGTCCGTCGCGGAGACGGCATCAGCCCGTACGACAACGTTGTGATTGACGGCGACTACATCAAGGCAGAGGCCCAAGAGGGGCGGATGCTTCAGGTCCTGTACGCAGTTGCCATTCGCAACGCCAAGGGAGTGCGTACGTTCCGTGCCCCCACCGAATCAGATCTCGACGCGATTAGGGCCGCAGGAGAGCGTTTCGAGGCTCTCCGCAACGAGTGGCTGGCAGAGGGCTATCTGCCGGGCGAGGAGTTCCCTGAAGGCAACGACCTCAGGCCTCGACACTATGGCATGACTCATTGGCTGGACTTCTTTACGCCACGACAGGCTCTGGTCCACGGCACCTTCGCAAAGCGGCTCGCCGAGGTGGCCGAACAGGTCCGCAAGGACCTCGACGCGGACATCGCGAAGGACGTCATCACTGAACTGGCACTCATGCAAGGCAAGGCACTGAACTACAACTCGCGCCTGGCGTCCTGGCACGGCCCCCGCCAGGTAATGAGGAGCGTGTTCGACCGCCACGACTTCGCCTTCAAGTGGACTTTCGCCGAGTTCGAGGGGGCTGCGGCCCTGTACTCCTGGTGCCTCGACCAGTTGGTCGATGCATACGGCGGAATCGCGGGCCTTCTCGACGACACTGGTGTCGATTCAGCCGGGCCGAGCCTCGATCGCCCGGTCACGGTGCTTCAGGGCAGCGCCGCAAACATCCCAACACTTGAAAGCGGGTCGGTCGAACACATCTGTATGGATCCGCCGTACTACGACAATGTGATGTACGCCGAGTTGTCCGACTACTTTTACGTGTGGGAGAAGCGCACCGTCGGTCGCGTCCTACCGGAGTTCTTCAGCGCGGAACTCGCCGACAAGGAGAACGAGGCGGTAGCCAACCCAGCCCGCTTCGAGGCGATGGGACGGCGTAAGCAGGAACTGGCAACCCTGGACTACGAGGCGAAGATGACCGCGATCTTCACCGAGGCTCGGCGCATCCTCGCGGACAACGGCGTCCTATCGGTCATGTTCACGCACAAACGTGCAGAGGCGTGGGACACGCTCGGCATGGGCCTGCTGGAAGCCGGGTTCACTATCGAGACGTCGTGGCCGGTGAACACCGAGTCTGAGAACTCGCTGCATCAGGCCAACATGAACTCGGCTGCGTCGACGATCATGCTCGTCTGCCGCAAGCGCTCTGCATCGGCGGGCGCCGGCAAGGTATTCCTCGACGACATCGAGGCCGAGATCCGTCAGGCCGCCCGCGAGGCGGCAACACGGTTCCAGGGCGACGGTATCGAGGGCGTCGATCTGCTGCTCTCCACCTACGGACCGACACTGTCGGTGATCTCGTCGCACTGGCCTGTCTACTCGTCGACGCCGGACGAGTCCGGCCGTGACCGGCTCCTCCGTCCCGAGGAGGCGCTCGATCTGGCTCGCGAGGAAGTAGTCCGCCTTCGCCGTCAGAGGATCGTCGGGAAGGCAGCGCAAATCGACGGATACACCGACTTCGTCCTGCTGGCGTGGGACATCTTCTCGGCGCGCGAGTTCCCCTTCGACACTGCCCGCCTGCTGGCTCTGGCAGTCGGAGGTCGCGACGTCGATGACTTGGCGCGCGCCAAGATCATCGAGAAGAAGTCTGGCTCGGTCAGGCTCTTGACGCCGCGAGAGCGGCTTCGCCGCGACGCGGACAACAACCTGCCAGGAGTGCGCCCAGAGGCCAAGGCCTTCGACTCGATGATCGACGCTGTGGATACGGCTCTCTACATCGGCGAAGTCGATGGAATGTCGGCAGCGAAGGTCTTCATGGATAGGGCTGGTCTCACGACTGACGATCGCTTCCATGCCACCGTGCAAGGCCTCATCAATACGATTCCTCGCGCCAAGGTGAAAGGCGACTGGGTGATACCCGAAGCCGGACTCTTAGACACACTTGTTACGGCGTACCTAAGAGAGTACGTGGTGCTTCCGATCGACGAGGCTGAGTCGCCAGTCCTAGAGCAGGGATCTTTGTTCGGTGCTGATGGGGAGTAGTGCGTGGTCGTAGAAGGAAGTCACAGCGAGGTGAGCCAGGTAGAGGCACGCCTCGAGGTTGCGCTGGGTTTGAAGGCGTACCCGTTTCGTGGGACCTACTCCACGGGCAATGACCCTCTGATCAACTTCTACATCCCAGCCCTTGAACGTGCCTGCAGTTATGACCGCGCCGCTGGCTACTTCTCCGCGCGCGTTCTCAAGGCTGCCGCGCGAGGCCTTGTGCCATTCCTTAACAGTGCGCGTGAGACTGGCGGGAAGATGCGCCTGATTGTCGGTGCGCAACTGGAACCCGAAGACGTGGTCGCCATCAGAACGGGCACTCGAGACCGTGGTGAGATGGTTCGTGCGGCGGTTGACCGAGAAGATCTGGCGTTTGACGGCGACCCGATCGGCGACGAGTACCTAAAGATGCTCGGATGGATGGTCCGTGAAGGCCTCCTCGAAGTGAAGGTCGGCATCCCCGTCGATGACGAAGGACTCCCGCTGGAACCCGATGAGGCACACGGATACTTCCACTCCAAGTACGGCGTTCTGACGGATGCTTCCGGTGATCGAATTGCTTTTACTGGTTCAGACAACGAGACGGCGTCCGGGTGGATCTACAACCACGAGACGTTCGTGGTTGCCAAATCGTGGCTCGATGAGGTGTGGACTGAGCAGGGTAAGGATCTCGTTACCCGGTTCGACGCACACTGGCGCGGTCGGCCGGACGAGGGCTGGGTCGTCGTGGACATGGCTGGCGTGGAGGATCGACTCCTCTCGCTCGTGCCGCATGACTACGCACCGCCGGAGACCGATCCCATCTGGAAGGTCCTGACACCAGGGCAGGTGGTCTCGCCCGCCGAGCCTGACACCCCCGTTGACGAAGCGCTGAAGGAGTTGGCTTGGCTCGCGGCCGCACCGGCACGAAGTCGGTGGACCGCGGTCGGCACTGCCCCCGTCGATCCGCTGCCGCACCAGGCACGACTCATTCATCGCGTGGTTGAGACGTACCCGAGGGGCTACCTGTTCGCCGATGAGGTGGGTCTCGGCAAAACGATCGAGACTGGCCTTTCCCTCCGCGAACTGCTGCTTTCGGAGACGGCTCAGAGCGCGTTGCTCCTCGTGCCGGCTTCGGTCATGAAGCAATGGCAGGAAGAACTCCATGAGAAGGTTGGCCTTGACGTGCCTCGCTACGTTGGATCTGCGGGTGGAACACACCTTTTCCGCGATCGCAACGATCACGATATCGACATAGCAGCGGGCAACCCGTGGTCAGCGTTCCCGGTCGTTCTCGGATCGTCACATCTAGCCCGCCGGAAGGACCGACGCCGGGAGATCATCGAAGCCGGCCCTTGGGATGTCGTCCTCGTTGACGAAGCGCACCACGCGCGTCGTCGCGGATCAAAGCCAACTGACACCCCAAACTCGCTCTTGTCCCTGCTGATGGACATGCGAGCCGCCGACTCGTGGAACGCCCTCTATCTCGCTTCTGCAACCCCGATGCAAATGAATGCGCACGAGGCGTGGGACCTGATCGAACTTCTCGGCCTGCCTGGACGATGGGGGCAGTCGGCAAAGGACTTCATCTCTTACTACGAGAAACTGCGAACCGAACCAGGCGAGCGGGACTGGAAGACGCTGTCTGCGATGCTCGCCGATTACTTCTCTCAGAGTGAGGCAGGGAAGGACTCGCGCCTGGAGGACTATATACAAGGTCAACTCGGGATGGTCAAGTCACAGAAGATCATCGGCCTGGCGGGCAATCCTCTCGCGTCGGAGACCGCGAAGGCGTTGACAGCCGAGGAAGTGGACATGGCCGACGAGTGGCTTCGTCGGCACACGCCGATGCGCGACCGCGTATTCCGGAACACGCGTGACACGATGCGCGCCTACCAGGCCGCCGGGATCATCCCTGAAGAGGTCAATATCCCTCACCGTCACGTGACCGACGAGTTCATCGAACTAACGAGCGAAGAGCGGCTGCTGTACGACCGGATCGAGGACTACATCCGGCGCCACTACAACTCGTACAAGACCAAGCAGACACAGCAAGCACTAGGCTTCATAATGACCGTGTACCGGCGGCGACTAACCTCCTCGTTCGAAGCCATCCGCTGCTCCCTGCGCCGACGCCTCAACGCACTAGAGAACGGACTGGCTCTCGGAGAATTGCTCTCCGACGACGACCAGTACGACGTCGAGGGCAGCCTGTTCGAGATCGAGGAGTTCGACGCGTCCGCAACGCTCCTGGTAGATGAGATTCAGGAACTGAAGTCGTTCCTCGCAAGCCTGGACAGCATCACAGGCGAAGACAGCAAGGCATCCCAACTGACGGCAGACCTGAACGCTGCGTTCCTCACCTACGATTCCGCGGTCGTGTTCACGCAGTACACCGACACCATGGAGTACGTCCGCGAACGCGTCATCGTAGCGGGACTCACGAGCGTCGGCTGCTACTCCGGGCGCGGCGGCGAGGTCTACGAGCCAGCGACACGCGCTTGGGTGGCAGTGACCAAGTCAGAGATCAAAGACCTGTTCCGCACCGGCCAGGTCCGCATCCTCATCGGCACCGACTCCATGAGCGAAGGCCTGAACCTTCAGACTTGCGGCAGGCTCATCAACTACGACATGCCATGGAACCTCATGCGCGTCGAGCAGCGCATCGGCCGCATCGACCGTATTGGCTCCAGCCACAAAGACATCCAAATCAGCAACTACTTCTACGCTGATACCGTTGAACAGCGCGTCTACGAAGGAATCCTCGAAGACTACGGAGACTTCACAGAAATCGTCGGGAGCGCCCAGCCGGTCCTCGCGTCAGTCGAAGAAATCATCAAACAGATCGCCCTGACCGAAACTTCTGCCCGCGATGATGCCATCGAGACCGCCGTCGCCGAGGTACGTCAAGACATTCAAACTCTCAACCAGCGAACAGTGCAGGCGGCCGACATGGGTTCGACTGAGATCCAGCCACCGCCCATCTTGATCGGCGAGATCACCCTCGAAGTACTTGAGGAACGACTCACTACTAATCCGCTCACCCGACCCCGGCTGCATCCCGACCCCAAGATGTTGGGCATCTATCTCATGGACGGCAGCCTCAAGACCACATTCCAGCGTGAGATGCTAAACGCCATCCCCGACGACGTCCTGCTCCTGACCTACGGTCAGCCGATTCTTCATGCTCTCCTTGGCACACGTGTCGCTGCGACCGGTGTTTGACCTGTGGCGCAACTCCTGTTCGAGTGATGCTGAGTGGGATTCGATTCGCCCTGCGAACGGGTTCCACAACACCTCACTTGGTGAATCAAAAAAGGCATCCGTGCTCACAAAGGTTTCTGCGCGTACGATAGTTAACGTCCCTGCCGCCTAATCGGGTCTTGATAGTCACAAACCCAGGCAATTAACTCACTAAGCGCCTCGCCTTCTATCTTGTGGTGATCGGCAAATTCGTTAGCCATTTTCAGGCGGGCTGGTCGCACCTGTTCCTGATATTTTAGAATCTTGGCATCTATTTGTTCGACTAGTTCTTCCTGCGTTTTTTTGGCCTCTGTTTTAGTTAGGCACCGACCCTGCGAGCAGCGTGCCCCCGCCTCCATTAAGTCAATGGCTGTTGGCAACTTCGCATTCATGATTCACCTTTTTCCAGTTGTAGATGTTCCGGGATCGCGATGAC
>JABMNV010000062.1 GCA_013203475.1 Acidobacteriota bacterium
GGCGCGGCGGAATGACTGTGCAAGACTTGCGTTTCATGGCGGCTCCTTCTGTGGGGCCTCGGCCTCGGGCTTAGACACCACTCGTGGTAGCACGAGCAGCGGGAGCCGCCGCTTCAAATGTCAACAATTATTGGGACATCCCCTCGTGCAGGTCGCGCTCAAGACGCCGGCGTGCCTGGTCGGACGCGCTCATGGTGCGGGCTCGACTGCGGGCAAGATTGGTGACGCGCCGATGGAGTTCTTCAGGTGAGGCATCAAGAAGCGCACTGGCCAGGAGCGCTTCGAGACGCGCCAGCCCGCGGGTGATCCACGCTGCAAGAAAGACCATCACGACACCACTCAGCGTGGCGAGCATCACGGCAAAGGGGCCATGAAGCACCCACAAGCCAAAGAAGATGTCCAGGCGGAATGTCCCAAAGAGAAAAGAGATTGGCGAGAGCAGGAGGCCGATGGCCAGCGACCAGGCTGTGATCACGACCGTAAAGGTGACGATGCCCATGGGAAGGCGCAGCATCAAAAACAGGAAGTCAAGCCATGTGGCCGGGTCCTTGCCAATGGCCAGCAGTCGGGCAATCCAGCCGGTGCCTTCCACGGGTGGGCGATAGGGGTCGCGCAAGGTGGTGCCCAAGAAGTCAGTGCCCAGAAAAAGATTGATGCGCGTGCGCTCAAAACTGCCAGCCGCGCGGATCAGCCAGCCCGTGCCCACGAGCACGGGAATTCCCAGCAGCGTAATCAGCAGGCCGGCGCCAAGGGAGAGGCCAAAAATCAGTAGCGTGAACCACACAATGCCAAGCGGCAGGTTCACAGGAGATGAACGAACGCGAGCCAGGTGGACGGGGCCCACACAGCGCTGACGGCGCGACCGGGGTCAAACGACGGGGCGGACTGCATGGCGAGCCTTTCGTTTCTATCACGCTCAGCACGAACGTGATGATTCACGGTAGCGGTTACCGATGCGCCAGCAAATCCGGCACGCCCCCCTGCGGGCGTAGGGTTAACACCCGAACGCTTTCGCCTATTGATCGCTTTTATGCTTTTTGGTACACTCGCGCCATTAAAGGCGAAAGTCGGGCGAAAATAATATGGCGTCTGTTGCACTCACTCATCTCACTGCGTTGCTGCAGGCTAAAAAGCTCGACGGCACTTTGACACGGCCCCTCTCACACGCCGTGCCGGCGACGAGCACAGGAGTCGAGGCCTTTGACCAGGCTCTGATCGGAGGGTGGCCTCGAGGGCAGTTGTCTGAAATTGTTGGTCCCCAATCGTCAGGACGGACCAGTCTGATGATGGCCACCCTGGCGGCGGCGACCTCACGCGGCGGTGTGGTTGCGCTGGTGGATGTGGCCGACCGACTCGATCCGGCCAGTGCCGCCGAGGCCGGCGTGGATCTCGACCGCCTGCTCTGGGTCCGTGGCCCCAGTCTGACGTGGGGGGCTCCACAAAGCACGGTCGGAGATCTCGCCGTGCGTCGTGGGCTACGCGCGTTTGACCTGATTGCGCGTGCGGGAGGGTTTGCCGTGATCGTCCTCGATCTGGCTGATGTGCCAGACCGTTCTGTGCGGTCGTTGCCGGCGTCGACGTGGTTGAGACTGGCACACGTGCACGAAGGGCGTGACACGGTGGGCCTGCTGGTGGGTCTTTCACCGATTGGTCGCAGTGCGGGCGGTGTCTCGGTGTCTTTGCGCAGCTGTGAGCAATGGACGGGCACCAGTGCGCAGAGTCGTCGATTTGCTGGCATGTCTGTGCGCCCCGACGAGATACGCAGCGCCAACGCACACCGGCACACGGCCCACCGTGCGCGAGAAAAGGCAGGGCAGGCATGTTTTTTTGCCTCGTAAGAGATTCGCGAAGTCCTTCAGTGCCGGGAGTGCTTACAGCGGTCGCTCGTGCCTGTTCTCCTCGGGTAGAGCCCCATGGAGCGGATGTCGTGATCGGCGATGGTCGTGGACTTGCGCGTGTGATGGGGGAGCCGATGGTCATGGCCAACGAACTACGCCGTATGGCGTGGGAGCGCGGCGTCGGTGTGCGTGTGGCCATCGCCGGATCACACACCGCCGCATGGGTGTTGGCGCACGCACGTCCGGGCCTCACCGTGGTGGCGACCGGTGACGAAGCGAGTGCGCTTGCGCGGTTACCATTGTCGGCGCTTGCGCGGTTGCCGGATGGCGTGCCCGTGCGTGATGCCCTCGCCACGTTGGAACGGTGGGGCTTGGCCACGCTCGGGGACCTCGCGCGTTTGCCCCGGGCGCACGTGATGTCTCGGCTGGGCTTGATGGGGGAACGCCTCCACCAGGCGGCGTGGGGGGAAGACGTCCTTCCGTTGGCCGCCGTGTCTGAGCCGCCGCGATTCCTCGAACGTGTGGAATTGGAATGGCCAGTGGACGGACTTGAGCCGTTGTCGTTTGTCTTGGCACGGGTGTGTGAGGCGCTGTCAGCCTCGCTTGAACGCGCGGATCGTGGTGCAGTCACGATGACCACCCGCCTGACGTTGGTCACCAAGACTGTGTATGAGCGCACGTTGACACTGCCGGCTCCCATGAGCGACGCGAAGGTCTTGCGGACGTTAATCCTGCTTGACCTTGAGGCGAATCCTCCCGAGAGCGGGCGCGGCATTGACGTGGTGGAAGTGGAACTGGGCGTGACTCCCGGTCGCATCATGCAGAAGTCACTGTTGGCGCACGATGTGCCGACGGTCGAGGCCGTCACCACCTTGGTGGCGCGTCTACAGGCGTTGATGGGCGAATCGCGTGTAGGCTCACCAGTCGCACTGAATACACATGACCCTCGACGGTCTTCGCTAAAACCCTTCACCTCGCCCAGCGACTCGCCGTTGTCTCGAGCGCGCGGGCGCACCAAGCACCCAGCACGTAGCACCCAGCACCGAGCACCGAATACCCAGCACCGAATACCCAGCACCGCGATCCGCCGCTTTCGTCATCCCTTGCCGGTACGCGTCGTGGCAGAGCGTGGTGTGCCTCTGCAGGTGACGCTGAGTGAGCGAAAGCATGCGCAGGGCCATTGGGAACAGGTGGCCCATCGTGCCGGACCGTGGCGCACGTCCGGACAATGGTGGACGGCGGATCGTGAGACGTGGGATCGCGACGAGTGGGACGTGTCGCTCGAGAGTGGCGTGATCTATCGCCTCGCGCGCAATCGCCTGACAGATCACTGGGAAGTGGAGGGAATCATCGATTAGTACCCAGCACTGAGCACCCAGCACTGAGCACGTCCCCCCCCCCATGTACATCGAACTTCATACAGCGTCGGCCTTTTCGTTTCTGGCAGGCGCGTCACTGCCGGAAACTCTGGTCGCCCGCGCGGCATCGTTGGGGTATCCGGCTGTCGCGCTGCTCGATCGTGACGGTCTCTACGGTGCCCCGCAGTTCTATCGGGCCGCCAAAGCCGCCGGTCTCCGGGCCATCGTCGGCGCCGAACTCACCATTTCGAGACCCCCAGGGCCCCAGCCCCCCCGGACCTCAGGACCCCAGGACC
>JABMNV010000063.1 GCA_013203475.1 Acidobacteriota bacterium
ACGAAATCGTCCAGATGGAGGCCCTGGTCGCACAGGGCATGCTGGACGGCGCGTTCGGGCTGAGCACGGGTCTGTTCTATGTGCCGGGCGCCTTCACGCCCACCAGCGAAGTGGTCGCCCTTGCCCGCGTCGCCGGACGCTTCGGTGGTGCCCACGTCTCACACCAGCGCGACGACGCCTCGAAGGTGCTGGACAGTGTGCGCGAGACGATCCAGATCGGCGAAGAGGGCGGCCTGCCGACCCAGATCACACATCACAAGATCATCGGCAAACCCTACTGGGGACGCAGCGTCGACACACTCGCACTCATCGATGCGGCGAGAGCGCGCGGCGTGGACGCCACCAGCGATCAGTATCCCTACACGGCGTCGAGCACCAGCGTAACGTCGGCCCTGATGCCCGCCTGGGCGCTCGAAGGCAGTCGAGAAGCACGACAGGCGCGACTCGACGACCCAATCACGCGCGAGCACGTTCTGGCTGACAGTCTCAGGATGATCCGCGACGAGCGTGGCGGTGGAGCCCCGGCGAACGTGCAGTTCGCAAGCTGCGGCTTCGACCCTGCGCTCGCCGGCAAGACGCTGGCAGACCTGCTGCAGCAGAAGGGCCTGTCGCTGACGCTCGAGCATGCCGCCGAAACGGTCGTCTGGATTGCTGAACAGGGTGGATGCCAAGGGATCTTCCACGCGATGAGCGAAGAGGATCTCGTCCGCATTCTGGTGCACCCGGCCACGATGGTCGCGTCAGACGGCGAAATACCGACGTTCGGTCGAGCGAATCCTCACCCGCGCAGCTACGGTACGTTCGCGCGCGTGCTCGGTCGGTACGTGCGAGAACAGCAGGCGCTGACTCTTGAGGATGCGATCCGGAAGATGACGTCATTTCCGGCCGCGCGACTGCACCTGCTCGACCGCGGCATCCTCCGCCCGGGCATGAAGGCAGACATCACAGTCTTCGATCCAGTGACGGTGGCCGACCGAGCGACCTTCCAGAATCCGCACCAGTACGCCGTCGGCTTCAGCACGGTCATCGTCAACGGGCACGTCGTCTTCGAGCAGGGAGAGATGACCGCTGCCCGGCCCGGCCGTGTCCTGTACGGACCTGGTAGACGCTAGCCGCGAGCTACTCCGTCTTGGCCGGCTCCGGCGCGTTGGTGATCGCAGCTTTCAACGTGTGCCAAGGCAACGACGCGCACTTGACGCGGGCCGGAAACTCGCGGACACCGGCGAGCACGGCGAGCTTGCCGACGGCCGCCTCAGCGTCCTTGTCGATGGGCTCGTCGATGGGCGTGGTTACCATCAGGTGAAAGCGATCGAACAACGTGATGGCCTCGTCGAGCGTCATCCCCTTGACCGCGTCCGTCATCAGCGATGCCGACGACTTCGAGATGGCGCAGCCCGATCCTTCGAACGAGATGCCCGTAATGCGGTCGGCCTCGACCTTGAGTGACAACGTCAACCGATCGCCGCACAGCGGATTGTGTCCCTTGGCCGACTGTGTGGCGTCCGGCAGTGGTCCAAAGTTCCGGGGCCGCCGATTGTGGTCGAGGATGACCTCCTGGTAGAGGTCGTTCAGATCCTGCATCTAAAAGAATCCCAGTGTGAGCTTGGCGGCCTCGGACATTCGGTCTTTGGTCCACGCCGGTTCCCACACAACCTCCACCTTGGCATCTTCAATCTCGGGCAGCGACTTCACCTTGAAGCGCACTTCGGCGGGAATCTGCTGCGCCGACGGACAGGCCGGGCTGGTCAGCGTCATGTTGATCAAGGCGTTGCGATCTGCGTCAACGATGATTTCGTAGATCAGGCCGAGCTCGTAGATATCCACAGGAATTTCAGGGTCAAACACGGTCTTGATGACTTCGACAATCTTGCCCTGCAGCGCCGCAGTCTGTTCAGGGTCAAGCGGGCCGAATTCGAGCGTCTCCTTGGCCGACCCGGCGCCCGAGTCCGAACTCGCGTCGGCACTCGGCTTCGGGCTCGACTCAGGCTTCGGCGTCTTCATGGCTTCCGGACTCCACGCATCCGGCGCCGTAAAAGGCGTTGACGAATGAGGTGGAGTCGCCACCTTGGACGCGGCACGGGCTTCCGAAGCCGTTGGCGTCGCAACCGGGGGAGACGCGGCAGGCTCGGCCTGCGCCCCGGTCGTCACGGCACCCGCCTCGTCTTCCTTCTTGCCTGTGAGAAATGAAAACATGCCCATCGTGTGTTTATCCCAGTAATTGTCGAACCCGTGCCAGCGCTCCCACCAGCGCATCCACATCGTCTGTGGTGTTATACATGGCCAACGACGCACGTGCGGTCGCTGGAATTCCGTACCGATCCATGACCGGCTGCGCGCAGTGATGTCCAGTTCGAATGGCGACGCCCTCGCGGTCCACTATCGTACCGATGTCGTGAGGATGAATGTCGTCGATCACAAACGACACGACGCTCGCCTTGTGTTTCGCGGTGCCAATGATCTTCAATCCAGGCACGGCTGACAGCTGAGCGGTCGCATAGGCGAGCACGGCGGACTCATGCGCCCCGATCGCGTCAAACCCGATGCTCTGTACAAAGTCAAGCGCCGCGCCCAGGGCAATAGCGTCCGCGATATTCGGCGTCCCGGCCTCGAATTTGTACGGCAACTCGTTCCATTCGCTCTTTTCGAATGTCACGGAACTAATCATGTCGCCGCCGCCCAGAAACGGCGGCATCGCCTGCAGAACCGACTCGCGGCCATAAAGCACGCCGATGCCGGTCGGACCGTAGACCTTGTGGCCGGTGAACACATAGAAGTCGGGGTCCAGGGCCTGAACATCGACGGCCTGATGGTAGGCCGCCTGCGATCCGTCAATCAGAACCGTCGCGCCCACGCTGCGGGCCATCTTCACCATGTCGCCGACCGGATTGATGGTGCCCAGGGCGTTGGACATGTGCGTCACGGCGAGCATGCGCGTCTTTGGCGTGAGCATCCGCGCGAACTCGTCCATGACGACGTCACCGTAATCATCAATGGGCGCCACGCGCAAGATTGCCCCCGTCCGCGCGCACGCCATCTGCCAGGGCACGATATTTGAGTGGTGCTCCATCGCAGTGATGAGCACTTCATCACCGGCGTTGAGCTGCCAGTCACCCCACGCCCGCGCCACGAGATTGATGCTCTCGGTGGCGTTGCGTGTGAACACAATCTCCCGGTCTGATCGCGCGTTCACAAAGCGCTGCACGGTCTTTCGGGCCGACTCAAACGCCGCCGTGGCGCGCTCGCTCAGCGCGTGGACACCGCGATGGACGTTGGCGTTGTCATGCGCGTAGTAGCTGACCAGGGCGTCGATGACCGCTTGCGGCTTCTGCGTCGTGGCCGCGTTGTCGAGATAGACCAGCGGCTTGCCGTGCACCTGCTGCTGCAGGGCGGGAAACAGCGCACGAATCGCCGCGACGTCAAAGATGGCAGGCGGTGCCGCCGGAGCCGGGTGGATTCTCATGACGGCAAATGCAATTTCTCAAGCAGCAACGCCTCGAGCCGGGCGCGCACGACTTCGTTCGCCACACCATTGAGCACATCGCTGGCGAACGCGTGAATCAACATGTTGCGTGCGTCTTTTTCACTGATGCCACGCGCACGCAAATAGAACAGTCCATCTTCATCGAGCTGGCCAATCGTCGCCCCATGCGTGCACTTGACGTCGTCAGCAAAGATCTCGAGCTGCGGCTTCGTGTTAATCGTAGCGTCAGGCGACAGGAGCAGTGCCTTGTTCGTCTGTTTCGCGTCGGTCTTCTGTGCGTCTGGACGCACGATGATTTTGCCGTTAAAGACCGCCTTGGAACGACCAGACAAAATGCCTTTGTAGATCTCGTGACTGGGGCAATGCGCCTGCGCGTGATCGATGGTGGTGTGGGTGTCCACGAGTGTGTCGCCGTCTGCAACGTAGAGGCCGTTCAGCGTGCACTCGGCGCCCTCGCCCGCCATCGTCGCAGTGATGTCGTTGCGCGCAATCCGTCCGCCGAACGTGATGGCTCGCGAAGCGAACGTACTCGAACGGTGGAGATGCACGAACGTACTCGCCAGATGGAACGCCTGAGCGGTCTCGCGCTGAATCTTCACGTGGTCCACGACCGCTCCCGGTCCCAACATAACCTCGGTCACCGCCGTCGTCAGCACCGACGAGGTCCCGAGGCCGGCGTAGCTCTCGACCAGTGACACCTGCGACTGTTCGCCGGCCACCACCATCAGACGCGGCGCGACCAACGCCGGTGTTGATCCGGGCGCCGAGAGGAACAAGACGTGGATGGGTTCAGTGATGACGGCCTTCGGATCGACATGCACAAAGATACCGTCCTCAAAGAAGGCGGTATTCAGAGAAACGAACGCGTGATCGCTCTTGAGGCTCGGGCCATCAAGAGACTCGTGCGCGGCCAGTGCCTCGACAAAGGTCGAAATCGTCACGCCCGCCGGCAAATCCTTGAGCGAAGACAGTGCGGGAGCAAAGCGTCCATTGACGACCACGGCCTGAAGGCGCAAACTGTCGCCGAACAGAAACGGCTCGAGCGTCTCGGCGCTGACCGATGCGTCTTCGTTGACGCGCTGGAACGGCGTCGCGGCCACGGGAGCCACGTTCGTGAACTTCCACTCTTCGTCTCTTGTGGTCGGAAATCCTCGCTCCAAGAATCGACCAAATGCCGCCGACCTGGCCGTTCGCAGCCACTCTGGCCCAAACGCGGGCGTGGTGCGGAAGCGTTCAAATGCGGCGGCGTACGTCTCCTGGCGTTCTGCAACCTGCGCCATGGTTACGCCCCGGCTCCAGCCACAGCATCAATCCAGCCATAGCCTTTTTCTTCAAGTTCCAGGGCCAGTTCCTTGCCGCCAGACCTGACGATGCGGCCGCCACTGAGTACGTGCACAAAGTCAGGCACGATGTAGTCGAGCAACCGTTGATAGTGGGTGACAACGACGATGGCCCGGTCAGGGCTACGCAACGCGTTCACACCGTTGGCGACGACACGAAGGGCGTCGATATCGAGCCCTGAATCCGTTTCGTCGAGCACGGCCAGCTTCGGCTCGAGCACGGCCATCTGGAAGATCTCGTTGCGCTTCTTTTCGCCGCCAGAGAACCCTTCATTGACGGCGCGATGCAGCATGGACTGATCCATCTCGAGGAGGCTCGCCTTCTCGCGAATCAGCGTCATGAACTCCACCGCGTCGAGTTCCTGCTCACCACGGTGTTTGCGAACCGCGTTGAGCGCGGCTTTCAGGAAATAGGCGTTGTTCACGCCAGGAATTTCCACCGGGTACTGGAACGCCATGAAGACGCCTTCACACGCGCGCTCTTCCGGAGCCATATCGAGCAGGTCTTTGCCGTTGTAGGTAATCGAGCCGCCCGTGACCGCGTACCCAGGGTGGCCCGAGAGCGCCCGGGCGAGTGTACTTTTGCCTGAGCCGTTGGGGCCCATGATGGCGTGCACTTCGCCGGCATTGACGGACAGATTAAGGCTCTTGAGGATGTCTTTATCCTCGGCCGACACGCAGAGATCTTTGATTTCAAGCAACATGACTAACCGACGCTTCCTTCCAGGCTGATCGAGAGTAATTTCTGGGCTTCCACAGCGAACTCCATCGGGAGCTCGCGGAACACTTCTTTGCAAAAGCCGCTGACAATCATGTTCACCGCGTCTTCGGTCGCAATGCCCCGCTGCTGGCAGTAGAAGATCTGGTCTTCACCGATCTTCGACGTAGAGGCCTCATGCTCGACGATAGACGACGTGTTCTTGATTTCGAGATAGGGGAACGTGTGTGCGCCGCACTTGTCGCCGATCAGGAGCGAGTCGCACTGTGAATAGTTCCTGGCGCCATGGGCGTTCTTGCCGATTTTCACCGCGCCGCGATAGGTGTTCTGGCCCTTGCCCGCAGAGATGCCCTTGGACACGATCGTGCTGCGCGTGTTCTTGCCAATGTGGATCATCTTCGTGCCGGTGTCGGCCTGCTGACGATTGTTGGTCGTGGCCACCGAATAGAACTCGCCGACCGAGTTGTCACCTTGGAGGATGCAGCTGGGATATTTCCAGGTAATCGCAGAACCAGTTTCCACCTGCGTCCACGTGATCTTTGCGTCGGTCATCGCTTTGCCGCGCTTGGTCACGAAGTTGTAGATGCCCCCCTTGCCGTTCTTGTCGCCCGGGTACCAGTTCTGAATCGTGGAGTACTTGATCGTCGCACGGTCGAGCGCAACCAGTTCGACCACGGCGGCGTGCAGTTGATGCTCGTCGCGCATGGGCGCTGTGCAGCCTTCGAGGTAGCTCACATGGGAGCCCTCGTCGGCCACGATCAGGGTGCGTTCGAACTGGCCCGTGTTCTTCGCGTTGATCCGGAAGTAGGTGGACAGTTCCATCGGGCACTTGACGCCCTTGGGAATGTAGACAAATGACCCGTCGCTGAAGACCGCCGAGTTGAGCGTGGCAAAAAAGTTGTCGGTGTACGGCACGACCGAACCGAGATACTGCCTGATCAACTCCGGGTGGTCCTTCACGGCTTCTGAGAACGAACAGAAAATGACGCCCATTTCTCCGAGTTTCGCGCGGAAGGTGGTGGCCACCGAGACGCTGTCAAACACGGCGTCCACGGCCACGTTCGCCAGCATCTTCTGCTCTTCGAGAGGAATGCCCAGCTTTGCAAACGTCGCCAGCACTTCGGGATCGACCTCATCGAGGCTCGCCAGTTGAGGCTTGGCCTTGGGAGCCGAGTAGTAACTGACGGCCTGGTAGTCAATCGGCTCAATCTGCAGGTTGTGCCACGTCGGCTCGGCCATGTCCTGCCATGCGCGGAACGCCTTGAGCCGGAACTCCAGCATCCACTCCGGCTCGTTCTTCTTCGCCGAGATGCCGCGGACGACCGTCTCGTTCAGCCCCGGAGGGAACGTGTCGGACTCGAGGATGGTTTCCCAGCCGTACTTGTACTCGCGGGTGGCTAGTTGTTCGATGCTTTCTTCGGTGGTTTCCATAGGTAACTCGGTGCTCAGTGCTTGGTGCTCAGTGCTGGGTGCTTCATGTGGTTGAGAACGACGTCCCGCAGCCGCACGTCTGCTTGGCGTTGGGGTTCTGGAACACAAATCCACGGCTGACCAGGCTCGTGTCGTAGTCAAGCGTGGTGCCATTGAGCAGTCGATGACTCCGGGGATCAACCCAGACCTTCACGCCATCGGGCCCTTCAAATACCAGGTCATCGGCTCCGGGAGCAGCTTCCCACTCAAACAGGTACTCGAACCCAGAGCAGCCCCCGGCTTTGATTCCCAGACGGAGCCCTTGGACGCCTTCCTGCTTGGTCAACAATTTCTTCATCTGCGTGGCTGCCGTGGTCGTGACTGCAATCATGATCGCCTCACCATCTGAATCGGTACCGCCTGCTCTGAGAGAGCCGGAACGGGCGTCGCCATTTCCATGGCCAGTTCGGCGACGGACGTGGCCGCCAAAGTGGCCACGATTCGGTCCTTGATCCGCCAGAGCGGATCACGAATGTTGCATTTTGAGTACTGGTCGCAGCTGTGATCCTCTTCCGAGCACGCCGTCACCATCAGTGGGCCATCGACGGCCTGAATCACATCCGCCACTGATATGCTCGCTGCAGGTCTGGCCAGCGCATATCCGCCCCGAATGCCCTGCTGCGACTCCAACAAACGGCCCCGAACCAGCTTTTGGAGCACCTTGGCCAGCAATTCCGCTGGAATGTCGTAAGACTCGGCCAGCTCACGGGCCGATACGGAGCCCCGGTCTGCATTGGCTGCCAGATGCCGCATGGCGAGCAGCGCGTAGTCGGTTTTCTTGGAGAGCCGTAACATTCGCGAGCCTCTTGGGGATTCGGCCGACTCCTGATGTCCGACCGAACCAGTCCATATTAGAGGTACGGACTCGTTGTTGCAAGTCCCGGACGATTCACATGGGTCTAGGAATGCCCGGCCATGCGCCAGGCCTGGATGCCGCCCGTCAGGTTGACGGCGTCATAACCTTCCTCGCGCAGTGCCGCGGTCACCCGGGCGCTTCGGGCACCCGACTGGCACTGGACGACCACGGGGCGGTCTTTGGGCAACTGCTCCAACTGCCCCATCACCACGCCCATCGGTATCAGCACGGCGCCCTCGATTCGGGCAGACGCGTGCTCAAACGGCTCGCGTACATCAATCAACATGTGAGGCTGTTTTGCCTCGCGCCACTGGTGCAACTCGTCAACGGTGATGGCATCTCGCATAGGTACAGCAGTGTCGCACACCTGATCGTAGGCCACGAGCGTACGAATGGTCGGCGCGTCACCACAGACCGGGCATTCGGGATCTCGCGACAGCGAAATCTCCCGGAATCTCATTCGCAGCGCGTCATAGAGCAGCAGCCGTCCGACGAGCAGCTCGCCGATGCCCGTGATGAGTTTGATGGCTTCCGTGGCTTGGATCGTGCCAATGATGCCTGGGAGCACGCCCAGGACTCCGGCTTCCGCGCAGTTCGGGATCAACCCATCAGGCGGCGGTTCCGGATGCAGGCACCGATAACACGGCCCGCCGGGTGCCGCGAACACGGCCGCCTGCCCTTCGAACCGGAAGATGCTGCCGTACACGTTCGGAGTCCCGGTCATCACACACACGTCGTTGACCAGATATCGGGTCGGAAAATTGTCGGTGCCATCGATGACGACGTCGTAGGCGTCGACGAGTCGCCGGGCATTCTCCACGGCGAACAGTTCTTCGTGGAGTTCGAGCGCCACATCAGGATTGATCTCACGGATAGCATTGGCCGCCGACGTCAGCTTCGATCGGCCCACGTCAGAGGTGCCGTGGATGATCTGGCGATGCAGGTTGGTTTCGTCAACGACGTCAGCGTCGACCAGGCCCAACGTGCCCACGCCTGCTGCCGCGAGATACAACGCGGCTGGAGACCCCAGGCCACCCACACCAATGAGCAGCACCCGCGCATCGATCAGCTTCTGCTGTCCCTCTCGACCCAATTCGGGAAGCAGAAGGTGTCGGGCATATCGAAGCGCGTCGGGCGAAGCCATACGCCGATAGTAGCTCAGCATACATGCCTAACGGCGCACGCGTCGTGCGCGGACCAAGCCAGCCTCGAATGTCGGGAGGAGATCGTCTTGCGCGAGCGCCTCTTCCAGCTCCCCGAGCGTCGCGCGGATCGCGGCCGTATTCAGCGTGTCACCATGCGCGGCCGCGATCGCGACGATGTCTTCCTGGTCCTTGGGTCGGCCCGCCAGAATTTTCATGACGACGATGTCCTCCGCTGACGCCACGGGCACTCGGACACCGTCCACGTCCATCACCTGCACACGCGCAAAAAACTGTTCCTCCAGACCAGGGCCAGCCAGCACCACGTCCAACGGCAGCCCAGTGGCCTCATGCACAAACGGCATGACGCGCGTGCGCGCGACAAAGTCCTTGCCAGACACGCGCAAGGTGAAGCCATGCCTGGCGAGGGCTGCCGCCAGCATCTCGCCGGTGGTCCGTTCAGCCAGCTGGACGGTGACATCAACATCGGCGGTCAGACGCGCGACTCCGTACAGGATTGCCGCACGAGCGCCGAACAGATACCAGGGCGCGGCAATGCGCTGAAGGCCGGCGCCGAGGTCCGCCAGCACGTCAGCGACCGGCGAAGGCACTCGCCGCCCGATCGAGAAGATTGCAGAGCTTCAGATGATGCGCGCAGTCGTCGTCGCGGTTGTCAGCACTGGGGTAATGTGGCTGGGTTCGTCTCACATCGAGCCAGAGGGCATCAGATGCAGTCCACGCCGGACGCCAGCCGCGCTGTTGAAAGAGATTTGCCCAGTACGCAGACTTCGAGGCCTGCACGGCCTCCCAATCGCGGTGGACAAACGCCTCAACGTCGCGACGGTTCACGAAGCCCATTGTAGCTGGTCCCGAAGCGCGCGGATCGCTCTACCAGACCGAGCGCGCCGCGTACTGCGTGATGAGGGGATCCGGCGTGAGAATCGTCAGGCCGTGGACGATGGCCTGGCTGACCAGCATGCGGTCGAACGGGTCGCGATGCAGCCAGGGCAGGCGGGCTTGGTGAAGCGCTGCTTCTTCCGTAATGTCCAACGCGTCAATCCCGTGCGCCTCGCGCTGCGCCGGTACGAAGCGAGCGGGTTCTTCAGGCAAGGGCAACTTACCGATGGCGTGCTTGGTGGCGATCTCCCAGGCAGACGCAGCGCTCAGGTAGACCTTGTGACCGGGCGCACGATAGAGGTCGAGTGCCGACGCCGAGACACGCGACGCATCGCTGATGATCCACAAGAATGTGCAGGTATCGAGCAGGACCCTCATCGAGGCGTCCGCGTCTTTGGAACGGAGCCGCCGGTGAACCCACTCACGAAATCCTCCGGAAGCGGATCGAAAAAGCCCGACGGCACAGCGAAGCTGCCAGAGGCTCCTCCCACGGGACGAGATTCGGTGCGCACAGCCTCGACCGCCACCAGTTCTGCAACCGGTCGATTGTGTTTGCAAATCACGACCCGCTCTCCTCCGGCAACCAACGCCAAGTGCTCGGAAAGCTTGGCCTTAACCTGGGCGATATTGACCTTTATCATGACCTAAATTATGGTCATCATTATATGCATAGTCAAATCGGAGTCAGTCCCACTCCTCCAGTTTCTACAATTCAGCGGTGGTCGGACTAATCTTCTTTCAGCTCTTCGTACGACTCGTGGAGATGGGCCAACTTCCAGCCTTGATCGCTACGGACGAAAATAGATGTACTCGCGTAGCGGAGTCGCTTCGGAGGTCCAGCCTCGGACCCAAATGTCATGACGCCCCTCCGGACGATGTAGGCGTTGTCGCGCGACAGGACGTGGACATCGGCGTCTTCGATCTCGAAGTGGCTGGGTGTCCCGATTCCGTCGGGGCACATCGGTCTCAGGTCTTCGGCCGTGCGAAACGTATTGCCTCCACTGGCAACCACGGGCTCTCGGTCTCCGAAGAGTTCGAGCGCGGCCACGCACTGGTCGTGATCAACTTTGACGTCCATCGTCGCGGCCAGCCGCCTGATCGTCTCGGCGATTTCAGTTCGCTCGGCGTCTGTTAATGGAGCGCGGCTGGCGCCCGGCTGAGCTACCTCACTGGGCAACTCGCCCGCCAGCCGAAGATCAAGACTGATGTCGGAACTCGTCGGCTCTCCCTGGTGTATTTCCACAGCCAGCACGTTGACGCCTGCTCTCAGGCCGTCCGCGGCAATCGAGAATTGTACGGGGTCGTACTCCGATGCCTCAATTGCCAGCGTGGTGAAATCGGCCTCGCCGGCAGGCATATTCACCCGGAAGATTTCTGAGCCATTGAGATACACCACGGCCCCGTCGTCGCAGGTCAACTCCCCGACGAGACCAGAGTAGAGAGAAGGTGTATCAACGGTGAAGGACGTGCGGAAGTACGTGGTCACGAAGTGGGAATCCACGGGACCTGACTCGACGCTCGTCACTTCATCCCCGTCGCCGTACCCGAGCTCGGCCCGACCGGTGGCCCACGTCGAACTGTCGAAGTCAGCCGCGCGCCAGGCCGCGCCTTGATTCGATCCGTCGGCCAGAAACTCCCAGGTGCCCCCCCTTGGCACCAGCACCTGCTGAGGCAGCGCCGGTGTCGCCGGACCGCAACTCGCCACGACAACGCTGGCGACGACGACCATCGCGATTCCTCTGGATTTCTTCATCAGCGGATTGTAGCGTGACTGCCGCAATGTTCCTCCGCGCCTACTGTTTCGCTGTGTTACGAATCGGGTCTGACCGGCGCGGGCCGATGTCGATCGCTTCGCCGACCGTTGCGGAGTATCCTCTGTCCCTATGGGATACACGAGACGCGAATTCACGAAATTGACACTGGCGGCCGCACCGGCGATCGGACTGATCAAGACCCCCTTCCCTGGTTCGTGGCTCGGCCAGGGCAGACCACAGTCGTTGATCAACGGCGTCCAGATCGGAGCGATTACCTACAGCTACCGCAGCATGCCTGACCAGAGCGCGGAGGCCACACTGCAGTACATCGTCGACTCCGGAGTCAGTGCGATTGAACTGATGGGCGATCCGGCCGAGAACTTTGCGGGCCGGCCGTCAGCGGGCCGTGGCGGCGGGCGGGGTGCGCGCGGCGCTCAACGGACACCGGAACAGGTGGCCGAACAACGCGCGGCCCAACAGGCGGCAGCGGCTGAACTGAAGGCATGGCGAACGTCGGTCTCGATGGACAGGTTCAAGGCGCTACGTAAGCTGTACAACGACGCGGGCGTATCGATCTACGCCGTCAAGTTCCTGAACCCCACCATGTCGGACGAAGAGTTTGAGTACGTGTTCAACGTCGCCGAAGCGCTCGGGTGCACGCACACGACCCTTGAATTGCCAACCGATGAGGCTCAACTCACGCGTGTGGGCAACTTCGCCATGAAGCGCAAGATCTACGCGGCGTATCACACGCACTTGCAGGGTTCGATGACGGCGTTCGATCGTGCGTTCGCGCGCTCGCCCGGGAACATGGCCAACGTGGATCTGGGTCACTACGTTGCTGCTGGAAACGTCGGTGGCACAACGCTCCAGTTCCTCGAGAAGCACCACGCGCGTGTCTCGAGTGTGCACATCAAGGACCGGCGATCAAAGGACAGCGGAGCTGACAACGTACCGTGGGGCACAGGCGATACACCGATTCGAGAGATCCTCCAGACGATGAAAAAGAACGCGTGGCGCTTTCCGGCGACAGTCGAGCTCGAGTATCGAATACCTGAAGACTCTGATGCCGTCAGAGAGACGAAGAAGTGCGTACAGTACTGCGCAGAGGCGTTGGTGTAGGCACTGGGCGTGAATACACCATGTGCTCGTAGGCGTCACAGGAGCCGGGGCGTGCGGCCGTGGTGGTGACGACGGGCGGCCTTCATCGCTCACTATTCGTAGCGGAGCGCCTCTACCGGGTCCATGAGCGAGGCGCGGCGCGCCGGCCAATACCCGGCGACCACACCCACGACCACGGCACTCGTCACGCCGGACAGCACAGCCCACAGCGGCGGCAATGCGGGAAAAGCCGGTGCGATCGCTGCGGCCACCACACCCAGAGCCAGGGCAATGGTCACACCGGCCACACCGCCGATGCCGGCCAGGATGGCAGACTCCATCAGAAATTGGAGGCGCACATCCTCGCGGCGGGCACCGATGGCCAGACGTAATCCAATCTCGCGTGTGCGCTCCGTCACGCTGATCACCATGACGTTGGCCACCCCAATGCCGCCAATCACCAACGAGACCGTCGCCAGCGCAATCGTTGCGAGGAAAATCTGCGCGCCGATGCTGTCGAATTGCGCGATGATCTGGTCGGCAGTCGACAGATTGAAGTCACTCGGGGCCTCGGCGGGAACGCCGCGAATGAGGCGCAGAATGGTTTCGGTTTCTGTGCGTGCCGACTCACGCAAACCGGGCATGGCCCGCACATAGATCACCGTCTGGTCGGCATCAGGAAACCGGCGGGCTGCGGTCGCCACAGGCATCGACACCACATTGTCGTTTCGGTTTTCGCCGAAGAACGTCCCCTTGCGAGGCGCGAGGACTCCCACGACGAAATACCGGTCGCCGCCAAGCAGAAACGACTGACCCACCGGATCAGTCGTGCCGAACAACGCTCGTGCGACATTTGCCCCCAGCACAGTCACAGACGCGGCCACCCGATTTTCGGTCTCCGTGAATGGTCGACCCAATGCGAACGGCGTGTCGGTGACCTCAAAGAAATTGGGCGACGCCCCCTCGATCAGCACAGAGTCTGACTCGTTGCCGCCGGCACGAGCGGTGATGATGCGGGTGGTCGTCGCCGCCGGCACCAGTACCTGCACGCCGACATCCCGTACGGACGGGCCCAATCGGGCAATCGTAAGGGCGTCTTCGGGGCTCAGGGTACGCCGAGAGGCGTCCGCGTCTGAGGCCGGAGTGTACGGGTCCCCGTTTCGGTGAAACGCAAAGATGTTGTCGGTGCCCAATTCGCGAAACAACTGGGCCACCGAATTGCGCAGCCCGACGAGTGTCGAGGCCACGAGTACCACTGTCACAATCCCAATCACCAGGCCGATGACGGCTAGGACCGACCGGGCTGTCTGCACACGAATGGATTCAACCGCGAGCCCGGCGGCTTCGTGGACGGCAGATCGCCAGCGCGCGGTCCCAATCGCCATCAGCGTCATTCCACCCGTATCGCATCAACAATCGTCAACCGCGCCGCTCGACGGGCTGGATACCACCCGGCGGCCAGGCCGCTAAGGGCCGATGCCGCCAGACTCGACGCGACCGTCGATGGGGCCACCCCGAGCGGAATGTCCAACGCTCCGGCCAGCACGGCCACAAGCGCCATCGCGACCACCAGGCCGGCTATTCCTCCAACCCCTGCGGTCAACGCCGACTCGGCAAGGACCTCACGCATGATCTGCGACCGGGGCGCGCCGAGAGCTCGGCGGACGCCAATCTCCCTGGTCCGCTGGGTGACCGAGACCAACACCGTGTTGGTCACCACCACGATAGCGGCGAGAAGCGCCATGAGTGAGATGGGGCCGGCCGCGACACCAATCCGCTGAGACAGGTTCGCCACAAATCCGCGCGCCGCGTCTGGCGTCAGCACATCGAACGTATCGGCAGACCCCGGTGCCAGTTGCCGACGTGCCCGCAGGGACGCCCTGGCCCGGTCCTCGGCCACAACAGCGTCCACGCCGGGCAACGCCCTGGCGAACACGGGCAACGACCGTGGAGTACCAAACGCACGCTCCCACGCCTGCATCGGAATCCAGACAGAGCGATCCAGCGATGTGCCCGATGAGCTACCCAGCCGCATCTGTATGCCGACGATGACAAAGCGCCTGCCGGCAATTCGAATCGGTTGACCAAGAGGATCGCTGGTCGGAAACAGGGCGTCGACAACGTCAGCGCCAATGACGGCGAAGCCCCCACCGGTTCGGTCATCCTCTAGCGACAGGAAACGTCCGCGAGTCACGGCCAAATCCCTCAGCTCGGCCAGGACCGATGTGGTGCCCACCACGGCCGCGGTTTCCAGCGCACGCGAACCAGAGGTGACTTCTGCCACCGTCTGGACGTACGGCGCATACTGCACCAGCCCCGCACCGTACTGCTCAAGAAACCGCCAGTCCGTCCGCCGAATCGGCTGGTTCCGCTGCAACTGCTCCTGCAGTTCACGGCGCGACACGCGGCCCGGCGAGGCAATCTGGGCCAGCAAGAACGTGTCAGACCCGAACGCCCGTGCGGTGGACGTTTCGGCAAACATCGCCACGGCGTCCAAGGCGCTCACCACAATGACCTGAGTCGCCACCGCCACCGCAATTGCAAGGGCACCAAGCGCAGCCCGGAGTCGATTTATCGTGAGAGTACGCGCTGCCTGGCGAAACGATTCCTGCAGAGAAAACCACGTATGAGACGCGGAACGGGCCACTGTGTGAGTATACGTGTATATGTCCCGTCGTCTTCTTGCAGCAGCCGTCGTCGTCATCGTGGTGGGCACTGGTGGGTGGTGGTCGACTCGCGGCCCATCAGCCATTGAGGTGGATGTGGAGGTCGTCGCTCGAGTCGACACACTGCGGGCGTATGTGACGGCGTCGGGAGAAATTGTCGCGACGCGTTATGCAGACCTGGGGTCGTCTGTCATGGGACGCCTCGTCAACCTGCGCGTGCGCGAGGGCGACCAGGTGGCAGCCGGCCAGGTACTTGCGCGCATCGACCCGGTGCAGGCCGAAAGCGCGGTCGCCTCATCGGCGGCAGCGTTGAGGGCACTGGAAGCCGATGCGGATGGATCGGCCAGTCAGGTGCGCTCCGCTGACGCCGATTTGGTGCTCGCCGAATCGCGACAGACCGAAGCCGAACGCGCACTCTCCCGTGTGCGCGAGTTGACATCGTCGGGCCTGTTATCGCAATCAGAGTTGGACGCCGCCATCGCCAACGCTGCGGCGTTGACCGCCCAGGTCAACGCCGCCACTGCAGCACTCGCGCGGGCGAGGCAGACACAACAGGCCGCCACACAGCGTGTGGCTCAGGGACGGGCGGAACAAACGCGCGTGCGGGATCAGTTGTCGAAGACGGAGATTACGGCACCGATTGCCGGTGTGGTCACGCGACTCGATGTGCAGGAGGGTGAGATGGTCGTCATGGGCGTCCAGAACCAGCCCGGAACAATCCTGATGACCATTTCAGATTTGAGCGCCCTCAACGCCGAAGTGAAAGTGGCCGAGGCCGATGTCCTGCGGTTGTCGCTTGACGATAAGGCCAGAGTCACGATGGAGGCGGTGCCTGGGCGAGAGTATCTGGGCCGAGTCGTCGCGATCGGCGCAAGCGCCCTGGCCCAGGTCACCGCGCAGGCCTCCGCGCGCGAGTTCAGAGTCAAGGTACAACTGGAGGGAGCTGTGGAGTCGCTTCGGCCGGGACTCACCTGCGACACCGAGAATCTCGTCGACGAGCGGCGGGACGTGCTGGCGATTCCCCTTCAGGCAGTCGTGCAGCGTGGCGGGCGAAGTGGGGTGTTTGTTGTCAGCGACGGCCGCGCGGTGTTCACGCCGGTGACGACTGGCATCATCGGCGGCCTGAGTATCGAGATCACGGGCGTCGACGAGGGCGCATCGATCGTGACCGGTCCGTTTCAGGCGCTGCGGAACCTGCCGGACGGCGGTGCCATCCGACCCTCGACCTCGATGACTTCGTCTCCTGCAGGGGAAACGTAAACGAAGTCGTTCCGGGTCCTCCGCGCCCGCATTGGTCGGTATACTGGCCGTGTATATGACACGGCATGTCCATGGTCCACGCTTGGTCTGGGTGATGGCGGCATTAGCGACGGCAGTGCTCCACGGCCAGATGACCGCCGGAGGCGATACCCTCGTCGCCGTTGATGACCCCATCGCCGTGCTCGATGCTCGCATCACGGCCGGCGAGCTGACGGTCGCTTCGCACGGCGTGCATGGGTACCTGGAGGGGTTACTCGAGGCGCTCGACATCCCGCTCGCCTCTCAGGGCCTGGTCTTCTCGCGAACCAGCCTGCAGACGGCTCGGATCGGCCCCTGGGCGCCGCGCGCGCTTTACTTCAACGACGACGTCTACATTGGCGCGGTTCAGGGGAGCACGTTTCTGGAGGTCGCAGCGATCGATCCCGATGCGGGGGCGCTCTTCTACACCGTGAACCAGGACGGCGGCACGCGGCCGGTCTTTCAGCGGGAGACGACGACCTGCCTGATGTGCCACGAGTCGAAGATCGTCACCGGTGGCGTGCCCGGCATTATCGTGCTCTCGGTGCTCACAGACCGCCTGGGCTACACGATCGGCTCGCTGCAGGAAGGGTCAATCACCGACCGTACGCCGTTCGCCCGGCGCCTCGGGGGCTACTACGTGACCGTCACCCACGGCGACGCGAGTCACGCGGGCAACACCATCTCCCCACTACTGGCGCACGAGGTGAATCGCCGCGACAACTATGTGCGCACCTTCGGCCAGGCTGACGCCGGAAACGTCACCGACCTGTCCAGCCGCCTCAACACCAGCCGTTATCTGACCCCGCACAGTGACATTGTGGCGTTGCTGGTGCTGACCCATCAGGCGCGAGTGCACAACCTGATCATCCAGGCGCACCAGGGCTGGCGAATCGACGTCGGGTATCCCGTCTCTGCTTGAGGGCGCCGTCGACCGACTGCTCAACGAAATGCTTTTTGTGCGCGAAGCGGCGCTCCGTGGGCCCGTGCGCGGGACCACGGACTATGCGAAGGACTTTGCCGCGCGCGGGCCAGCAGACCGCCAGGGCCGGTCGCTCCGTGATTTCGATCTCGACAGTCGGCTCTTCAGGAACCCCTTGAGTTTCCTTGTCTACTCGGCCGCGTTCGACGCGCTTCCTGACGTTGTGCTGGACCGGTTCTATTCGCGACTCGACGCGGTCCTGTCGGGAGAAGACCACCATCCGAACTTTGCGCATCTGTCCGAGGTGGACCGAGTCGCCATCCAAGAGATTCTTGAGGCGACCAAACCGGAGTTCGTGACCCGTCGCTGACGTGACGCACCACTCGACACGTGACCGCACGCGTCGCCGCCGGGCTAGCGTCGTCGGGAGTTGGTCCGGCCGCTCGGGCTCACAGCCGCCACTTGAAGTCTGGCGGCCAGACGCACGGTCGGGCCGGCAGTTCAACCAGGACGAACTCGCCCTCGCTCGCAACAACGACACCTGGCACCTCGGTGCCTTCTCTGGCGATGACGTGACTGATCCAGCCTGATTCCAGCGATGCCTGGTCCGCGTTGAACAGGGGAACACGACGATGGAGATACGCGTAGCCGCCGGTCCAGGCGATGTGGACCGCGTCCACCCGCACACCGCATAAGCCCGGTCGATCTCGCGCGACGAGCAGGAGTCGATTCACAGGTCCTGGATCGTCGTAGGCGCTCTCGGTCGCACGATTCGGATACATGCCGACGTCGGCATAGGTCAGCGCGTGGAACCGCGCACCAGAGAGTGCTGCCACCAGCAAGACCGCACCGACAACGGCCGTCCGCCATCGCCCGATCGGCAGTGCGCTCAGACCGATGGCCGTCAGCGCGCAAAGCAGAGGCAGGGCGGGAACGATGAAGCGCAGTTCCTTGTGCGGCACGGCCACGTGCAGCGCAACAAACACCACCGTGGTCACCAGGAGCCCGGTGGCGGGCCGCCATGCCACGACGGACAGTGCGACGATCAGGAGCATGGCGACCGGCGCGGCACTCCACAGGGTGGTGAAGTAGTAGTGCCATGGCGACGTGCCCCAGTTGGCGGAATTACCTTCGATCAGATTGAACTGGAGATAGGTGAACGCCGAGTGGAACCAGCCATCGAAGCGTGTGCCTGGGACGTTGGCCCACGTGAGATGGTCGAGCCAGCCGAACAGCAGCGCGAAGAACGCCAGCGTCGCCAAGGCTTCGACGGCGCGCCCCCCTTTCCGGCGCGCAAGCAGAATCACGATGAGCGCCACGGCGAAGACCCCCGCCTGCAGGCGAAACAGCACGGACAGGCCGATGAGTGCAGCCCCTGCGACCGTGCGGGCTCGCCCGGCTGACGGCGACAAGGCCAGGGCGAACCCAAGCACCACCGGAAGCGCCGAGGCACTCTCGCTCATCGCCCGCGGCGCGAAGTAGATCAAGGGCGCCAGCAGTGCGCAGAGCGCGGCGCCGGTCGCCGCCTCAGTGCGGCCCGCAGCATACGCTCGCGCCAACATGTAGGTGCCTGCCGCACACGCCAGTGAGATGGCGCCGAACACCAGCTTGATGAAGGAGATGTATGTGCGGGGATCGTCGATTCCGAATATCTGACAGATCTTGAGCAGCGATGCCACAAAGCCGGGGAACGCCCAGTTTCGCATCCCGTCAACAAACTCCCAGGGAATGAGTCCGTACCCGAAGACCAGCCAGTGCGCCGGCTCCAGGCTCTGAAACAATTCATCCGGCCAGTAAATGCCGTCATCGTTTAGCGCGAGCCAGACGCGGATGGCACCGCCAAACACCAGCGACACGGCGAGGATGATACGGGCTGGCACCTCAGACGATATTCGGTGCGCCGGCTTTGAAATTTCCGCCGAGAATGGCGATCGAATCGGCGCCCAACCACCCGTCGAGCACGCGGGCATAGACAGAGCGGAAGTCCGTCTCGTAACTCACGTCGTTGCCGCTGTTCTCCAGGGAGCCGTCAACGTTGTTCGGGTCGAGATTGGGTGCCGTGCCGTACAGGCCGCCGCGCACGCCGCCACCGAGCGCCATCATCGTCCCGGCCGAGCCGTGGTCGGTCCCCTGGCTGCCGTTTTCAGAGATTCGGCGACCGAACTCAGAGAATTGCAGCACGAGCGTGTCGTCATGCAGGCCCTGATTGCGCATGTCGTTGTAGAACGACAACAGGCTGTCGCCCACCGTGCCCATCAGGTTCGCGTATCCGGCATTGGCGTCGGTGACTCTCTGATTCGAGTGAGTATCGAAACCTCCGAGCTGCACCCAGAACACCTTGGTGCCAATGCCTTTGGCGATCGCACCTGCCACGGCCTTGAGCGCCTGCGCCAATCCATTGTTCGCGTACGCCACCGTTCCGGTATACGTGCCGACCGATGCCACACGGTCGAGCGTGGCCATCGCGGCCTGCGACGTGCCGTTGACGAACGCCACGTGTGGCCGATCCACGGGTACATGGGACGCGATCGTCGCCATCGTGGTGCGAGAGTATGTCGCTTCCACACCCGAATTCGGGCTCAGGAACGCGTACCCGGTCACGCTGGGAATCGCGGGCACACTCACCTCTCGGCCTTTAAGCGAGTGGGGCACCTCCCGTACGGTGCTCCAGCCAACAAGCGGGTCCACAGGATCGGGTAATGCGTCAAGATAGCGGCCCAGCCACCCAGTGCCGGACGAGTTCGCGGGATTGGCCGTGGACCAGATGTCAGTGCCATGAAAATGGGACCGGCTCTGATTCGGGTACCCCATGCGTTGCATCAGTGCCAAGTCGCCCTGGTCGAAGATCTGCTTCAAGCCGGTCAGCCGGGGATGCAGGCCGAGGACCTTGCCAGACAAATCGGTGCCCACTTGCAACACATTGGCCGCCGGCACGGCGATCCCCGGGCGCCGGCTGTAGTAGAAACTGTCGCCATACGGAATCAGCGTGCTGAGCGAGTCGTTGCCCCCACTGAGATACAACACCACCAGATTCCGCCGCGACGCGCCCTGGGCGCGCGCAATGTCTGAGAGAAACGCTGGGGCGACACAACTGACGGTGAATGCCGTCACGCCGCCTTTCACGAATTGTCGTCGAGTAAATTTCATAGGTCGCCCCCGTCCGATCACTGTCTCAAGTAATGTGTCAGATGAACTGGTACTCGCCAGACCCGGTGAGCAGGTGGACGACGCCAGCGGCCTTATTGAGTAACTGAGTTTCGGAACCGGTCCAGTTGCCACCGGCGCGCGTGTAGTCCACCAGGGCGTTATAGACATGGGCCGGCACCTCCGGCATCGTGGTTTTCCTCATCGCCCACTCAATCACCGCCTGCGGCGTCTGTCTGAACGGGCGGGCGGCATTGCGCAACTCGAACCGCTGATTGGTGGCCAGCGCCGAGACGAAATTCATGCGCGCCAGCATGCCGCCGGTGGAGAACCACTGCGGCCCCAGCGCCCACCCATTGACGTCGGGCGGTTCAAACAGGCTCTGTCCCATGTTGAGCATCGGTGTCAGGGCATCGTTAGCCGAAAACCCGACGTGCCCGACTTCCTTGAGGCTGCGCACGACAAACTCGACAGGCCAGGCATACCGCTGAAAATAGTGGGCCGGATCTCGGAACTGCGCAGACAGAAGCACCTCTCGAAGAACCTGCCGCATGTCGGTGCCGCTCGACAAGTACACACCCGCGATCTTCTCCACCCACGCCTCGTCAGGAGGGCTGACTTCGCTGACAAACCACGTCCACAGCCGGCGAGAAAGACGCCGCGCGGTCTCGGGATGCACCGCCAGGGCCGCGATCAGATCGAGGCCGTCCTGCATACCGGTCGTTGCCGCCCGAGCCGGGATGACCTTCGAACCACTACTGTAAATCGGAAACGTGAAGGTCTTGGCGGCCGTGTCGTGCTGGGCTGATCGGTAGTTGAACGCGTACCGCGCCGACGGCGTGTTGCGTGTGCCCAGCAGTGTCAGGTTCCAGCCAGTGAACACCCGCGCGGCCGCGTAGACATCCTCTTCGGTGTAGTTGCCGATTCCGAAGGTGAAGAGTTCCATCAATTCGCGTCCGAAATTCTCCTGCGGGCGCGACTTGATGTTCGTGTTGCCGTCCAACCAGACGATCATGGCTGGGTCTCGCGCCACCTCCACCAGCAGGTCACTGAACTTGCCCAGGCCCTGCTCACGGAACAACTCAATCTGGCCGCGGACGCCGGCCGTATCCTCAGACGGTTTGGCCGCCATCAGACGGGTGCCTTCCACCGCCCCAAACGAACCGGCCAATTTACTGTAGGCGGTGGCAAAGTGGTGGTGCCAGAGCAGGGCCATCTTTTCCCGCAGGGGCGCGGGCGAATGCACCATGCGAAAGATCCAGCGCTGACGTGCGTCCGCGATGACCGTGTTCGGCGTGAACCCGTTGCGGGAGGTGAACCCGAGATACCCGGGCGTCCCGATCCTGGCGTCGATGTCCCTCGAAGTGGGACCGAAGTTCAGGAGACTCGCAACCGCCTGGCGATAGGTGAGTTCCTCGAATGAGTTTCGCTCCTCCGGCGTCGCGCCGAAGCCGGCACGGCGGATCAGGTGTTCGAGAAGTTGCCACTGGCTCGTCTGCATGGCGGGTCCTGTCGCGTTCTACCGAATGGTAATCGTCCCGGTGAGACTGGCCGTCCCGGGGTTGTCGTGATCGTGAAATCCACACGTCCGGACGGTGTTCATGTTCCCTGACTCACGTGTTTGCCCTGGCGCCAGCAGCCCAAGTTGATTCAACTCAGGGCACATCGTGTGTTCAGGATGCGAATCGCTGGCCATGTTGTGCGAGCGTGAGTCATTGTTAATGATCGTCACGCGTGTGCCGACGCTGATCTGGATGTCGCGGGGCGATGCTCCCTGCGCCGTGATCGTAATGGTGTTGGTGACGGTCGGCGCCGAGGTGCCCGGGGACGTCGGCGCAGGCGCGTTACCGCCACCACCGCTGCAGGCGGACACAACGCCCACCAGGAACACGACAGCCACGAACCGTATTGACACGCCCATTAGAAGAACCCCTTCTGCTTTGACCGATTCACATGGCCGATCGTTACATGGCCGATCGTTACATGGCCGATCGTTACATGGCCGAGACTCAGGACAGCTCAAACCCCCGTCGGTAATTTCGAGTCAGAAAGTCGTTGGCGGCCATGGTGTTCGTCACGCGCATGTTGGGCCCGTCGTACTCCAGCCGTGTACCAGCTCGCAGCGCGGCAACGCCAAGCAGCATGATTTCAGTCAGATGGGCGGCATACGAGAAGGGGCACGAGATGGTGTCGGTCCCCTTGATCGCGTTCACCCAGTTCATCTCGTGCGCCTGGTTCGGCACCCGAGGCAGCCGCTCAGCGGGAGCACCGACGCTGTTGTGCAGTTCGACGGGCAACAGGCGCGGGCGGGCACCGGTGTTGTCCTGGAGCATCTTGCCTTTGGTGCCCACGTACAGCACACCGCCGCCAGCCTCGAGCTTCACGTCACCCATTTCGAATGGTCGCTGCGGCATGAAGCCGCCGTCGTACCACGTCAGTTTCACCGGCGGCATGCCCTCCCGCGCACCAAACTCGTAGTACGTCGTCGTCGCATTGGGATAGCTGAGGCGATTGAACGGCGTCGAAACCGTCTCAATCGACGTCGGGTCGCCAAGCTTCAAGCCCCAGACGGGATGATCCATGAGGTGCGCACCCATATCGCCGAGCGCGCCCTGACCCCAGTCCACCCACCCGCGCCAATTGAAGGGATGGTAAATCGGGTGGTACTCCACATCGGGCGCCGCACCCAGAAACAAATCCCACCGGAGCCCCTTCGGCGTGTTCGAGTTCACTTTCTTCGTAAACGAATCGGCCATGCGCCGAGTGACGCCCCCGTTCCCCCAACCGAGCGACTTCCAGTCACCATCGAACTTCTGCGGACGCGGAATCCCCTGAGGCCAGTACGCCAGCGGGCGGTTGGTCCACACATGCACTTCCTTGATCTCGCCGAGCACGCCGGAGGCCAGATAGTCCTGGCCACGCCGCGCGTCGTCCGTCGAGTGGCCCTGGTTGCCCATCTGCGTGACAAGTGTTGGATTGGCGGCCGCCTGGTTTGCCAGATGGCGAGCTTCTCCCACAGACCAGCACATCGGCTTCTGCACGTACACATGTTTGCCCGCGGCCATGGCGGCCGACGCGATCGGCGCGTGCATGTGATCGGGCGTTGCCACAACGACGGCGTCGATGTCGTTCTGCTGCTCGAGCATCTCTCGGTAGTCCTGGTACCGTTTCAGCCGAGGCACCTGTTCTTCAACGAAGCCCCGCAGGCGAAGATCGCCCGGCGTCGGATTCCATCGCTGATCAGCGGCCTGCTGCAGTTGCGAAGGGCCAAAGTTGTCCCACGCCAGCGTCGGAGGCGGTGTCGCGTTACCGCGGTTGCCCCCGCCCCCGCTGTTCGTGGGTGTGGGACGCGGCTGCAACGATTTGCGCCACGCCTCAAGCCGACCCTCAAGCAGGTCCTTATCCACGTCGCAGATAGCGACGATGTTTTCGCTCATCACGGCCTGGGCATTGGCGGCCCCCATGCCGTTGATGCCGACGACGGCGATGTTCAGGCGGTCGCTGGGAGGCGTCAGGCCCTGACCGAGCACATGGCGCGGCACAATCATGAAGGCGGCTGCCGCTATCGCGCCGGTTGCAACAAACTCGCGACGAGTGGCGCCTCCGGAAGAGGTGGACGACGCGACGGTGGACTTCGAGGTGTGTGATTCGGCCATTTGGTGAGATCTCCCTCTCGCGCAGGCATTATATCGATCGTGGCGGCGCGAACCTGGCGTAATTGCGCTACTGGATCTTCCAGAAGGCGAGCCCACCCGCCTGCTTGCCAACATCGACCGTCGCAGCGCGCGAGAGCGTTGCCAAATCGTAGACCTCGACCGTGCCAGGCTCACCGCCGACACCCTCCAGGGTGACGAACGCGTAATTGGAGTCCGGAGAGATGACGACGCCATGCGGAATTGTTCGAGTGGTCTTGATGTTGGCCACCTCTTTTCCGGACGTGAGGTCCCAGATGCCGATGGCGGCGGACTTCTTGTAGGTAGCCACGAGCAGTCTGCCGTCAGCCGTCACGTCGAGGTTGTAGGGCCCCGCCGTCGTGTTCTCGAACCGGCGGGTGATTTCCCACTTCGCCACGTCGACCTCATAAATGACGTTGGAGTTATTACCAGCCACATACACCATGCCTGAGGCGGTCGGCGTCGCCCACGTGGGTTGCGCCAATTCCGCCTTCATCGACTTCATCATCGCGGCGCCGGCCTCGCTGGCCATGTCCATGGTGGCCATGTGGGCCGCGTGCTCAGAGAGCGGGAGCTTTCGAGCCACTTCGAACGAGAGCCCATCAATCTCCCACAGATGGTCGTCCATCATCGACACCGAATAGTGCTTGGTGCCACTGACGTCCAGACGCGACCCGTGAGGCATGACGCCTGTCGGCACCTGGGCGATTTCCGACATCGACGTGGTATCGACCACGGACACCGAACTAGGCTCCATCAGACCGTAGAGATTGAAGTTCACCACGTAGAGGAACCCCGTGGCCGGTGACACTGTCAGGGTGGCCGGAAAGAGCCCTACCGGAACCGAGTCGATAAACTCGTCACTGCCGGTCGCGTACTTGTGAATCGACCCGTAGGGGGTCCCATGCGACAGGGAGACGAACCAGGACTTGCCATCCGGGTGGATAGCAATGCCGTGAGGCCCCTCGATCTCGGTCGGCCAGATACCCACATCAATCGTCTTGACCACATCCATCGTGCCTTGGCCAGGCCCGGAGGGCCTGAACCGCACCAGGGCAATGGTGTCGTCGGATTCGGCGCACACATACGCGTAGTACGCCGGCCGGGCCTGTTCACGGGCCTGTTCAGTGGATGCCGACGGTGCCACGGCACACAGCACCGCGGCGCCGAAAACCGAGAAACACAGGGTCGCAGTATGTTTGGTCATCACGCCGCTACCGGATCTCCCCGCGCCTTCCAGGTGGCGGGTCGTCCGTAATACGCACAATGTAGAGGCCCGAGTTGAAGTCAGAGAAGAACACGTGCCCCTTGAACGGTTGGGGCCCCCAGACCATGGGAGCATTCGCAATGAACCCCTCAGGGTCGTACGAGTAGTACTTGCCGATCTCCCGTCCCTGACGACCGAGGTCACCAAGCAGTTCCCCCGAGACGTCGACGACGCGCAGGCCACCGTTGTAGTAGCCGATGTACATCTTGTCGTCTTCCACCCAAAGGTTATGCGTGCCGGCATCCTCGACGGCATAACGCGCCACCTCTTCCGGATGATCCCAGTCAGTCATATCGACGACGTGGACCCATCCAGCCGCGCGTCCGGCCCGATTGGTCGGCGTACCTTCGGGGAAGCTCTCGTCGGCGGCAAAGATGTAGCGCTTGCCCGTGGACTGGCTCACGTACGGATAGGCGGCATGATTCCAGCCACTGGGATAGGTGTACGACCCGAGCTTGACTGGGTTCTCCGGCGATCCCCCTTTGCCACCGCCGCCGACGTCGACGGCCACGACGCCGTTGCGCCAGTTCGACGAGTACGCGATCCCATCCTGCACCCAGACGTCATGAATGCTGGCGCCCGGCTCATCGAGTTCGAATCGCCCTACCCGTTTCGGATTCTTCGGATCTTCGATGTTGATAATGTCGTAACGCTGGCCGGCACTGAGGGCGTAGACGTGGTTGTCTTCAACAAACACGTTGTGCACGCCCCCCGCCAGTTCGTCATCGAACGTCGACAGGATCGGCAGGCCCGCACGCGGATTCGACACGTCGATAATCACGAACCCGTTCCGACGATTTGACGCGCCTTCTCGACTGATCACGGCGATGCGTCCATCTTCCGAGACTTTCACGTCATTGACGGTTCGTGCATCAACCTTGACCTCACCAATTTTCTCGGGATTGGCCTTGTCTGTGACATCCCAGAAATAGGCGTGTCCGTCGGCCCCCCACGTCCCCGTGATGGCGTAGTCCTTTCCATCAACGCCCTCCCACACCCACAAGTCCGATGTGTGTCGGTCGCGCACGGCACCGTGTCCCACGAGCGCAATGTTTCGCGCGATGTCACGCGACGTGACCTCAATCGTCGTGGTGCCCGTATGTGATCCGGTTGTGGCGACAACGGTGTAGAGCCCTGAACGTTCGGCGACAAACCGGCCGTCCGGCTTGATCTGGGCCATGGCGCCAGCGCCAAAAATGCCCGCCGCCGGAGCGGTCATCAGCGCGTACTGAATCGGCGCACCGGTCACGGGCTGTCCGTTCGCCGCGACAGCCCTCGCACTGACGTGAACGACGTCTCCGGTTCGAGCGTCCGCCCTCGACGCGCTCACCTCAAGCCGAGAGATCGGATTGGCGACGACCGAGACGGGGAGCGACGCGGTGACACCACCCGTGCTCGCGGTAATCGCGGCCGCACCGACCGACAACAACCGCAGTTGGCCATATTTATTCACGGTGGCGACGGCGGGAGCGCTCGACGCGTACGCAATGACCTCCGTGCTTCGGTTGCGGTCGGCCGAATCGGTCACCCCGACGGAGACGCCAACCGTCGTCCCTGCATAAAAACGAGTGGGCGGGTCGACAAACATCACGTCTCGAATCGGCGGTTCGGGCACAGTCACGGTCACCGTCGTCCGGTTAGGCGCGCCGCCCCCTCCCCGTCCCCCTTGACGTGCGCCGGCCGCGCCGGCAGCAGGCACTGCAGTCACCGTCACCTGATAGGTGCCCGGCGCAATGGCCCGCATCACCCCCTGGGCGTTGACTGAGAGCTCTCGGCGCGACTGCGATGCGAATACGACCGTCGCGTCGCTCACGGTCCGGCCAGACGCGTCGTGAACCACGGCCGTCAGTGTTGCTTCCTTGCCAAGCTCGAGCGTGACGGTGCCGGGCGTGACCACAACCGTCAACTGCGGCGGGGCCTGAGGCTGAGACGCCTGGGCCTCGGGTCGAGCGACGGACAAGGGTGCGGCAAACGCCAACGCGGTAAGAACCGAGACAAGGCAACGGTGTGCGGTCAAAAAAGCCTCCTGAAAAGTTTGGGACGGTCGCCATGATATCAGGACAATCGGCGTCATAATTGATCCGCTGACTGATGTCTGACACGCTCCTGTTCCTGATCCTTGGCGCGGCACTGGGCGCCGCCGGGGCCTCTATTTGGTTCCTGATTGGCCGCCAGCGCCTGACCGCCGACCAGGCACGACTGACGGCCGAGTTGGACGCATCTCGCCGCGCGGCCGATGAACAACGGGCCGCCCTGGCCGAGACACAGGCCCGGCTCCGCGACTCGTTTGCGGCACTGTCCCAAGAAGCCCTCCGTGACAATCGCACCGAATTCGTCCAGAAGGCAGAAGCCCTGCTGCAGCCGATGCGGGACACATTGGGCAAGGTGCAACTGCAGGTCGCGGCCGCAGATCGCGACCGCGAAGGGTCGTTTCGCGCGGTGGCATCGCAATTGAGCGGCTTGGCCGTCTCCCAGGAACATCTGCGACAGACGACCGAACATCTGTCGCAGGCCTTGCGATCGCCGAATGCCCGCGGCCGCTGGGGCGAAGTCCAACTGCGCCGCATTGTCGAGATGGCAGGCATGCTGGAACATTGCGATTTTGAAGAGCAGCCGCAAGCCACCACCGAATCAGGATCGCGGTTGACGCCCGACATGATCGTGCGATTGCCCGGCGATGCCAGCATCGTCATTGACTCAAAAGTGCCGATTGATGCCTATCTTCGGGCGGCCAAGGCGAGCGACGACGCCGAGCGGGACACGCATCTGACGGCGCACGCGAAGCAAGTTCGAGAACATGTGCGATCGCTGGGCAGCAAGGAATACTGGACGCAGTTTCAGCCCGCGCCTGAGTTTGTGGTGATGTTCCTGCCCATCGAACCGCTGCTGGCGGCGGCCTTTGAGCGCGACGAAACACTGCTGGAATTTTCTTCCGCCATGCGAGTCGTCCCGGCCACGCCAATGACACTCATCGCGATCCTCCGCGCCGTGGCGTACGGGTGGAAACAGCAACAACTGGCCGTCAATGCCGAAGAAATTCAGTTGCTCGGCCGTGAACTGTACGACCGCCTGGCGACCATGGTGGAACACCTCGACCGCGTCGGCAGCAATATCAAACAGGCAGCCGACAGCTACGACCGCTTCATCGGTTCGCTGGAGCAGAAGGTCCTGCCAGGCGCACGGCGTTTCAAGGAACTCGGCGTGAGTTCGACCAAGGAGATCGAAATTCCAGAACCGCTGCGCCTGACGCTCAGAAAAGTGCAAAAGGACGAACTGACGCCCCTGCTCGATGTCGAGGACGAGCCACGCGAAAAAAAGGGGCCGCGGCCTATTTGATCGCCATCGTCACCCGGACCGTGGCCCGAATTTCGATGTCGGACGGGGCAATCGGCGTCGAAACCTGGGCATCGCCGGCGCGCGACATCATCATTGGCTGCTCGAACTTCATGACGCCGGCGTCCGCACCGGCCTCCTCGATTCGAAGCACCATCCCAACCTCACGACCCGCGCCCAGGGCCATCACCGTCGCGCGTGCCGTGGCGTCTTCAACCGCCTGTCGCAGGGCCCGACGCTCCACGCCGACCCGGTCTTTCAGATCAAAACGCACACTCCCAATGGACGACATCGAGGACGTCGGCAGCGAGAGACCTCCAACTGCGTCGAGCACATCCGCCACGCGTCCAATGTCGTCCACCCGCGCCTGAATCTGGTTCGACACGACAAAACCCTTCATGCGCTGCCGGCCGTTCGCGTAGTCATACTCGGGACGCAACGAAAACCCCACCGTTTGGATGGCGTCGGCGGGCAACCCCGCCCCGGCCAACGCCGCCAGCACTGACGTCATCGCCACCGCGCCCAGACGACGGGCCTCTGGACCTCGGGTATCGCGAGTGTCGACCGAGACCGTGACCCACGCCTGGTCGGGCGCAGTCTTAATCGTGCTTTCCCCGGTGGTCACCACCACGGGCGATGTAAAGTTCTGAGCGGTGGCCTGGGTTTCGGCCCTGGTCACGGATGGTCGAGCAACGATCGCGAGCAAGCACACGGCACACGCGGCGGCAGATGTTCGGCTCAAGGTCATGGACTCCTTTATACACTCATGCGAATAGCCCTGCTCCTCATCGGTTTTGGACACGTCGGTCGGCGGTTCGTGCATTTGGTGCATGAGATGACACCGACGCTCGAGGCGCTGGGCATCGCGCCCGTGGTCGTGGGCATCTGCACACGCCGCCACGGCACCGTGTTCAATGAAGCGGGCCTCGACGCCCGACACGCGGCACAACAGGTGGCTGGCGGGGACGCGGTTGGGCCAGCGTCAACCTCCACTTCAGCCCACGACGCGATTGCACAACTGGGTTCCCTGAACGCCGAAGCCCGCATAGTGGTTGAGACGACCCCGCTCGACGTCCAGTCTGGCCAGCCGGCCATCGGACACATTGAGATGGCGCTGGCCTCGGGCGCCCATGTCATCAGCGCGAACAAGGGGCCGGTCGCGCATGCTTGGCATACGCTGGCCGCTCAGGCAACGGCTGCCCAGCGACAGTTTCTGTTCGAAGGCGCGGTGATGGACGGCATCCCGATCTTCAATCTGGTTCGGGAAACGATGCCCGGTGTGACCATTCTCGGCTTTCGGGGTGTGGTCAACAGCACGACCAATCACATCCTGAGTGCCATGGAACGGGGCGAACCATTCGCGCCGGCCCTGGCCCGCATGCAAGCCGACGGCATCGCTGAAGCTGACCCGTCTCTGGATGTGGACGGGTGGGACACGGCAGCAAAAGTGGCCGCCCTGGCCAACGTCTGGATGGATGCACGCATCACCCCAAAGGACGTCAGGCGGGAAGGCATCTGCGCCAACGACGCCACACGCGTCGCTGACGCGGTGGCGGCTGGTCGCCGGATGAAGCTGGTCGGCCGTGCCACGCGCAGGACACCTGGCGCCAAGAAGATTGACGCGTCTGTCCAGCTCGAACCGCTCGAGATCAGCGACCCGCTCGGCGGACTCGACGGACAGGCCAACGCGCTGGAAATCGACACCGACGCGCTCGGGCGCGTGGTCGTGACACAGCGAGACGGGGGCTTGGAGAAGACGGCCTATGCGTTGTTCGCTGACCTGATGACCATCGCGCGCGCAGTGGCGGACGGGTCGGACCGGCGGTCGGGGCAACGATGAATACTCCGCACACGCCGAGTGGGCCACTCGCGGGTCTGACGGTCCTCGACCTGACCCGGGTCCTATCAGGACCGTATTGCACCATGCTCGCCGCCGACATGGGGGCGCGCGTCATCAAGGTTGAACGCCCACAACGAGGCGATGACACGCGGGCGTGGGGACCACCGTTCCTTGAGGGCGAAAGCGCGTATTACCTCAGCATCAACCGGAACAAGGAAAGCCTGGCGCTCGACTTCACGACGACCGAAGGCCGAGATATTCTCGATGCCCTCATTGCGCGCTCGGACGTCATCGTGGAAAATTTTCGGCCCGGCACGCTTGAGGATCGAGGCTTGGGATACGCGGCCCTCAAGGCCAAGCATCCGGGCCTGATCTATGTGTCGCTGTCGGGTTTTGGACACACAGGCCCGCGGCGCGAGGAGGCGGGATACGACGCCGTCCTACAGGCGGAAGGCGGACTGATGAGCGTGACGGGCTCGCGCGATGGTGAGGCCGTCAGGCTTGGCGTCGCCATCGCTGACATCGCGGGCGGCATGTTCGCGTTCCAGGGCTTGCTGCTCGCCTTGATCGCCAAAGGGCGGACGGGTCAGGGCCAGCATGTGGACGTGAGCCTGCTCGATGCGACGACCGCACTGATGACGTATCAGGCCGGGCGCTACTTCGCGACCGGCACTTCACCCGAGCGCCTGGGCAACCAACACGCGACCATCGTTCCCTACGACGCGTTTGAAACGGCCGAGGGGGTGTTGGTGCTCGCCGTCGGGAACGACGATCAATTCCGTCGGTTTTGCCACCTGGCCGGAGCACGGGAACTGGCCGATGACGTCCGGTTCGCGACCAACGCCAAGCGCGTGGAACACCACCACGTGCTGCACCCGGTCCTATTGCATCTGTTGGCCAGCGATACGGCCAGCGGCTGGAGGGCCCGGCTTCGTGCCGCGGGTGTCCCCTGTGGCGCCGTCCGGTCGGTCGGCGAAGCCCTGACCGACCCACAGACGCTGGCCCGCGAGATGGTGGCCTCGGTTGTCCATCCCACGATTGGCCCGCTGCACGTGCTGGGGGTGCCGGTCAAGCTGTCGGACACGCCGGGCACCGTGCGCACGCCCCCCCCCCGACTTGGGGAGCATACGGCGCGCATCCTGGTGGACGACCTGGGCTACTCCCGTGACCGCGTCGACGAATTGGCCACGACCGGTGCGGTGGGCGTCCTGCGAACGTAGTACGATCCCGCCATGGAAGTTGCCGAGCTCCGTCGCCAGATTGTCCGGGAAATTGAACGCGCGCGTGGTGAGGTTGCTCAGCGCCGCAAGAACGCCGACTCGGCTCAGGAGGCCTACGCCAAGTTCATCGTCGAGGTGGCCGGGCCCGTGGTCCTGCAGGCGGTCAACATCCTCAGATCAGAAGGGGTGCAACTGCAGGCGGAAACACCAGCCGGTATCGCACGGATTGGCTCGGACAAGTCTGCCGATGACTTTGTCGAATTCGTACTCGACACGAGTGTGCGCCCGCCGCGAGTGCTGGGGCGATCGAGCGTGGCCATCAGTCGCCACAACGTGGTGGTCGACGAGCAGCCGATCGCTCCGGGTACCGCCATTGCCGAGATTCAGGAGACGGATTTGCTGGCGTTCCTCGTGCCGGCCATTGGCCGCCTCGTCGCCAGGTGAATGGCCATCAAGCCACCCAGCAGGGGCAACACCCGCACATGTGCAAACCCGGCAGTCTCCATCAGGCCCGCAACACCCAACGCGCCTGGATAACGTTTGATTGATTCGGGAATGTAGCGATAGGTGTCGGGGTCACGGTGCAACAGCCACCCCAGCGTTGACCCGACCGTCGTCAAATACGCCAGATACACAGCGCGCACGATTCGTGACGTCGGCCGATTGAAGTCGAGCGAGACCAAGCTGCCGTTATCGCTGAGCACGCGGTGTATTTCGGCCAACGCGACCGACAGGTCAGGAACATTTCGCAGCCCGTATCCGGTCGTCACGACATCCACGGAGGCGTCTGGGAGCGGAAGCGAAGCCATGTCGCCCGCCACCCATCGGATGCCAGAACCGCCGGGCTTCTGGTGCGCCAGCGTCAACATCGCCGGGGTGATGTCGAGGCCGATCACGGCGGCACCGCGGGCCGTGAGTAACTGTGCGATGTCGCCTGTGCCGCACGCCAGATCAAGCGCCCGCGTACCGCGCGTCGCGCCGGTCAGGTCTGCGAGGCGCGTCTTCCAGCGCTGGTCGAGCCCGAACGACAGAAGCCGCGTAATCAGGTCGTAACGTGTCGCAATCGTCGCAAACAGCCGCCGGTTGTAGCGGCGTTTGTCTGCCGGCGAGTCAAACGCACGGTCAAGTCTGAGGCGTGGTCGATCGGCCACCCTAGACCACGCCGCCTTCCACCACGCCCGATGGCCGACCGAAGCGCTCGAGACTGAACGGTGACAGATCGCACTCCGGGTCACGACCGGTAATCACGTCCGCAAGGATCCGCCCCGCTGCTGGCGAATGCTGAAACCCGTGGCCGCTGAAGCCGGCGATCGTGTACAGCCCTTTCGGTCCCGTGCGGCCGATGATCGGCATCGCGTCGGGCGTCATTTCGTACAGGCCAGCCCACGCCTTGACGATCTCGGCGTCGGCCAGGGCGGGAAGCCGACGCGCCGCGACCGGCGCCACATCAGCCAGCAGGTTCCAATTCACCGAGATATCAAAGCCCGAACGCTCCGCCGGATCCCCCATGCCGAACAGCAGATTGGCCCCCTCGCGATGGAAGTAGAACGAGGTCGCGAAGTCGATGACCATGATGTGCGACGTTGGCCACGCGCCAATCGCAGGCGGGCCGGCGATAAAGATGTGGCGCCGGAGCGGCGTGATCGGCAGCGGCACGCCGGCCATCGTACCGATTGACGCGGCCCACGGCCCCGCCGCGTTGACCACGATCCTGGTAGCGATGAAGCCCTGCGACGTGTCGACGCCAGAGACGCCACCTCCGACTCCAGCGCCGTCAACCCCAGCGCCGTCGACGCGGATCCCGGTCACCTCACACCCGCGCTTGATGACGACGCCCGCACGCCTGGCCGACGCTGCGAACCCCATCGTCACGCCGTTGGGATCACAGATGCCGTCACGCGCACAGAACGTGGCGGCCTCAAGACTATCAGTCCCAAGGCCTGGCGCGAGTTCAGCGGCCTCACCCGCGGTCAGCCAATCGACCTGGACGCCGAGTTGACGCTGCATTGCAGCGGCCTGTTGGAACGCCTCGAGGTGCGCGGGCTCTGACAGCAGAAAGAGATAGCCATCCTGATGAAAATCGATGGGCACCCCCACCGTGTCCTCAAATTGCTCGAAGAGACGTATCGACTCGATCGACAGCTGCACGTTGGCCGGCTGGGAAAACTGATGCCGCACACCTCCGGCATTCCGGGCGGTCGAACCCGTGCCCAACTGATCCTCCCGCTCAAGCAGGACGACGTTCGTCAGCCCAAGGCGCGACAGGTAGTACGCCACACTTGCGCCCATACAGCCGCCGCCAATGATCACAACGTCTGCGGTCACAAGGGCCATTGTCGTCGATAATAGGGAGGCCATGCTTCCGTCACAGACGGTCGAGAACTATCTCAAGACCATTCACCTCGCGCACGCGGCGCAAACTGATCGCGAACTGGTTCCTATGGGCCAGCTCTCCTCAGCACTGGGCGTCGTCCCAGGCACCGCCACCACGATGGTGAAAGCCCTGGCCGAATCGGGCCTGGTGCACTACGAACCCTACATGGGCGTTCGCCTGACGGACGCTGGTGAGAAGCTCGCGTCCCTCGTGCTGCGCCGGCATCGACTGATCGAACTGTTCCTGGTCAAAGTGCTTGGCATGAGTTGGGCGGAGGTGCACGACGAGGCCGAGCATCTGGAACACGCCGTGTCTGAGCGATTGATCGATCGCATCGACGAGATGCTGGGCCGACCTGAGGTGGATCCCCATGGCGACCCGATTCCCACCGCTGAGGGACTCATCCCGAACACCGAGAAGGCCCACGTCGATTTGCTGAACGCGCCCGTGGACACGAAGTTGGTGATCACACGTGTGCTGGACCAGGACCCCGAGTTCCTGAGGTTCATTGAACAACGTGATTTGATGCCCGGCAGCTCGGTCGTCATTGAGGCCAGAGACGCCGTCGCTGACGCAGTCAGGCTACGGGCCGAAGAAGGCAAGGGCACCACCATCGGCACCCGCGCCGCCTCAAAGGTTCTGGTCCGCCTCGCACGATAGATCGCCTTGGAAACAACAACTCGGCGCCTCCTGCTCTGCCTAGACCTTGATTTTGAATAGTCAAAACTTATATTATGGCTAATCGAAATGCCTCCTGCACTGTTGATGTCACTTGGAGGTTTGGCCCTGGCGTTGGTCTTGTACTTCGCCTTCGGCTGGAACCTCCGCCGTCGCACCGACCAGACCCGCCATCGTCTGGAAGACGCACTCAAACACCTCTTTGATCTCGAGTACCGGGGTCGGCGCGGTTCGCTGGCCTCCCTGACAGGCGTCCTTCGCGTGGCAGACCGTGTGGCTCTCGATCTTGTGTCACGGATGCAGACGCAGAGCCTGTTGGTCACCCGCGGGTCGGAATTTGACCTGACGTCAGAGGGCAAGCGGCTGGCACTGCAAGTGATTCGGGCACATCGACTGCTGGAGCGGTACTTCGCCGACGAAGCGCGGCTACCACTGCCGAAAGTGCACGCCGCCGCCGAACGCGGTGAGCATCATCTCTCGCCCGACGCCGCAGACCGCCTGTCGGCCTCGCTCGGACACCCGGTTGTTGACCCGCATGGTGACCCGATCCCGACGCGTGACGGTTTTGTGCCTCCAGCCGCCGGGACGCCCGCCACCGCGTGGCCGCTTGAGCAACTCGCTCGGGTCGTGCATCTGGAAGACGAACCACCGATTTCCTACGCCCAACTCGTTGCAGCGGGCGTCGCGGTGGGCCAGACGATGCGCATTATCGCTTCGACGCCCGAACGGCTTGTGATGACCGATGGTGAGAACGAATTCCGCCTGGCTCCTGCGGTGGCGGCCAATATTTTTCTGGCGGCCGCGCCGCGCGATTCTGGCCAGCGGAGCGCGGCGCGCCTGGCTGACCTGGCTACTGGCCAGGCGGCTCAGGTGCTTGGACTCGACGAGGCGTGTCAGGGGTATAGCCGGCGTCGGTTGATGGATCTGGGCTTTACCGAAGGCGCGACCATTCGACCGGCGTTGAGCACGTTCGCCGGCGATCCTCGCGCGTATGAAATTCGCGGCACACTCGTGGCGCTCAGACGCGATCAGGCGTCGCAAGTGCTGGTGTTGCCACAGGAGCAGGTGTCATGAGTGCCGACAACTGTGGTTCGTGTGTGGTCAACGCCGAACTGGCGCGCATGGGAGTCAACGTCGACAAGGTCGACCGCGTCGTGGCCCTGGCGGGCAATCCCAACACTGGCAAGTCTACGCTCTTCAACGCGTTGACTGGCCTCAAGCAACATACGGGCAATTGGCCAGGCAAGACCGTGACGCGCGCGGAAGGCGGTTTCGAGTTCGCCTCCGTGCGTTACAAACTCGTGGATCTGCCCGGCACGTATTCGTTGCTCTCAGCGTCACATGACGAAGAGATTGCTCGTGATTTCCTGCTCTTCGGACAGCCCGACGCTACCATCGTCGTGATCGACGCCACCGCGATTGAGCGCAACCTGAATCTGGTGCTTCAAGTGCTCGAAATCACGTCGCGCGTGGTCATCGCCGTCAACCTCATGGATGAGGCGAAACGCAAGAACATCGACGTCGATGTGCGAAGTCTCTCGCGCGACCTCGGCGTGCCGGCGGTCGGGATCGTGGCACGCACAGGCGAGGGCATCCACGCACTTCTTGAGGCGGTCGGAGGAGTGGCGTCCGGCGAGACTCACACGACGCCGCTGCGAGTCAAAGGCACACCTGAATTTCATCGGGCCATCTCAGAGTTGGTGCCCCTGATCGAGTCGCTCGCACCTGGCGTGCCCAATGCGCGTTGGATCGCGATTCGTCTTCTCGACGGTGATGCCGAGGTTGAACAGGCGCTCTCATCTGGACGGTTGGTCGAGCTGGCCGCAGCCCAACAACAGGCGGCACAACGATTCAGTGGAAAAATTGCGCTGCAGGGGGCCCAGTAGTGGCAAGCCCGACTGCGGCTGATGTCCTCCATCGCGCCGCCGAACTTCGGGGCACACTGACGGCCCAGTTTCGCGACGAGACAGTCAAATCGATCTATGCCGAGGCGGAACGTGTCGCCCGGCGTGCGTCCCACCAAACGGGCAGCGCGCGGTACGACTTCGATCAACGCATCGACCGCCTCGTCACGTCGCCCATCTTCGGCCTGCCGATCATGGCGCTCATGCTCGCCACGGTCTTCTGGCTCACGGTCGCTGGCGCAAACGTGCCGTCTGCGATGCTGGCGAACTTCTTCTTCTGGATCGAAGGACACGGCGCCGCGTTGTTTGATTCCTTCGGGGCACCGTGGTGGGTCACCGGGTTCCTCTGGCACGGCGTCTACCGCGGCCTGGCGTGGGTCATCAGCGTCATGCTGCCGCCCATGGCGATCTTCTTCCCGCTGTTCACGATCCTCGAAGACCTTGGGTACCTCCCCCGTGTCGCATTCAATCTCGACTTCCTGTTTCGTCGGGCGGGCGCGCATGGCAAACAGGCCCTCACCATGGCGATGGGGTTCGGATGTAACGCGGCCGGTGTGATTGCCACGCGCGTGATCGATTCTCCCAGAGAGCGTCTGGTGGCGATCCTCACCAACAACTTTGTCCCGTGCAACGGCCGCTTTCCGACGCTCATCATGATCGCCACGATCTTCGTCGGACCGCTGGTGCCTGCCGCCGTCGCGTCGTTGGCCGCCGCGGGTGCCGTGGTGGGTGTCGTCATCATCGGCGTGATCTTCACACTCGCCGTGTCGTGGGGTCTGTCGCGCACGGTCCTCAAGGGCGAAGCGTCCGCCTTCACACTGGAGCTGCCGCCCTATCGGCGACCTGGCGTGATGCGCATCCTTTACACGTCCCTGATCGATCGGACGTTGTTTGTGCTCTGGCGCGCAATTCTGACTGCGGCGCCTGCCGGTGCCGTGATCTGGATTCTCGCCAACATCAACATTGCCGATATCAGCATCGCCCGACACATCGCCAACGGGCTCAACCCGCTCGGGCACGCCATCGGGCTGGACGGTGTCGTGCTACTGGCGTACATCATCGCGATTCCCGCCAACGAAATCGTCGTCCCCACACTGCTCATGGTCTACATGGGCACAGGAATGATGACGGACGTGACCTCGATTGAGGATGTGACCAACCTGCTGATCAACCAGGAAGGCTGGACGCTGCTCACCGCCGTCAACCTGATGCTGTTCTCGTTGTTGCACAATCCGTGTGCCACGACGATCATCACCATCTACAAAGAGACGCTGAGCATCAAGTGGACGACCATCGGCACGCTCCTGCCGCTCGGCTTGGCGTTTCTTGTGACGTTTATCGTCGCGTCACTCTGGTAGGACTTTCACTTACTGCTTGTTGTAGGCGATTCCCGCTGTCTGTGCCTGTTCGATGGCGATCACCATCGCCGGGACGATGGTCACACCCGGCAACACGTGCGCAGTCAGGTCTTTGAGGATGTCGGCTTGCGCTCCCTTGCCACGCGCCTCAAGGTCGAACGTCCACCCGTTGAGTGCGTTGTTGCACAGCAGGAACTTGGCGCCCATGCCCTGAAGGCTCTTGATGCCGGCGGCGACGATGGCGCCGCCGAACATTGGAAGGTCAGGCGAGTTGAGGGCCTGTGAGAAGAGATGACGGTCGTCAGCCGTTGGGCTGTTGAACACGTTACGCGTGTAGGCGCGACCGTTCGCATCTTTCAGGCCAAAGTACTCACCGAGGCCGTAATTCGCCCACATCTCATCGTCAACGCTCATTCCAATGCTTGCACCCGCACCAAAGGAGTAGAACGAACCGACCGCGCCCACGTCGCCGGGCTTGGCGCCCATGGCCGCTGAGTACGTATTGATGTAGTTCAAGATGTGGAGCAGCGGAAAGCCATTCTTGTGCTGAGGAAAATCGAAGAAGCACCGGTGGGTTCCCTTCACGTCATTCATCCACGCAGTGCCGCCTTGATGTGGGGCCGACTCGGCGCGCAGGCCGGTCAACGGCAGGCTCACAGCGGCGGCGGTTGCAGCGAACAGGCCGCCCAGAAAGCTACGTCGAGGTGTCTTGCTGGTGGTCATGTGGTCCTTGAGTCTACGGGCTGCCGAGACGATGTCAAGTGTCAGGCCGCACCGCGGTGACAAACATCAGTGGTCAAGTGCACGACGGTGGCTCCGGTATCTCCGGAGTCCGCGGCGTTGCGGCCCACGCCGCGCTACGATCCCAAGCACTCAGCACTCAGCACCCAGCACCAAACACCCAGCCCCCCTTACGGTCTCCAACTCGCGCACGACCCGGGCGTTTCCCAGAGCCGTACCGCTGACACGCTGAATCCGAGCTCCCTGACCGTGTCGTAAATCAGTCGCGCCAATCGCTCGGCGGTCGGGTTGCTGTCGAGAGTGAACACCGGCTCCCCCTGCGCGCGAAGCACCTCCACCATCGGGTCGTCGTGACACAGGATCATCTTGTGGTCCAGCTCCCGGTCGATCCACGCTTTGACGACGTTCTTCACGTCAGTAAAATCCACGACCATGTTCCGGTCGTCGAGTTCGGCGGCGGTGATGTCGATCTCCACCATGGCATTGTGGCCATGCAGGTAACGACACACTCCGTCATAGTTGAGCAACCGGTGGCCGTAGCAGAAGTCGAGACGTTTGGTGACGGAATACATGGGTGGTTGATTGATTATTCGTCAATTGGAGGCTGGCCAGTGTTGAAACTTGAAGGCGTCAGATGAGCGGGCCAACGGCCGTGCTGTTCTCAGGCGGGGTTGATAGCACGGTGCTGCTGGCCGAAGAATTGGCCCGCGGCCGACGTGTGCATCCGATTCACGTGCGGGTCGGCTTGGCCTGGGAAGACGCCGAGGCCCGCGCGATCACCCGACTCCTGGCCGCAGCGCCGTTCGTCGGCCGGGCCCGTCCGGGTGTCACACTCACGGTTGATGCACGAGACATTTACCCGTCCGACCACTGGGCCCGAGTGGGTACTCCGCCCGCGTTCGACTCGCCGGACCGCGAGGTCTACATCGAAGGACGGAATCTATTACTGCTCACGCATGCCGCGCTCTGGTGCCGACAACACGGGGTCGGTCGGCTCGCGCTGGCGCCGCTGGCAGGAAACCCGTTTCCGGATGCCACACTAGAATTTTTCGCCGCCATGTCCACGGCCGTCAGTCTTGGGCTCGACTCTCCCATCGAGATCGTCGCGCCCTACTTGGCGTTAAAAAAGCACGAGGTGGTCGCGCGCGGACTCCGGCTCGGCGTGCCACTGGAGTTCACGTTGTCGTGTATGAATCCCGCACCCGGCGACCGCCATTGCGGCAAGTGCAGCAAGTGCCGGGAGCGGCAAGAAGGGCTAGCCAGCTCCCCACTTCCCCACCTCCCCAGCTCCCCACTTCCCCAGCTCTCTAGTAGCGCGTGAGGCGAATCGACCCGTCCTCGGTCCGGAGAATAAACCGCTTGCCTCCGGTTCCGAGACGGCCACGCAGGGTGGGTTCGTCGCGGGTGCCTCCTGACTGATCAGCCAACTCGAGTTCGGAACGCACGCGGCTCCCCCGGGGCTCGGCGACTATTTCTGCGCTGAAATCGTCAGCGAGCTCGACCGAAATCGACCCATCGCTGGTCGCGGCCATCCAATCCTCGGCCATCACCGCACCACGCCGAATCCGGAGCACGATAGACCCGTCGCCCGACCTGGCACGAAGGGCCGTCGGCACTCCGGACAGCCTGATCGACCCGTCATCGGTGCGCGCCTCGACGCGCCCCACAACGTCTTCGATCGTCACCGACCCATCGCCAGATTCGATCAATAAGTCGCCCGATGTCTCAATGGCCCGAATGCTCCCATCGCCGCTCCTGAGTTCGAGTTTGCCCTCAACGCGCTCTATGAGCATGGACCCGTCGCCAGTGCGAACGGTCACATTCGTCTTGAGTGGCACATTCACGATCAGGCGGGCGCTGGGCGACGTGAAACTGCCAAACCCCACAAATGTCCGACTGCCCGTGTGGCGCACGTCCACTTTGATTCTCTGGCCCGTCTGCTCCGCGAGCACCTCGATCTTGTCGACGGCTTCTTTGTCCTCGGCTCGCTTCTCGATCTCCACGACCACGTCGTCTCGGTCCCAGCCGCGCACTTCGACACGGCCGTCAAAGGTGTAAAGATTGAGGTCCGCCACGCCTTCCACGGCGAACCGTTTCTCGACACGCTCGATGAATCCCTGGTTGTCGACGTTGATGGTGCACGCCGTCAACGCGGTGACGCAGGACAAAATGCCGGTCGCGGCCAGTGTTCGCATACGTACGATTACGGTCATTCTGCGCTGAACGTTCAGGCGATGCCAGTGACCCGGTGCCCGCCCACCCACGTGCCGGCCACACGCAGGTCCGGCGTCAATGCCACTAGATCTGCCAGATTCCCGCGCGCAATCACGCCCAGGCCCGTCAGACCCAGCTCCCGGGCAGGCGTGGTGGAACACAGCGTCGCGGCCTCAACCAGAGACTGCCCTGCCCTGGCGACCAGCATCCCAAACACCCGGTCCATCGTCGCGACCGAGCCTGCCAACTTGCCGTCGTCCAATCGCGCCACGTCAGCCACCGTGATCGTCTGTCCGCCCAGTCGGGCGCACGCCCCCACCGGCAGACCGGCACCAGCGGTGCCGTCCGTGATGGCCATCACCCGGCTGTGTCCCTTTGCGGCGATCGCCGCGCGCACCACCGCGGGGTGCACGTGGTGTCCGTCGCAAATAATCTCTGCGGCCACCTCATCACTCGACAAGATCGCGCCCACCAGCCCGGGTTCACGATGCGTCATCGGCGACATCCGGTTGAACAGATGCGTTGCGTGCCTGGCACCCAGCGAAATGGCTTCCATCGCCTGTTCAAACGTCGCACCTGAATGGCCCAGAGACACACGGATGCCAGCATCGATGGCCGCCCGCAGCAGGTCCATCCCACCGGGCATCTCCGGCGCCATCGTCAACACGCCGACGTCGGCCCGCCGGTCCAGGATGAGAGAAAGGATCAATGAAAAATCGCGCTCACGATGCTGGGGGTCATGAATCCACTCGCGCGGCTGTGCGCCCGCGAAACCCGGATTGATGAAGTTGCTCTCAAGATGCGCCGGCAACACACGCGCGGCCCCGGGCTCGGCCAGCACACGGGCGGCCCGAACCGCGTCGAGAAATGTCGCCAGCGGCTCCGCGGGGCAGGCGACTGACGTGGGGCAAAACGCCGTCACGCCAAACCTCGGCAATTGCCGCGCAACCGCGATGACGGCCTCAGGACCGTCAAGCACATCCACTCCCAACAGACCGTGCACGTGCACATCCACAAACCCGGGCACCAGCAACTGACTGGTCAAGTCCACTCGTGTTTCGTGACTCCCGAGTTCTCGTGGTCCGCTCGTCAGGTCAACGATGCGGTCGCCTTCCAGCACCAGGGTGAGCCCAGACGCCACGCGGTCTGGAAAGACCACGTCGGCGCCGGACAGAAAGGTGCGGAGGGTGGGCACCAGGGCCTGTCCCCTACACGCCCATGGCGTGAAATCCGGAGTCCACCATCAGCACTTCTGCCGTAATCCCGCGGCTGTTGGGCCCGAGCAGGAACACGGCGGCATCCGCCACCTCGCTCGTGTCGACCGTGCGCCGCAGAGGTGCGCGATCGCGGTAGGTCTGCAGAATATTCGAAAAGCCCGAGATGCCGGATGCCGCGAGTGTCTTGATGGGCCCAGCCGAAATCGCGTTCACGCGAATATTCTGGGGCCCCAGGTCGCTCGCCAGGTACCGCACTGACGCCTCAAGGGCCGCCTTGGCCACGCCCATGATGTTGTAGTTGGTAAACACGCGCTGGCTGCCGAGGTAGCTCAGCGTCACGATACTGCCGCCACCACGCGCAGCCATCATGGGTGCGGCACGGCGGGCCAACGCGACCAGTGAATACGCACTGACCTCAAGGGCCACTCGAAAGCCCTCTCGCGAGGTCTCGCTGAACGGTGCGGCGAGGTCTTCGCGCAGGGCGAACGCGGCTCCGTGAACCATGAAATCAAGTCCACCGTGCTCCGCTTCAATCGACGCAAACAGGGCGTCCATTTGCGCGTCGTCGGTCACGTCACAAGGCAGAACGGTGACATTCGAGAGGGTTGCGGCCAACTCGCGGACGTTGTCTTCCAGGCGTTCACCGGCGTAGGTCAGGATGAGCGTGGCACCTTCGGCTGAGGCCGCCTGGGCGATCGCCCACGCAATAGAACGCTTGTTGGCCACGCCAACAATGAGGCCAACTTTGGACGTGAACTGTGCCATGGGGGCCTATTCTTGCGGTCTCGGTTTCTTGTGACGACGCCGGCGACGATTGCCACTGGGGCGCTGGCCATTCGGACTGCCAGGCTGGGCCGGGTCCGGCGCTGGTCCTCGTCCCTGCCCGGAAGAGCCTTGTCCGTCGGCGCGAAAGCTGCGGTTGGCATTGGGCGAACTGTTTCCGTTTCCGTTTCCGCTGCGATCCTGCCAGCCGCCACCGCCGCTTCCGCCGCCGCCGCCGCGAAACTGCTGGGAGCCCCGCACGTTGCGCTGATGCATCGTGAACTCGGGAATGGCTCGTTGGGTGGAAACCTCGCTGTCATTGCGGGGGAGGGAGGCGCGAATCAGCTTGCGATGAAGCGACCACACTTCGTCGACGACCGAAGTCGGCGGGGTGGGTGCCCCGTTGGTGGCCATCGGCACCTCTCTTGGCGGTGACGCCTCGACTGGAGCCGGGACTGGTGCGGGAGGCGGCGCCTGGACCAAGTTTGATACCGGGCTTGATGCCAGGCTTGATGCCAGGCCTGACGCCGGCTTCGGCACGGCCACCTTGCGCGATGCGGCGGCCCTGCGTGGCGGCCGCACGATCGGCACTAGCGGCGCTGGGTCGGGCGCGGCCGCAACAGGTGCGGCAGCGATCGGCACGGGCGCAATCGGCACAGGTTCGGCCGGCGCCGGTGCTGGCGATGCCACAACCTGACCGGCTGTCACATTTGCCAGCACTTGATCGTAGAGGGCAGCCTTTTCGTCCTTCTTCTTGCGGACGGGCGCCTTCCCACCTTTGTAGACATGATCCGACTCGCACGTATTACAGCGAGTTTGTCGAATCGTGTCTCCAACGATGGCGACGATCGCATGGTTGGTAACGCGGCGTTCTCGCGGACAGTAGTCGTCCACAGGATCGCCCAAGCGCAGCGGGCGCTGCTGTTCCATTCGTGTTGTTACTCCCGCAATTGCGGACGCCAGAAACCAAGGTCAGACATGACCTCAAGGCAAAAAACATCTGGCGTTCGTGTAGGTCGAACGAGGATAACAACAAATCACGGCAGATGGCAAATAGTTTCTACAGCCGGTCGAACCACCGCAAGGCGGCCTCGAGCGGTCCGTCGTGCCCCGCTCTGAGGTCGTCGATCGACAACGGCACCCGTTCGTCGGGAGCGACACCGTCCCCCTCGAGCCGCTGACCGGTGGCGGTCACGAAGTCTCCAACGGCGTACATGAGCAGATCGCCGCTCGGGAGTCGGCGGGTGGAAGCGGGCAACGCCTGGCCCATCGTCTGCCGGCCGAACACGCGGGCACGCCCGAGACTCTGGAGGGCGCCGGCGAAGCATTCAGACGCACTCGCGGTCAGTTCGTCGACGAGGATCGCCACCGGGCCGGCATAGGGTTCAACGCGCTCCCCGTCTGGAGTAACCACGCGGGGATTGGCGCGAAACTCGAGGTCGGAGGTTCTGGTTTTCATTCGTCCCAACAGCTCGGGCGTTGAAAACAGGTGGCCGGCGACCCCCCGAATCATGGCAGCCAGTCCACCTGGATTTCCTCGCAGATCGATCACCAAGCCCTCGGCGGAACGATACTCGTCGACCGCCCGGGCCACAGGGTCGTTGACCTGCGGAACCCATACGTTGAAACCAATCACACCCACCACTCGACCGCCAGGCGTCGTCGAGACTCGTGTCGTGACGCGTGTGACGAAGGTCGGCAGGTCTCCAATCGCCACGCGCGGGCCATCCTCGAGGGCACGCGGCACCTGCAGCACGCGTTCGCCGTGTTCGTCGCGCACGCGCACGGCGGCGGCGCCGACCGGGCCCCGCAGACTTCGACCGGCGCGTTGCCACACGTGACGAGCCGTCACCCTGGGGTCAGCGTCCAACGGCTCGGCAGACCACCATGACCCGGCCGACTGGTCGTCAACGCTCAGCAAGATCTGACCCGGCGACACACCCGCCCGGTCGGCAGCCGAGCCAGTCGGCACGCGAGTCACCACCACGTCACGGCCGAGCACGCGCAGGTCGATGCCGATCGTCGCACTGCCCGCGGGCGCCGCGGCGGCGCTGTCGGCGTCAGCCGACGTCGACAGCAGCACGAAGTGCGAACGTTTCAAACGCCCAAGCATCTCGACAATGGCCCGACGCGCCTCGGCCGGAGTGGTCGCCGAGGCCGCCCGAGGACGCAATTCGTCACGGATGGCGCTCCAGTCAAGTCCGCCAAACGTCGGGTCGTAGAACGACTCGTTGATCGTCGTCCATGCCTCATCGAAACTCGCCAGGGCCTCTGGGCGCCACGCGGGCTCCAATTTGATCATCGCCTTAATGAGAGTAGGCGGTTCGAACGCGTCTGCAGGAACGGTGCCGTATTCGTACGTGTCGACAACAAAATGCTGCTCGAATCCGTCCGCGGCCTGAATCATCCGCGTTGGATGCATCATCGGACCGAACGCCTTGTAGTCGCGCAGGGTCGTCATCATCGGCACCACGCCCATCTCAGTGTGGCTGTCGCCCTGCATTCCCAGGAGCCATCCGGTCTCCACATCGAAGTACTGATCACGTTCTTGCCCGGACACAAACACCACATGCGCCTTGTAAGCGGCGCGGTCGTCAAATGTCGTGCGCGCGGTCGTGGTCACGGACTTGATGAGTTCGGCCGGATGAAGTGCTGCCTCAAGGTACGACTCATCGCGCATCTCGGCGAGTTGAGGTCCGGTGACCAGCGATGGCCCAACCATGGGATCGAGCATCCACCCCACGCTGCCGTTGTAGCCAGTCTCGAAAGTTCCGATGCCGCTCAACTCCATCCGAACAATCGCCTTATTCGGCCGCCCACCGATCATCTCGAACGTGCCCTTCATGTTCTGCGCGGGGAATTCCGTCACGCCTGTCGCGCGGAATGACGTCATCGCGCGAATGGCCGCACTGCCACCGATCGCAGTGACGTACTTCGCAACAAGTTCGGCACCACTGGGCAGAGCGCGAGCCTCGCTTGCGGAGCGGCCGCCCTGTTCCTGATCGGACACCGCCGCGAATCGGGCACTGCCTGCACTCACCAGAATCGCGACCAGGCACGCCTGCCGAATCCAGCGGCGCTCACATCGTGTCACCATGAAAATCTCCCACGTGATCATACGCGGCTTGGGTCGCGATCAGTTTCAGTCCGAGTCTGGGGGCTGACTCCGCTACAATGACGACCTCATGCTCAAAGGCACACGTACCGCTGTCGTCCACCGCATTCAACCCATGTCAATCCACGGGCAGATTTCTCTCGATGTGTTCTGGACTGACCCCGAGGACCCCGAAGGTGAGATTCGGCATGCACGCGTGGGCAACGAAGCGACCCCCCTCCACATGGCAGCGGGCGACACGGTCACGCTACACTACCTGATGGGCATGGTCACCGAGATTACGAAAACCTAGACGTTGGCCTGGTCTATTCCACGAGCCGACCCTTGGTTTCTGGAATCAGCACCCAAAATCCGGCGGCAAGTAGATACGCGCCGGCCGTAATCGAGAGTGCGGCTGGATACCCGTTGGTCTGCGCCACTGATCCGACCAACCAGGGCGCGGCGGCGCTGGCGACTCGGCCGACGTTGTAGGTGATGCCCTGCGCCGTCGCGCGCACCGCGGTCGGATACAACTCGGCGGTCACCGCTCCGAACCCGCTGAAGTACCCGGTCCCGACAAACGCCACAACAGGGCCCAACACCAGCAAGACCCACGGCGTGGTCGTGTATGCGTACACCATGACCACAACCGCAGCAGCCACCAGATAGCCAACGTAGGTCTTTCGTCGGCCCACCGCGTCACTGACGTAGCCGAACGTGACGTACCCGAACCACATTCCGATCTGCATGACGACGATGAACCAGTTCATCGCCGCGTTGGAAAGACCGATACCGCCGGTATCAGGCGAGGCTCGCAAGTACGAGGGAATCCAGGAGTTGAGACCCCACCACGCGAACATCGTGCACGCGTTCATCAGGGTGACGGCCAGCGTAATGCGCAGCATGGGCCCGCCCATCGCGGTACCCAGTGAGATCCGGGACGGCTTCGCTTTCTCGGCCTTCCACATCGCCGGTTCTTCCACATTCCGACGGACCCAGAGCGCGTAGAGCGCGGGCAGAATGCCGACGAAAAACACCGCGCGCCAGCTCAAGCCCATCACGTCCTGAACCAGCCAACTCACAATGGCGGCCAAGGCGTAACCGATGGCCCACGAACTTTGCATGAACCCCAGCGCCTTGCCGCGGTCGCGTTCGCTCCAGGTCTCAGACACGAGTGCCGCACCACTGGCCCACTCGCCGCCCATGCCGATGCCGAGACAAATGCGAAACACGGCGAGTTGGCCAACCGTCTGCGCAAAACCGCACGCTGCCGTAAACACCGAGTAGATCAGCACGCTCAGCATCAATGCGCGCGTACGACCCCACTTGTCCGCCAGGACGCCAAACATCAATCCCCCGGCGGCGGACGCGACCAGTGTGTAGGACGCCAACGCCCCGGCCGTTGAGTTATCGATGCCCAGATCATTGCGCACGGCCAACAGTACGAGCGCGTACAGCATCACGTCGAACGAATCGAGCATCCATCCGAGTGATGCCGCGACCAGCGATTTCTTGGCCGTCCGATCAGCGTCAATCCACCACGTGAACATCGTTATGGCTCTCCGTATCCACCGCCGCCAGGCGTCTCCACACGAAGACGATCGCCCGGCTTCAACGTCATTTCCACTTTGCCCGGCAACTGCTGCTCCCATCCATCGCGGATCAGCGTGTTGCATCCAACACCGCCGGGTAGTCCGCCGAGAACGCCGTACGGCGCGAGCCGACGACGGTCAGTCAGTAACGTGACTGACGTCTCAGTCAGCACCTCGTACTCGCGCACCAGACCTTCGCCGCCCGAGGCGCGACCGCGACCGCCACTGCCCTGGCGCAGACCATACCGCCGAACGCGTACTGGAAGATAGTGTTCAATCGCCTCAACCGGCGTGTTGCGGGTATTACTCATGTGGACATGGACGCCGCTCAAGCCCGCCATGCCCTTGCGGCCGCCCATGCCACCGCCCATGGTTTCGTAGTAGGCAAACCGCCGACCGGTTCTGGGATCAGTCCCTCCCAGCGTCACGTTGTTCATCGTCCCCTGGCTCGCAGCAGGCCACCGCTCTGGCTGCGACGTCCCCAGAGCACCGAGGACGACGTCGGTAATCCGCTGTGACGTTTCGACATTACCGCCAGCCACGGCCGACGGTTTCAGAGCATTGACGATGGAGCCTTCTGGGGCGATGACCTGAATGGGCCGACCGACGCCGGCGTTATACAGCACGTCGTCTTGCACGAGGCAGCGAAAGGCGTAGAGGCAGGCTGACAGCGTGATCGCATAGTTCGCATTCACGCTTCCCGTCACTTGAGGAGCCGATCCCGTGAAATCGACGACTGCCTGATCGTTCCGGATCGAAATCTTCACTCGAATGGGCACCGGTGTGTCGCTGAACCCATCGTCATCCAGCGCATCTTCGAACGAGTAGTCGCCATCAGGTACGCCTGCGATCGCGTGTCTGACCACGCGCTCGGTGTAGTCCTGCAGGGCTGCCGCGTACTTCATCGTCTTGACCCGGCCGTAGCGAGAGACAACATCGTGGAGGCGGGTTTCAGCCACACGGTTGGCGGCGATCTGGGCCGCCAGGTCTCCCTCGCGTTCATCTGGCGTGCGCACGTTGTTGAGCAGGAGCGCGAGGATGTCGTCGACGATCACGCCGCGCCGGACGAGCCGGACAGGCGGAATGATGAGGCCCTCCTGATAGATCTCTCGTGCGACTGGCATAGAGCCTGGGCTCATGCCTCCGACGTCGGAGTGGTGGGCGCGGTTGGCTGCATAAAACGTCGGGGTCTTCTTCCTGCCGAGAAACACTGGTGACACCAGCGTGATGTCGGGCAAATGCGTGCCACCCCTGAACGGGTCGTTCAGCATGACGATGTCACCCGGCTCCATGCGAACGGCATCGATGGCCGCGCGCACCGACAACGGCATCGCACCGAGATGCACGGGCATGTGATCGCCCTGCGCGATCGTGTTGCCCTCAGCGTCGTAGACCGCGCACGAGTAGTCCAGCCGCTCTTTGATGTTTGGTGAAAATCCGGTCCGACACAGCGTGACACCCATCTCTTCAGCGATGGAGAGGAACAAGTTCTTGAACACCTCGAATTCGATCGGACTCGTCTTCATCGCGTCCCCACCACGTTCCCGTGACCGTCAACCGTGAACCGCCACCCGGGTGACACCACCACTGTGGCTTCGCCGCCGGCAATGACTGCGGGCCCCAACCCAGAGGCCCCTGACGTCAGATCATCCCAGCGGAAAAACGAAATCCGCACGTTCTTGCCGCCCAGGCGACCCGGGCGCACCGCGGTCGGCGTTGCTTTGGTCGCCCGGCGGACCCTTTTTATCGCCGGCAAGGATGGTTTGTCGGTGACGCCAGCCGCGGACACACGAACGTTCACCACCTCAGTCGGTCGAGCGGAATTCGAGTAGCCGTACGTTTTGCCGTGCTGCTGATCAAACGCCTCGCGGTAGTCTGCCTCAAGGGGCAACGTGATTTCGAACGACTGTCCGATGTACCGCACGTCCAGTGAACGCGTGATGACTTGCCGCCCCGGAGGAAACCCCTCCATCTCCAGCTCGGTTCGCGCCGTCTCGACCAGCGGCGCGCACGCGGCCTCGAGGTCCTTCATCGTCAGGCTCGTGCTCGGTTTGAGCACGCTGGCTGAATAGTCTTTCGTCACGTCGGCGACGAGCATGCCAAACGCTGACAACACTCCGGCGTGCCGGGGGACGATGACGGTCGAGATTTGAAGTTGTTCGGCGATCTCGCAGGCATGCATGCCTCCCGCGCCGCCGAACGCCAGGAGTGCGAAATCTCGCGGGTCGTGGCCTCGCTCCACTGAGACGACGCGAATCGCGCGTTCCATGTTGGCGTTCGCCACTCGGATGATGCCCTCAGCCAGTTCTGGCACCGACAGGCCAACGTCGTTGGCCAGCGCCTCGGCCACCCGCTGTGTGCGTTCACCATCGATCGCCATTCGTCCACCGAGAAAATAGTCCGGATCGAGTCGGCCGAGCAGCAGGTTCGCGTCAGTGACGGTCAACTCATTGCCGACGCCGTAGCACACCGGGCCCGGGCTGGCCCCGGCGCTTCGCGGACCGACGCGCAGGGCTCCTCCGGTATCCAAATAGGCGATAGACCCTCCACCGGCACCGACCGTGTGAATGTCGATGACCGGAAGCCTCACCGGAAAGTCTCCGATCTTCGAATCCGTGGTCGTTCCGATTTCGTCGTCAATCAGGCTGACGTCGGTTGAGGTTCCGCCCATATCAAAGGAGATGACTCTCGGAAACCCGGCCGCATGGGCGACGGAACTGGCACCCACGACACCAGCGGCCGGGCCGGACAGCACGGTACGAACGGCCTGAGCCCGGGCGGCTGACGCTGAAATGCAGCCCCCGTTCGACTGCATGATCGAGAGGCGAGAAGCCGGGGGTCCGGGGGTCCTGAGGGCCTGCTCCAGTTTTGCAAGATAGCGATCCATCAGCGGCGTGACGTAGGCGTTGACGACCGTCGTGCTCCAGCGTTCGAACTCTCGATACTCCGGCAACACCTCACTCGACGTGCAGACCGACAGACCGGATTTGCGGAGGATCGCGGCCACCTGCTGTTCGTGCGCCGGGTTGGCATATGAGTGCAAGAGGCACACGGCCACCATCGTGGCACCGCGCACGTGAATCAGACGGGCAATTTGGTTGACGTCGTCCTCGTTGACGTTCTGCAAGATGGCGCCTGACGCGTCGAGGCGTTCGTCGACGCCGAATGTCAGCTCAGCTTCCACGAGAGGCGGTCGGGGCTCAACAAAGACGTTGTAGAGCTCGGGCCGTGTCTGGCGACCGATCTTCAGCACGTCCTCGAAGCCCCGCGTCGCGACCAGGGCCACCTTGGCACCTGTGCGTTCCAATACCGCATTCGTGGCCACCGTCGAGCCGTGGACCACGTCGAGGGGGGCGTCGTCTCCGGTCAGGTGCCGGATGCCCTCCAGGATCGCACGCGCCGGGTCGTCGGGCGTAGAGCGCTGTTTATGGACGACGAGACCGTGGGGCCCCAAGTGGACGAAGTCGGTGAACGTGCCACCGGTGTCGATGCCGAGACGGGAATGCACGGATAGATGATACGGGGTGCTGGGTGCTGGGCGCTGGGCGAAGCACCGCCGTAGGCTTGGCGGAGGCGGGTGCTGCGCTACGGAAAGACTTGTCGGGGCCGTTCCGGGTCTAATACGGCCGGAGGCTCACAATGAACAGAATTACGGGTGTGGTCAAGCTGGCGTGGATTCTGGTGGCGGTGGCGGGGTCGGCGGCGGCGGGAGTTGTGGTCGGGGGCCAGACGCAAGAGCCCGAGTATCCGAAAGTCGTGGTGGCGAACAAGGCCAGCGAGGCCGTGCCAGTGTCGGCCGTGGTGACGCGGATGCCCGCGCTCAGGTTTGAGCGCGAGTCGGAAGTGGAGTTAGGCGCTACAACGATAGCGGCGCTCAAGGACGGCGCGGTGGTCAAGCTGAACCGTCCCGGGATTGTCGGAGGGCGAATTCCCTGAGAGGATTCGCAGATGGCAAGACCGAGCAAGTATTCAGCAGAGGGACGAGAACGGGCGGTTCGGATGGTGCGGGAGCACGGGCCCGAG
>JABMNV010000064.1 GCA_013203475.1 Acidobacteriota bacterium
ATCGATTAAGCTCGTTTTTCGACATCATCCACCAGGACCCCGTGATCTCGCAGGTCAAGCTGATCGCCGAACCGTGGGACGTGGGGCCTGGCGGCTATCAAGTGGGGAATTTCCCGGTGTTGTGGGCCGAGTGGAACGGCCGCTATCGGGATGCCGTCCGGCGCTTCTGGCGAGGCGACGGCGGCAGCGTCTCCGAATTGGCCACCCGCCTGGCTGGCAGCGCGGACCTCTACGCGCACAGCGGCCGGCGCCCGCACGCCAGCATCAACTTCGTCACCTCGCACGACGGCTTCACCCTCAACGACTTGGTCTCCTACGACGAGAAACATAACGAGGCCAACGGCGACCACAACACGGACGGCGACAATCACAACATCAGCTGGAACTGCGGGATCGAGGGCCCGACCGACGATCCCGCTGTCAAGGCCCTGCGGGAGCGGCAGAAACGCAACTTCATCGCCACGCTCTTCCTGTCGCAGGGTGTCCCGATGCTCAGCGGCGGCGATGAAATCGGACGCACGCAGGGCGGAAACAACAACGGCTACTGCCAGGACAACGAACTGAGCTGGCATCACTGGGATCTCGGCGAGGACGAACGCGCGTTGTTCGACTTCACGTGCCGGGCGGCGCGCATCATGAGGGAGTTTACCGTGTTGCGGCGGCGCTCGTTCCTCAAGGGCCAGCGCCTCGAGAGCACGGGCGAAAAAGACATCACGTGGCTTGCGCCAGGCGGACGTGAAATGACCCAGGATGAATGGACCGCCGAGCAAGTCAAATGCGTCGCGGCCGTCTTCGCAGGTGGTGACATCGGCGAAGTGTCCAGGGACGGCCGCCCCATCATTGGAGAGTCCCTAGTTTATCTGATGAATGCCGACGCTCGTGATGTGGACTTCCAGTTGCCGACCGGAGACGCCGGACACGGATGGGAGTGCCTGCTCGATACCGCCGAAGACAGCCGGCGCGGCCGCGTCACCAAAGGCGGAACCGCGTATATGTTGACCAGCCGGTCGGTGGCTGTGTTGGCCCCGGCCGGGCCGCCTCGACAAAGGGCGGGCGCGTGACCAGCGCCACCGCCTCGGGTCCCCACATCACTCGCTGGACTCCGCAACTGGGCGCCTGGCCGGACGCCGATGGGTTTCGGTTCAAGGTCTGGACCCCGGGCCGCGATTCGGTGAAGCTTCAGCTCGCCACCCGTCGGGTCACGCTCGATTCGACGGGCGACGGCACCTTCACGACGACCGTAGCAGGCCTCGAACCAGGCACCCGGTACGGCTACGTGCTGGACGACGGAACTGCGTTGCCCGACCCGGCGTCACGATACCAGCCCGACGGCGTGCACGCGCTGTCGGCGACTGTCGATCCACGAGCCTTCATATAGTCCGATAGCGACTGGCGCGGCGTCTCGATAGACCGGGCCGCGTTCTATGAGCTGCACGTCGGCACATTCACGCCAGAGGGGACGTTCGATGGGGTGATCGAGCCCTGCCCTATCTGGCAGACCTTGGAGTCACCGTCCTCGAGCTCATGCCCGTGGCGGATTTTCCGGGCACCCACAACTGGGGCTACGACGGCGTCAGCCTGTTCGCGACGGCGCGCTGCTACGGCGCACCCGATGACCTCCGGCGGCTGGTGAACACCGTGCACCACCACGGACTGGCCGTCGTGCTTGACGTGGTCTACAACCACTTCGGCCCCGACGGCGCCTACGGGTTCGCGTTCAGCCCGTTCTATGCGTCGACACGCCACGCCAACCCCAGGGGTGCCGCCGTGAACTTCGACGGCGAACACGCCACGCACGTTCGGACCTTTGTCATGGAGAACGCCCTCCATTGGCTGCACGAATACCATTTGGACGGGCTTCGCTTCGATGCCACGCACGCGATCCACGACGACACGGGTCGCCACATCATCGCGGAGGTGGCGGCGCACGCCCGCGCATCAATTGCGCATCGCGACTTGCTGCTTGTTGCCGAAGACGAGCGCAACCTCGCGGCCATCGTCCGGCCGGTCGCCGACGGTGGGTGGGGCCTGACGGCGGTCTGGGCGGATGACTTTCACCACATCTCCAGACGCATCTCGGCGGGAGACCACGACGGCTACTACCAGGATTATTCGGACGACGCGCGAGACCTGGCGGCCACGATTGGACGTGGGTGGTTCTACACCGGGCAACGGTCGGCATACAGCGGCGCACTGCGCGGGACGGACCCCGCGGGCATCACGCCGGAGCACCTGGTCACGTGTCTCCAGAACCACGACCAGACCGGCAATCGTGCATTCGGCGAGCGGCTACACCATCAGATCGACGCCGCGATGTTTCGGGCGCTCACGTCAGTGTTACTGTGCGCACACGAAACGCCACTCCTGTTCATGGGCCAGGAGTGGGCGGCCTCGACGCCCTTCCTTTTCTTCACCGATCACAACGCCGAGTTGGGGCGCCTGGTCACGGAGGGACGACGAGGAGAGTTCTCGAGATTCGCGGCCTTCCAGGACGAAGCCCAGCGGTCTCGAATCCCCGATCCGCAGGCGACGACTACGTTCGACGAGAGCCGCCTGCGATGGCCGGAACGTGTTCGGGTGGACCACGCGGCGATGTTGACCTTCTATCGAACGTTGCTCCACCTCAGGCAATCGGATCCCGCGTTTCGGCAGACGCCACTCTGCGAGGCGACGGCGCCGGACGAGCATACCGTCATCATTCGAAGGCCGGCACCTTCCGGGGAGTTGCTGATGGTCGCCCGTCTGCGAGGCCAGGGCACGGTGGACATCAGTCGGTGGGTGACCTCATCGGAACACGCCCGGTGGTCCGTGGTGCTGACGTCGTAGGACGAGGCGTTCTTGCCGCCGGCCGGTCAGGCCGCGCCGATGCGGCCGGTCATCGATTTCAATGCGACCACTCCAACGGTGCAGTTCTTTCGGCCGTCGGCGGTCATCTTGAGGAGACCATGACTATTTCCGCGCGCCGGCCCGTTCCAACCAGCACGTACCGCGTGCAGTTCCAGCCCGGCTTTGGTTTTACCGAGGCGAGTCGCTCAAGCAATCCTCGACATGACCCGTGGCAGGCCCGCGTCCAGGGGTGTGTCCGAATCGAACCGACGTGCCAAGCGCTGGCCGCGCACCATCAATTGCACGCGGTAGCACCACGGCTGCCCTCTGCGAACCGGGCCGTTCTCTGCGCGATCTACCCGCAGCACGCCGACCGGTGGCCGCCAGCCGACGCGATCCTTGTGTTTGGCCACGGCAGCCTCCAGCGTAAAATCCGTGTCCGGCGTAAATTCCGGCGTAGTCGCCGGAGGGCGCACCACTCAAGGTCAGTGGAAACCCTCCGGCGTAAAACCCGTCGTAAAGTTGCGTCCACCATAGGGCATGTCGAGGTTTTCGGGAACGTCTCGAACCGTCACTTTGTTAGGAAAACCGCACAACAGACCCTAAATACACCCCCAATTGGCAGCCTACCAAGCCAGTCAGACGGGTTCGATTCCCGTAGCCCGCTCCAACGTCAGTTCCCGACTCTGATCCCAATCAGCCGCGTGTCTGTCACGCCACCCTTTGTGCCCGAGACCTCCAGCACATAGTCGCCGGGCGCCAGAGGCGCGAGCAGGACGTCGACGGCCAACATCAGCGCGCCGTCCACGTCGCGCTCGGTCAGCGTCACATTCACCGCCACCGGCTGTCCGCTGCGTCCAAGCAATCGCGCCTTGCGTCCGTCAAGCGGGCCGGCGATTGCGAAGTCCAGATGCACGCGCTCCGTGCGGCGGAAATCAAATCCGGCGACCGGCAACAGCGGTGAACGAGACGACGGCGTGGCTCGATACACTCGAGGCGACCCAAGCACGCGGGCGGTCTCTTGAGCAACCTCTGCCCTGGCGTCAAACACCACATCCTGCCCACGCATCTTCGCGACGACCGTCACGGCGTCCGTACCGGCTGGCACGTCAACGTCAGCCACCACGCTGCGTGCGTTGGCGGACACCACCACCGTGGCACTTCCCACCGCCGCGCCTCCAGCGCCAGTCACGGTCACGTCCAGCGTGCCGCCACCCCGCAGCGCTCCCCGGTCGACCTGCTGCGCGCTCAACTCTGCGACAACCGTCAGACGCCCGTCGGCGCCAGTCTGCCCCGCCGCACCTGCCGACACGGCCGATAATATCGCGTGCAAAAATAGCTCCGCCGATGGGCGAATCCTGGCGAGCACATCAAGCGCCCCTTCCACCGGTGAAGGCCCCGTCGGGCCAGCCGGGGCTACTGCCGCCGCCGCGCGCGCGGCGCGTTCTTCTTCCGTTGGGGCCGTGTAGCCGCGACGAGCCTTCACCTCAATCCCAGGCTGAGTGACCTTCACCGAGATCCTCCGGGCCTTGCCGTCAAAGTTGCGGTTGGTCGAGTAGTACCCGAACAGGTAGTAGGACCGCAGTTCGTCGGCGATTCGCAACATGCCGGCCTTGATGTCGTTTGTGTTCACCACGGCCAGGCCGTCAGTGTTCTCGGCCAGTTCCATCAGCGACGACACCCGGTCCCTCAAATTGCCCAAATCCGCCATCAGGGCGCTCTCATTGATGTTCCCGGTCGAGAGCACCTGCTGCGAGATGGGCGTGTCGAACGAACTGAGGCCGGATGGATTCACTGGATAGAACGTCACGTTCGAGCGATTGGCGCGCGCGATGATGTCGCGGAATCGCGATTGGAGCCCGACGTTCGCGTATCGCACCAGGTACTGGTCACACTGCTGCGACTGCGACCGGCCTGTGTACCCCGTCAACCCGCCATCGTCATTAAACAGGCGCCACCCTTCCGTGAACAGCACCACATTGGTCCGACCGTCGCGCAAGTAGCCGAGATAGATCACGAGGTCTTCCAGATGCGAAATCGTCTGTTCTTCCCGGGCGCGATCGGCCATGACGTCAGACACCGGACGCAACCGCGTGCCGTCGCGGACCCACCCTTCCTTGCCATCAGGATCGTGCGGAAAACACTGGCGGAATTCATCGTCCATGGGCGTTGCTCGTGTCGACCCGCGCGTGCCCCACCTCCAGTTGCGGGTCAGCATGTCCTCGGCCCCGGCGGTGTTTCGACCAAACGTCACCGCCTGTGGCGGCTGGTCGGAGGACGTCACCGCGAACAAATCGTTCTCGCCAATCACGCGATTGAGCATCGTGATCAGCGGCACCCGCGAGGCGCGGGCGCCTTCAACCGACACGTGCGGAATATCGAGATACACCACGAACGCGCGATTGCGAGCCTCGGCCGCCAGTAATTGGGATTCTCGAACCGTATTCGGATCGCGCCGAGACTCCTGCGTCATCTGTACGGTGCCATCGACGAACTCGAAGTTCTCGATCACTTGTGGCTTGCCATCTTCTTCCACGATGAAGTCAGCCGCCGTCAGACCCTCCACCACCTTGCCGTCCTTGAGCGGATACGCGTCGACAGTGACGAAGTGGGCGTCGGAACGGAAGATAGGGCGCTGCGGGTCCTGCGCGGCCAGAGATGCCGTCACCAGCCCCAGCGCGACGAGAGAGACCACACCCAACCTTGAGCGAACCGATGGAAAACGAAGCATGAGCTACGGTACCACCCGAAAGGCGACCAGTGAGGCTTTTGTCCCCGAGCCGGCCGTCACTCGCAACTCGACGACATAGTCGCCCGGTGCCAGGGACGCCAGGGTCGCATCGGCGACAATGATAGGACCGGACGCGCCGTCTCGTTCGGTCAGTGTCACATTCACCGCCAGTGGTTGACTGTTTCGACCCAGCAGTCGCGCAGACCGTTCCGTCAACGCCTCAGTCACGGGCCATTCAATATGGAGGCGCTCCCGCCGGGTAAACGCCGGTGCAGTCACGGGCACCAACGGCGAGCGCGGCGACGGTGTCGCGCGAAACACGGCCGGCACTCCCAGGATGGGCGCCGCGTCGGCTGTGAGATACCGGCTGGCGTTAAAGGTCCGATCGCTGGCAGAACGAATCCCCGACAACACGTCCATGGCCCGTTCGACGTTGGATGGCCCTGCGGCCGCGACCGGATTCGCCCGGATCGCGCGCTCCTCTTCGGTCGGCGCACGGTACCCGCGTCGCGCCCGCACATCCATCTCACCGCCGCCATCGTTGGCCTTCACGGTAATGTGCCGGATCCGGCCATTGAATGTTGTGTTCGTCGAGTAGTACCCCAGCAGATAGAATGACCGCAGTTGGCCGGTGACCCGACCGAGACCCGCGCTCAGGTCGTTGGTGTTCACCACCGCCATCCCGTCGGTGTTGATGGCGAGCCGGATCAATCCGTTCGTTCTGGCTGCGATCCGTCCGAAGTCATCGGCCAACACTGACTTGGTGATGTCTGCAACCGGCGTGATCTGTTCTGACATCGGCGAATCAAATCCGGCGAGGCCGATCGGATTGACGGGAATGAACGACACGTTGCGACTGTTGGCCCGCTCGATCAGATCGCGCAGTCGTGATTGATTGTCTTCCCGGGCCAGCTTCATCCCCTCGAGCAGGCAGGCCTGACGGTCGCCGTACTCAAGCTTGTTGAGCATCATAAACTGACCACCCAAAGCCACGGGTCCCTCGGGCGCGCCGTGTTGTGTCTCGTCGACCGCCTTGGTGAAGGCCGCATCTGGCGTAAAGAGGCGCCACCCTTCGGTCACCAGCACAACCGACGTCCGGCCCTCGCGCAATTGCCCCAACACATCCACGAGGTCTTCGAGATGATCCAGCATCTTCGATTCCCGGCGACGTTCAAGGATCACATCCACCAACTTCCGGACTCGAGCGCCGTCCTCACTCGTCCGCTCGACCGGGCCTCGAGGCGTCACCTCCGAGGCAAAACAGTCGCGAATTCCAGCTTCATCAGGATCGAGCATCAGACTGTTCCTGGTCCCCCAGGCCCAGTAGCGCGTCAACATGTCTTCGACCGTGACGATCTTTCGGGCGAACGTCAGCGTTGCAGGATCGTGCTTGCTTGACGTGACGGCGAAGAGATCGCTTGAGCCAATCACGCGATTCAGCATCTCGACCAGAGGTGCGCGTATGTGACGCGACCCCTCGATCGAGACGTGATCGATGTCGAGGTCCACGACAAACGCTCTGGTTCGCGCGTCGGCCACGAGCTCGCGTGATTCGGTGATGGTGTTGGGGTCTCGCCGTGCACTCTCGGGCTCAGGGGCGCCGGCATCGACAAACTCGAACGTCTCGATGCGCTGCGGCACGCCATCTTCGCGCACCTCAAAGTCCACCGCCGTCAGCCCTGCGACCACCTTCCCCGCTCGCGCGGGATAGGCGTCAACGAGAACGAAATGTGCATCGGAGCGAAAGACGGGACGCTGCTGCTGGGCCAGCAACGCAGCCCCGGCAGATAGACAGACGACCGGCGCCCAGGACAATGCTCTGACCGTGTTCGACATAACCCATCAACTGCAGGCTGGCAAACGACAGTCTACCGGAAAACTCCTCAACCGCCACAGGCGGCGGGCCTACCCGGCGACGGCGAGCAGTTCCACTTCGAAAATGAGCGTCGCGTTGCCGGGAATGGCACCATTGCCGGCACCGGTTGATCCATAACCGAGCTCGGGCGGAATGATGAGGAGGCGCTTACCGCCGACCTTCATGCCCGCGATTCCTTGGTTCCAGCCCTGGATGACGCCCGACCCCAGTACGAAGCTGAAGCCGAGGCCAGCCGTGTTGAAGTCGAACCGCGATCCTTTGTTGTCGGTCGAGCCTGGCGAGTAAAGCCAGCCGGTGTAGTACATGCGGAGCGTCTTTCCAGCCACCGCTTCCGTGCCCGTGCCCACGACGAGGTCGGTTGCCGAAAACGGGATATTCAGAGACGGCGAGGTCGGCGTCGAGTTATCTCCGCCACACCCAGGCACAAAGAACAGCGCGATCAGTAGCGAAACCTTCAGGAATTTCATAGACCCCTAATTCTAGAACGAAAGTACAATAGCGGGATCATGATCTCTGTCGCCAACGTCTCTATGCGCTATGGCTCGAAGGTACTCTTCGACGATGTCAGCACCACGTTCACGCCGGGCCGCCGGTACGGCCTGACCGGGCCCAACGGGTCTGGCAAGTCCACCTTTATGAAGCTGCTCACTGGCGAGCTCAGCGCACAAAAGGGCACCGTCTCCAAGCCGAAGAAACTGGGCGTTCTGAGCCAGGACCAGTATGCATTTGACGCCTTTCGCGTGATCGACACGGTCATTATGGGCAACAAGCGACTCTGGGACACGCTCCAGGAACGAGAGCGGCTCTACGAGCAGACTGAAATGACCGACGCCCAGGGCATGCGCCTGGGCGAACTCGAGGGCATCGTCGGCGAAGAGGACGGCTATTCGGCGGAAAGTGACGCGGCAGTACTCCTGCAGGGTCTCGATATTCCTGACGAGCTGCACGAAAAGCCGATGGCCGAGTTGCAGGGCGGGCAAAAGGTGCGGGTGCTGCTGGCCCAGGCACTCTTTGGACAGCCGTTGGCCTTGCTCCTTGACGAACCGACGAACCACCTCGACCTCGACTCGATTCACTGGCTTGAGAATTTTCTCGAACGCTACGACGGCACGCTCATCGTGATCTCGCACGACCGGCACTTTCTCAACGCCGTCTGCACGCACACGGCCGACATCGACTACGAGACGATCATCACCTACACCGGCTGCTATGACGATATGGTGCTGGCCAAGATGCAGATTCGATCCCGTATCGAATCCGAGAACGTGCAGCGCGAAAAGAAGATCGATCAGCTCAACGACTTCATTTTCCGCTTCTCGGCCGGCACACGTGCCTCGCAGGTCGCATCGCGGCGCAAGGAAGTGGACCGCCTGCAGACCACCGACTTGGCCCGGTCGAATATTCAACGGCCGTACATCAGATTCGAAATGCACCGGCCGTCAGGCCGCATGGCCGTTGAATTCTCAGCCGTCAACAAGGCCTACGGCGACCTTACCGTTATCAACAACTTCAGCGGAATCGTCAACCGCGGCGAGAAAATTGTCCTCGTCGGCCGCAACGGCGTGGGTAAGACGACCATGCTCAAGACGTTGCTCGCCGATGCGCCAGGACAGCCGGTGTCGCCTGACGCCATCGACAGCGGTGCCGTTCGTTGGGGCCACGAAGCCTCGATCGGCTACTTCGCCCAGGACCACACCGGTGCCATCGAACAAGGCATGACCGCGGTCGAATGGTTGCACCAGTTTGACCCCGACCTCTCACGTCAGGACATCCACGGTCTGCTGGGCCAGATGCTCTTCCGCGGCGAAGAGGGCCTCAAGCCCACGGCCGCGCTCTCAGGCGGCGAGACCGCCCGCTTGCTCTTCTGCCGCATCATGCTCCAGAAGCCAAATATCCTCGTCTTCGACGAACCCACCAACCACCTCGACCTTGAGTCAATCAACGCTCTCAACGTCGCGCTGCAGAAATTTGAAGGCACCGTGTTCCTCGCCACCCACGACCAGGACCTTCTGGAAGAGGTCGGCACACGCGTCTGGCACTTCGGCCCTGATGGGATTCAGGACTTCAAGGGCCCGCATGAGGAATTTGAGGCAAGCGTGCGTAATCTGAAATCTTGAATCTGAAATCTCTAATCTGGGAACTGCAAGGGCCGTCGTCGCCACGGCAGCCGCTGTTGTCCCTGCCTGGAGGGCATCTCGCGTGGACCCTCTGAGCGCCCTGCGTACATAGTCCTGTTCCTGTAAACTGGCGCGCGGAGGTCCTACTCATGTCCGCTCGCGTCAGCCGTCTGCTCCTCGTCCTCACCGTTGTGGCGACCACATCGGCCGTCATCTCTGCCCTGCCAGCCACGCCGCGCGACTCATCCGCGACCGGGAGCCTGCCTGACCGAGCGTCACTGGGGATCGAGGTGCCTCAGGGCCGCGGCCGGGGAGGTGGAGGCGCGCAGGTTCAGGCCGTCGATCCGCTGACCTTCAAATATATGGGCCCGGCCCCTGCCGGCCGCATCGCCTCTGCCGTCGGCGTCCCCGGGGATCCGACGACGTACTATCTCGGCAGCGCCTCGGGCGGCGTTTGGAAGTCGACCGATAGTGGTGCGACCTTTGTCCCCGTTTTCGACGACATGCCGGTCCAGGCCATTGGCGCGCTGGCAATTTCCCTCTCCGATCACAATCAAGTGTGGGCCGGCACCGGCGAGGCGTGGGTCATTCGTCCCAGCGACGTCATGGGTGATGGTATCTACAAGTCGATGGACGCCGGAGCCACATGGACGCGCATGGGGCTGAAAGACACCGGCCGCATCGGCCGGGTCATCGTCCATCCCACGAACCCGAATATCGTCTACGCCTGCGCCGTTGGCCGTGCCACCGGGCCCCAGCAAGAGCGCGGCGTCTTCAAGACCGTCAACGGCGGACAAACCTGGACGCGTTCGCTTTTCGTCAACGAGGACACGGGTTGCTCGGGTCTGTCGATGGACGCGAACAATCCGGATGTGCTCATCGCCGGCGCCTGGCAGCTGGTCCAACGCACATGGGAGCAGTACAGCGGCGGCCCAGGCAGCGGCGTCTACATCTCGCGTGACGCAGGTGCCACCTGGAGCAAAGTGGAAAGCGGCATGCCGCGCTCCCCGGTTGGCAAGATCGATGTCGCCATAGCGCCGTCGGATTCCAGCCGCATGTATGCCCTCATTCAGACAGCCGATCAGGGTTCGCTCTGGCGGTCCGACGATGGCGGCAATACGTTTAACGTCGTGAGTTGGGACCGGTCGCTCATCGGACGCGCCGGTTATTACATCCGCCTTGGCGTCAATCCTGATGATGCCGACGATGTCATCGTGATGAACAGCAGCTTCCATCGTTCGAAGGATGGCGGCAAATTGTTCCCTCTGAGCGGCGGCTGTGGCGACTGCCACGACGTCTGGTTTGACCCGACCGACGGCACTCGCTTTGTCCTGACCGACGACGGCGGTGCACGAATCAACACGGCCGACGGCTCATCGTCAGTGCGGCTGCCAAACGGTCAGATGTATCACGTGGCCATCGACAACCGCGTGCCCTACTGGATCTACAGCAACCGGCAGGACGACGGGACGATGCGGGGGCCAAGCACCGTCTCGGAGGAGACGGGCAACGGACGTCTGCCCGGCGCCACACCTGCCGCAGCAGCAGGCGGACGCGGTGGAGGGGGTGGAGACTTGGCCTGGCAGCCAGGCCTGGGTGGTTGTGAGTCGGGGTTCACGCAACCGCAGCCCAATGACGCCAACATCGTGTGGGGCTCCTGCTACGGGAACAAGTTGACTCGGTGGGACGCACTCCAGGGTACGGCCCGATCAGTGTCGCCGAGCATGATCACGTTCGATTCATCGCCTACGCTCAGCAAGCATCGGTGTCACTGGACGGCTCCGGTGGCGTTCGATGCCTTTGAACCGACGACGGTCTATTACGGCTGCGAAGTGATTTTCAAAACGACCAACGAAGGTCAGAGCTGGGTGGAGATCAGCCCCGACCTGTCCACACAGGACCCACGACTGATTGTGGAGTCGGGTGGTGTGGTGCAAGACAACCTCGGACAGTATGCCGGCGCCCTGGTCTATGCCCTTGCGTCGTCGCCCCGCGAGCGCGGCTTGCTGTGGGCGGGCACCAATGATGGCAAGGTCTGGTACACGCGCAATGCCGGCGGCAACTGGGTCGACGTGTCGGCCAACATCACGGGCATGCCGGCGCTCTCGACGATTTCCCAGATCTTCCCGTCCACGTTTGACGCCGGCTCAGCCATTGTCACCGTGGACGCTCATTTTGTTGATGATCGGCGGCCGTACATTTTCAAGACGACCGACTACGGCGAGACATGGACGGCGTTAGCTGGTGACCTTCCGTCTGACGGCCCCCTCGACTACGTCCATTCGGTCGTTGAGAACTCGAACTATCCGGGCATGCTCTTTGCCGGCACGGGTCGGGCCCTCTACTACTCGATGGACAACGGCGTTCATTGGTCACGGTTCAAGACCGGCCTGCCCGCGGCACCCGTGACTTGGGTTATTTACGAACCGCGGTATCACGACGTCGTTGTGTCGACATACGGGCGCGGCTTGCACATCCTGCACGACATCACCGTGCTTGAGCAGACCGGACAGGACACGGCTCCACCGGCGACCAGGCTTTTCACGCCCCGCAACGGGTTCCGTCAGGCGCGCAGTGGCTCGGCAGACTTTCTCTTCTCACTCTCTGCCGCTCCCACAGCCCCAGTGAAGATGGACATTCTGGATAGTGTGGGGACGGTCATTCGTACGCAGAGCATGACCGGTGGCCGCGTAGGCCTCAACAAGGTAACGTGGAATCTTCAACATGAGCCAGCCAAGATGGTCGAGATTCGAACGACGCCTCCCGAGAACGCCTACATTTGGGAAGAGCCTGATTTTTCGGGGAGCGAGGTCCGTTTGGTCACGCACTGGGGCATCGGCGCGACGACGGGCACTCCAATCGCAGCCCCTGGCCAGTACTTTGTGCGGTTGACGGTCGACGGACAGTCATTCACGGAAGCCTTCGAAGTGGTCAAGGATCCGATGATCGACGCGTCGATCGAGGATCTCGTTGAATCGACCAGGATGCAGGTGCGTATTCGTGACGCCATCAGTGCGACATCGGGTGTGGTCAACGAAATCGAGATCACGCGCAAGCAGATCGAAGACTTGTTGAAGCAGAATCCTGGCAAGGACGACCTTGAGAAGCCGCTGATGGACCTCAATGCCCTCCTGCTGGGCACCGAGTTGCGACTGGTCACGGCGCAGGATCTGCGCAGCGACGAGAAGTACTTCGTAGACGCCTACAAGGTCTACATGAACCTGCTCTGGCTCGGAGGCGCCGTGGGCCTTGGCGCCGGTGACGAAGCCGGTTCTGCCGACTACAAACCAAGTGATGTCGCGTACGACATCCTGGCGGATCAGTTGCAGCAACTCACTGACGCGCAGGACGCCTTCTCGCATCACGCGACCGTGGACGTGCCCGCATTCAACCAGAAGATGGCTGGCAAGCTTCCGCCGATCAAGATTTCGACGATCAAGGGCGGCCACTGACAGGACGGGAAGAGGACGGGATTCATCACGATGCGACAGCCCCATAGGCTGCCGGCGGGAAGGAGACGACAAGGCCGGCCACGCCCCGTTTGCTTCAGAGCCCCGATCAAGTCGACCCGGCGGCCACGAGCTTAGCGCTTGGCCGCCCTCAGACCTTTTCGAGACACAGGTGACGCGGGGTCACCCTCAAGCAACAGATTGAAGCTGATGTCCGAACTCGTCGCACTTCCCTGATGCACTTCGACCGCCACCACGTTGACGCCGGCTCTCAACTGGCTCCCGTCGATTGAGAATGCCTCCGGGTCGTAATCCGAGGCGTCGGTGGCCAGCGTGTTGAACGAGGCCTGACCTTCGGGCATGTTGATCCGGAATGAGGTTGATCCGATTTCGTGGACACTTTCCGAGAGGCGGATACGATGTCCACAATGGAAGCAAAGACGAGTACGACTCGTCGGCGACCCCGGCGGCAGTTTTCTGAGGAGTTCAAAGCCAGCGCGGTCCGACTGGTGGTCGAGGGCGGGCGTGCCGTAGGCACGGTCGCCCGGGAGCTGGACCTGACGCCGTCTGCGCTCGCCGGATGGG
>JABMNV010000065.1 GCA_013203475.1 Acidobacteriota bacterium
GGGCCAGGGTGGCCGGATCGACGATCTCGCTGTCGATGAGAAGAATGTCTCAACGTTCTACATCGGCTTCGCCGTCAGTGGCCTGTGGAAGACGACGAACAACGGCACCACCTTTGAATCGATTTTCGACGAATACAACCACTCGATCGGCGACATCGCGTTGGCGCCGTCCAACCCCAACATCATCTATGTCGGCACCGGCGAACCGAACAACCGGCAGACCTCCTCGTTCGGTGACGGCGTGTATAAGAGCACCGATGCGGGCAAGACGTGGACGCACATGGGTCTCGTGGAGACGCAGTCGATCGGACGAGTCCTCGTTCATCCGCGCAACCCCGACATTGCCTGGGTCGCGGCTGTCGGTCATCTGTATGGCCCCAATGACGAGCGCGGCGTATTCATGACCACCGACGGTGGGAAGACGTGGACCAAGACACTCTTTATCAATCAGGACACGGGCGCAACAGACCTCGTCATCGATCCTTCCAACCCGAACCTGCTGTTTGCGTCGACCTATGAACGTCGGCGCACGTCGTGGGGTTTTGTCGGCGGTGGCCCCGGCAGCGGCATTCACCAGAGCACGGATGGTGGCAAGACGTGGCGCAAAGTGACTGGCGGTGGATTACCACGCGGCACGATGGGCCGCATTGCGATGGACTTTTCGCGCTCGAACCCGAACGTGCTGTATGCGCAGATCGAAGTCGCGGCTGACAAGGAACCGGCCCCGGCACCGGGCAGCGCGGAAGCGGACGCGGTCGCTGCGGCAGCAGCCCAGGGCGGCCGAGGCGGCGGTGGCGGCGGGCGTGGTGGCGCGCAGGCCGCGCCGGATCCGACGGAAAGCGGTCTGTGGCGCTCTGCCGACAAGGGCAAGACCTGGACATTCCAATCGAACGAGAACCAGCGTCCGATGTACTTCAGTCAGATCCGTGTCGACCCGAACAACGAGAACACGCTCTTTGCGGGTGGCGTCGGACCGCGCAAGTCCCTCGACGCCGGCAAGACCTGGAACAACCTGCCGAACATGGGCCACGTGGATAACCACGCGATCTGGATCGATCCCAACAACAGCCAGCACGTGATGTATGGCAACGACGGCGGTCTCGACGTCACGTGGGACCAGGGTGACAACTGGGAGTCGGTCCGGCTGTGGGCCCTCGGCCTGCCGTATCACGTGTCGGTGGATATGCGACGTCCGTACAACGTCTGCACGGGACTGCAGGACAACGGCTCATGGTGCGGCCCCAGCGGCCAGCGCTCGGGCGAGATCTACATGTGGAACTGGATCGGCGTGGGCGGCGGCGACGGCTTTCAGACGCAAATCGATCCCACTGATCCGAACATCTTCTATACCGAGTCACAGAACGGCAACATCACCCGGTATGACTTGAACACGGGTACCACGCAGAACATCCGACCGCGCATCGGAGGTGCCGGCCGAGGCGGCGGGGGCGGCGGAGGGCGCGGCGGACAAACATCCAACGTCGTCAACGAACCTCCTGCCGATCAGGCGATGCAATTCAACTGGAACTCGCCGATTCGAATCTCGCCACATAACCCGAACACGATCCTCTTTGGTGGACGTCATTTCTTTGTCTCCCGCAACCGCGGAGAAACATGGACGATGAGCCAGGTGATGGGCAAAGCCATCGACACCAGCCAGCGAACAATCCTGGAACAGCCCTACAACCTTCCCAACTGCGGGCGGGCTGCCGGTCCAGGGGCTGACTGCATCCTGTCAAAGAACGACGGATACGTGAACAACGAGTACGGCACGGTGATCGAGTTGGAGGAATCACCGATCATTCCCGGCATCTACTGGGTCGGCACAGACGACGGCAACCTTCAATTGAGCCTGGATGGCGGCGTCAGTTGGACCGAGGTCGGCAAGAACATCCCAGGTGGCACCCGCGAGTACTACATCTCGGGAATTGAGGCGTCGAAGTTTGATGCCGCAACGGCCTACGTCTCCCTGGACGGACATCGCAACAACGATCACGCACCCTACGTGTACAAGACTACCGACAACGGCAAGACCTGGACGTCGATTGCCGGCGATCTGCCCACAGGCAACGTAAACTCCATCCGTCAGGACCCCATCGCTCAGAACCTGCTTTACGCTCCTGCAGAATACGGGTTCTACATCTCGCTCAACGAAGGCACCAACTGGATGAAGTTCATGCCCAATTTGCCCAACGTCCGCGTGGACGACGTGCTGGTGCACCCGCGCGAGAACGACCTGGTCCTGGCCACTCACGGCCGCAGCATCTGGGTGATGGACGACATTTCCGCTCTGCAACAAATGGCCATGGCCGCGCCCACGGTGCCGACGCTTTACACACCACGTGATGCGGTGCAGTGGAAAACCGACCGCCGGAATATGACGGAAGTCCCTGGTTCGAAGTACTGGACGGGCGACAATATGCCGCGTGGCACCGCCATCTCTTACTACCTGCCGTCGGCCGCCGCCGACGTGCTGGTCACAATCACCAACACCGCGACGGGGGACGCCGTCCGCACCTGTTCCGCCGAAGGGAATCTGGGGCTCAACCGGTTCCAGTGGACGCTGAGCGGCGATCCACAACCCGGAGGCCGCGGTGGTGGCCGCGGAGGACGTGGCGGCCAGGCCGCCGCTCCAGCACCGGCAGCCCCGACTGGACCCACGCCCTGTGTCGCACCGACCGGTGGTGGCGGACGCGGTGGATTCGGTCGTGGGGGCTTCGGTGGCGGAGGCATCGACCCCGGTGTCTACAAGGTCGCGCTGTCGGTCGCCGGCTCAGAAGTTGGCCGTCAGACGTTTCACATTCTCGAAGACATCTGGCTGAACCAGAAGTGATACGAGGTCCTGGGGTCCCGGGGTCCTGTCCTAGTCGGCTGTTTGCCCGGGCTCCAGCTCCAGTACATCAATCCCTGTGCCGGCGAGTTCAGCCTTGAGCGCCGTGGGCGTTCCAGTCAGTAGTGGGAACGTGCCCCAGTGCATGGGCACCACCTGACGGACCCCCAGCCACTTTGCGGCGATCGCCGCTGTGTCAGGCCCCATCGTGTAGTGGTCACCAATGGGCAGAAAAGCGATCTCAGGACGATACACGTCGGCGATGATCTTCATGTCGCCAAACAGAGCCGTGTCACCGGCGAAATAGATAGTCGGCATGTCCGCCTGTCGGAGGACGAAGCCGGCAGCACCACCGAGATAGACGATCGCCCCATCGTCGAGCACGCTGCCCGAGTGCACGGCGTCCGTCATCGTAATGCGCACATCAGCCACCGTCTGCGTCCCGCCCTTGCCCATGTCCCGCACCTGCCGCAGCCCCTTCATCGTCAGGTACTGACCGGTCTCAAAGGGACAGACGACCGGCGCTCCCGCCGCTCGAGCCACTCGCATGGTGTCGCCCAGATGGTCCTCGTGCCCATGAGACAGAAGAATGACGTCCAGGGGCAGGAGCGCCTCCGGCGTGGAGAGGTGTGGCGGACAGGCCGGATTGCCCAGCCAGGGGTCTGTCAGAATTCTGGTGCCCGTGGGCGTCTGCAGCAGGAACGCCGAGTGCCCGAGCCAAGTGATCTGCAGTGAGGCCATGACGGCCAGTATACTGAAGGTCAACGTGTCTGTTTCAGAATTGAAGTTCATTCGTGGCCGCCATATCAGGCCCTCCCCTTTGTCGCGCGAACAAAAGCCGGAATGGCTGAAAGTGCGGGCGCCTGGCTCAGAGAACTATGTGCGCATCAAGTCGATGATGCGCGAACTTGGACTGCATACCGTGTGTGAAGAGGCGCATTGCCCGAACATTGGTGAATGCTGGCATCACGGCACCGCCACGTTCATGATCATGGGCGACACATGCACACGGGCCTGCACTTATTGCAACGTGAACCACGGCACGCCAGTGGCCCTCGACCCGGCAGAACCAGGCAAGCTTGCGCATGCGGTGGACACCATGTCGCTGGCCTACATCGTCGTCACGTCCGTGGACCGGGATGATTTGGCAGACTTCGGCGCCGGCCATTTTGCCGCCACCATCCGTGCGATTCACGCCAAGCGACCCGCGTGTCAAGTGGAGGTGCTGATTCCGGATTTCCAGGGGGAGGAGGTGCCCCTGCGAACGGTAATTGACGCTGAACCGAACGTCCTCAACCACAACATCGAGACCGTACCGCGCTTGTATCGAACAGCGAGGCCTGGCGGCAAATACACGCGAGCCCTCGAGCTGCTTGATCGGGCGCGACGATGGGCCCCCGGGATTCCCACCAAGACCGGCATCATGGTTGGTCTGGGCGAGACGACCGATGAGGTTATCGACGTGTTGAAGGACTTGCGCGAGATCGATACCCAGATCTTAACGATTGGGCAGTACCTGCGCCCCTCTCTCGCGCACATTCCAATGGAGCGCTACTACACGCCTGATGAGTTTCGTGAGCTCAAGCGCGTCGCCCTCGAGTTGGGGTTTGGTCACGTCGAGTCCGGTCCACTCGTCCGGTCGTCGTACCACGCGCATGAGCAGACTCAGGCGTTTGAAATGGGGCACTGAGGCAATGCGCTAGCACCGCGGAATGAGATACGTCGGCAAGGTCTATCGTCCTCCCTCCGAGGCACACTCGTACATCCTGCAGGCCACGATCGGCTGCTCATGGAACCACTGCACATATTGCGACATGTACCAGGACAAACCCGTTTTTCGGGTGCGCCCTGTGCAGGAGACCCTCGAAGACATCGACCGCGCAGCCGCTGAACACGGCGGCCACATCGACAAGGTTTTTGTTGCCGACGGAGATGCGTTGGTGATGCCCATGGACCTGTGGGAACCCATTCTCAGGCGCCTGCGCGAGCGTTTGCCGCGCCTTCGACAAGTCAGTGCGTACGCCATGGCGACGAACCTCCTTGCCAAGACCCCTGGGGAACTTGCGCGCCTGCGTTCCCTGGGACTCACCCTGCTCTACATCGGTCCTGAATCGGGTGACGACGAGGTCATGAAGCGAATCGCGAAAGGATCGACATTCGCCGAGCACGTGGAGGCGGCCGGTAAGGCCCACGACGCCAACATGGCCCTGTCTGCGATCTTCCTGCTCGGTGCCGGCGGTATCGAGCGCTCCGAGGCGCATGCGCAGGGCTCGGCCGCTCTTGCCACGGCGATGGACCCGACGTACCTGGCGGCACTGACCTTGACTGTGGTTCCGGGCACACCGCTGGCCACGCTGGAATCGACCGGGCGATTCACCCTGCCGGAAGTGGAAGGCCTCCTGCGGGAGCTGCGAACCTTCGTCGAACTCGCCCGGCCGACGCGCGCGTTGTTCCGGACGAATCACGCATCCAACTATCTCCCGATCGGTGGCCACCTTCCGGAGGACCGCACCCGGATCATGGCCACGATCGACCGTGCCCTCGCCGGTGACATCCCTCTTCGACCGGCAGCGCACCGGGGCCTGTAGCCACGAGGTAGACTGAGCGGCACCATGCAGTCCATCGTTGATTTCATTCTCGAGGTAGACAAACTGAAGGGCGTGACCCGGAAGGTCAAGCCACTCGGCCTGGAACGTTATGAAAACTCGGCCGAGCACAGTTGGCAACTGGCGCTGCTCGCCTCGTCACTGCAGTCGTTCGCCGCCGTTCCTGTCAAGATTGATCACGTCATCCGCATGCTGCTCATTCACGACATCGGCGAGATCGACACAGGCGACACGATGGTGTTCGTCGAGGGCGGCTGGGCCGAGCGCAAACGCGACGAACTGGCTGCGGTCACCCGGATCTTTGGCCTGCTCCGAGACGGACAAGGCGAGGTGTTTCTCGAACTCTGGAAGGAGTTCGAGCAGGGGGAGACACCAGAGTCGAGATTTGCGAACGCCGTTGACCGTGCCATGCCGGTGCTGTTGAACCTCAATAACCACGGCCAGAGCTGGCGTGAGAACCACATCAGCCACGCACGCGTCGTCGCGCGCGTAGCCCCGCAGATTCAGGCCGGCTGCCCCGCATTGTGGGAGTACCTCGAAGTCCGGCTGACCGCGGCGCGCGACCATGGGTGGTTCGCCACGGACGGCTAGCGACTCAGCAGACGAAACCCCGCCGAGAACCACTGGGCCGTGCCGAATTCGAACGGGAACGGGTCAATCCGCCGCTCCACCCCAACGAACAACTCAACAGCGGCGGCGCGCCCCTCGAGCCGAATCCCTCCATCAAGCCGGAGGCCGGTCTGACCAGACCGGCCAAGCCTCCCGTCCACACCGAGATGTCGGTAGTCAAAGTTGGCCATGGCGCCGACGCCTGGACGGAGGGGGACATCAAGCCGCAGGCCTGTGTCGAGTTCCCACGAATAGTCCACGGCCGACTTCGTGATCACGGCTCGCAGATCTGCTCGCGTATCGAGGGTCGCACGGCTGGAAACAAACTGGCGACGGACGCGAATTCCAAGTTCGTTCCAATCAATCGACTTCCGTTTCGGCCGGTCGCTCAGATGACGCGACTGGTGATAGAGGACGGCCGCCACCTCAGTCTTGTTGATCCGGAGCGATAACTGCGACGCCAGGATGTAGTTCCCCTGGTTCGGGTCGAACGTGCGAAACTCCTTCCCCAGGAGCACCTGATAGTTCGCTTCGAACGTCAGTCGCCCCACACCGTAATCCACCAGGTCCAGTTCGCCCCCGAAGTTGGCATCCCACGAAAATTTCGGGTCATCGTAGGACAGGCCTGCCGCTGACATGTGGAACGCCGATCGCGGCAAGATTTTGACGGTTCGATCAGATTCAGGCGGCACGTCCTGGGCGCAGACGACTGACGGGATCACCCAAACCACCAGCGACAACACCGCGACCGGACAAAGCTTCGTGAACAATCCCAACTTTTTGAGAAACAATCGTGTCATTCGAGGGAGCCCATCTAACGGATAGACAGGCCACCGTGGCACAGTCCTGACCGGCGGTCATCGTCGGGTTTGTCCAGAGGGACACCCTTATCATCCCGGGACGACGACGCAGTTCGATAGCGTAGCACTCCGCTTACAAGGGAGCAACCGTCAGGCTCGGCCGCGCGCGCCCGTGGTCCACGGCCCGCATGCTATCGTCCGATATATGCGTTCCCCATCCCTCATTATCGCGACCATGATCGCGTCAAGCGTCCTCGCCATCTCCGGTGCGGCCCCGGCAGGACAGTCGGCTACCACGCCCGCGCAGGTCACCCGTGCGGACGAACTTCGTGGTGGCTACGACCGCTATCGCGCCAACAATGATCTCCTCCACTATGCCCTGACGGTTCGGGTGGATCCCGAGCGCAAGTTCATCAGCGGCCGCAATCGGGTGCGCTTCACGATGCTCGCCGATGACACCCGGATTCGCCTCGACCTCTATGCCAACCTGTCGGTCGACCGGATTCTTCACGGCGACGTACCACTGAAGTACGAACGGGAATTCAACGCGGTGTTTATCGACTTCCCCGAGACTCTGAAGCAGGGTCGGACGTACGAAATAGATTTTCACTATTCCGGCACACCGCTCGAGACCGGCCGCTTCGGCGGAATCGCGTTCCGCAAGGACCCGGCTGGGCGCCATTGGATCAACACGGCCTGCGAAGGCGAGGGGTCGAGTATCTGGTGGCCGAGCAAGGATCAGTGGCGTGATGAAGCGACGTCCATGGACCTGAGCGTCGAGATACCGAATGCCCTCGTCGATGTCTCCAACGGTCGGTTTATCGGCAAGACCAACCTGGGCGACGGCTACACGCGATGGAATTGGACCATCCACTATCCCATCAACTCGTACAACGTGTCGCTCAACATCGGCGCCTACGAACACTTCGGCGAAACGATGGGCGACCTGACTCTCGACTACTACGTGCTTCCCGAAAGTCTCAGCAAGGCCCGCGTGCAGTTCGCGCAAGCCAAGCCCATGATCGAAGCGTTCAATCACTACTTTGGTGAATACCCATTTGAGGAGGACGGCTACAAGCTCATCGAAGTCCCGTATTCGGGCATGGAGCATCAGAGCGCAGTCACGTACGGTAACCGCTTTGCCAACGGGTATCTTGAGCGCGACTGGACGGGCGTCGGCATCAGCACCCGGTTCGACTTCATCATTGTCCACGAGAGCGCGCACGAGTGGTTCGGCAACGCTGTTTCGGCCGCCGATGTCTCAGACATGTGGATTCAGGAAGGGTGGGCGACGTACCTCGAGTGCCTGTATGTGGAACGCCTGTTCGGATACGCCGATGGCCTCAAGTACACCAACGCCTACAAGACCAAAATCAGAAACGCCTCGCCGATTATCACCGAGCGGGGCCTCCACCACACGCCGCCGCAGGATATGTATTTCAAAGGAGCCTTGTTCCTGCACACGCTCCGCAGCGTCGTCAATGACGATACGGTGTGGTGGTCGCTGATTCGCGACTTCTATCAGGCCAACAAGTACAAGAACATCATGACCGAGGATGTCGTGGCATTCTTCAATGCGCGGCTTCAGCGAGACCTGACACCACTCTTCAACCAGTATCTGCGACGCACGGCCGTACCCACCCTGGAATTGGAGTTCAACGCCGCCGACGGGGACGTGCGCTACCGTTGGACCGCTGACGAGCCCGACTTCAACATGCCGATCAAAGTCGGGCGCGCTGATGCCTGGCAGCTCATCACTCCGACCACCGAGTGGCAGACGCTGAAGACGTCGACCTCGAATGACGACTTCCAGGTGGCAACCGACCTTTACTACGTCACGGTGAAGCGCTCAGAATCCGCAGACGCGCTCGAGATGCCGATCAATGGCATGAAGGAACGGTTCCGTTAGGAGCCTCCACCGCTAGTCGACGGTCTGATTGCGGATGGCCTCCACCTTGGCGTCACGCTCTGAGGCGAACCGCTCGCGCTCGCGCCGGAACTGTCGGCTGACCTCGTCGAGTTCCGCGCGATCGCCCCCCACCAGGCGACTGAGCGCAGACTGCTGCAGGATCTCCTGCTCCGCGATCTTCGAGTCGTAGAAGCTCCGAAGCTCGGCAATGGCGGCCTTGTGTTCGTCGCTCACTGGCCTCGCGGTGACGCCCGCTTTCGCGTCCTGCTTCTTGAATCGTTCCATCGCCAACTCAAGCGACGACTTCAGCCCATTGTCATCAGACATACGCTCAGCTTACCTGTTCTCGCCTATCGCTCAAAAAGGCGGATGCGGCGAAGCACAAGGTCGCCTGTCCACCCGAAGAGGGCCAGCAGCACCAACCATGGCCACATAGCCCGACGGGCAGCCCGACTATCGCTCCCCCCTCGACGAAGGCCCTCTGCGTCCGGCGCAATCGTGCCCCGGGTTGATGACGCCAGTGAGGTAAGCAACGCCTGGTCAGGAACCTGGAAGCGGTACTCAGCGCCAGCATCGGGAATGAACCGGCGCGAGAGCCCGACATTGGCAGGAAGACTCGCGTCGAGCAACTCGGCCGACACCTCGGCGCCGGCGTCTATGGTCAGGCGCGCTTCGTAGCGGCCGGGCCCAACCTGCCTCGCGACGAGGTCACGGGCGTCTCCTCCAGCCTGCACGCGCACGGTGGGTCGCAGCAGGTTCCTGGGCTGTCCATCCGCCTCGCGGGCTTCGACCGTCACGGTCACATTGCGTGAGACGCCGCGGGCCGGCGCCACCGCCAGATCCAATGACCAGGCGGGCGCGCGCTGGCCAGCCAGTTCACGAACGACTGCCGAGAAGAACGGACCATAGCCTCGCCACCGGATCCAGTCGGCCGCCCATCGGTCCTTGACGTCCGACGAGAAGACCGCTGCACGGCCTGCGCCGATCGGCCAATACGCGAGTAACGGATCCTCTTCTTCGGTCTGCACCAACTCAAGCGCTGTCTCCTTGAGCACTGTCGCGGTCCGGCCCCGCAACTGCGGCGCGCGCGAAAAGTCGATCCCTTCGAGAAACCCGACGTGTTTGACGACTGGCTTCAGCAGTTTTTCGTCGAAACCCGGGGTGGTGACGTCCTTGGCTTCTTTCACGAAGATCTGAGGCACGTCCTTCGGATCATCGGCGGCGTAGTTCCGCCCCTTGCCCCACTTCGCAATGTTCTGCAGGAGCTCCCGGTCAGCAGCCGCTCCCATCGCCACCGATGAGACCGTCATCTTCTCGGTCGTCATCTTGTTGATGAGTGTTTCGTAGTCGTCAGGATACGACCGACCGTCCGACAGAAGGAGGACGTGTTTGGCGCGCGCTTTCACCTTTTGCAACGCCAGGTAGGCCTGCTCCACTGCGGGAAAAATCAGGGTGTGACCACTCGGCTCAATCCCGGCAATCGCCCGTCGAATTTCTTCGCGGTTGGGCCCCACCTGCCGAGGCGTCAGTGTCCACTCCAGCCCATCGTTAAACGTCACGATCCCGAGCGTGTGTTCGTCCTTCATGACGTCCACGGCCGCCTGCGCCGAGATGCGCAGCATTTCAATGTTGGTGCCCGCCATGCTCCACGACTTGTCGAGCACCATGACGAGCGCCACTTCGGGTTCGTCTTTCCGCTCAAAGGTCACAGGCAGCAGCCGCTCAAGTGGCGAGTCGCGGTAGCCATCTTCGCCAAAGACGGCCTCGCCGCCAGCGACCAGCAGGCCGCCCCCCGTGCGTTCCACCCAGTCGGCCAACAGGGCCACCTTGGTATCGGGCAACACCGATCGGGCCAGGTCACTCAAGACGACGACGTCAAATGCAACCAACCCCTCAGGCGTCGAAGGAGGGCCCGCCGCCGGACGCGTGTCGACATCAAAGCCCGACTGCTCCAGCGCGGACCTCAAATACTGTGCGCTCGCAGGTGTGCCTTCCACATACAGCACTCGTGGGCGCGGAGCCACCCAGGCCGCCCGGGTCAGCGTGTTGTTGGTCGCGAGTGGATCCCCCGCTAATGTGACGCGGGCTTCAAGCGTGACGGCTCCGGGCTCGTCCACCGAGATATCGACCACGACGGGGGTTGTCCCGGGCGAGACGGCGGCCGCTTGGGTCCCCAGGACACGGGTTCCCACACGAATCTCGACCACCACGTTCACCGCACGCTGGGAGCCCACGTCAACCGTGGCCGCGATGAGTCCACCTGGGGCCAGGCGGACGGGCAGATGCAGGGCTTGAACCCAGGTGTCACCCAATTCGCGGGGTGCCAGCGGAAAGACGTGGACAGGAATACCGGCCGACGCCAATTGCGCAACCGCGGTCGCCACATCCCCACTGGTGGTGCGGCCGTCGGAAAACAGGACGACTCTGGGGACGTGCCCGGGGGCCAGCTCCGCGCGCGCAGCGCGCAGCGCCTGGTCCAGGTCGGTCCCGCTCCGGTCTGCCTCACCGTTGCCGTCAGCCGCCACGATGGCCGTCAATGCGTCCACGGTGTCAACGACTTGCGCATGCCGCCCGAAGGCCACGATGCTCATATGGTCGGGCTGCAGCGACGCGTTGATTTCGGTAATCCTGGCCGCCGCCTCGGTCACCGAACGTGACGACACGCTGTACGACACGTCGACCAGATACACGACCGACACTCGCGACGAACCCACTTCGAGAACGGGACGTGCCAGAGCCACAGCCAGGGCGATCAGGACGACTGAACGGACGGCCCCCTGCAGCGTATGCTGAGCCGGATTGAAATTGGTGCGCGAGAACCGTCCCGCCAGCCAGACCAACGGCACAAGCAGCAACAACCACAGCGCGGCTGGCGAGGTCCAGATTACCGACATTCCGCTGTCTCCCTGCCCGCCATTACACGGTAATTCTGCGATGCCACGTCCACCACTCCACCAACACGAACACAAACGCGATCGCGATCAGCGTGGGCCACCAGGGCGCGTTGGCCTGCGCCTCGGCAGAGGTCGACAACGTGGCCTCAGTCAGCGAGGTGCGCCCCACATTCGACACCTGCGGGTCACCCACGTTCACAGCCAGCGCGCTCCGCATGCCACCACCCTCGGCCAGATACAGCCCGGGCGACGTAATGCGCGCCAGTCGCGTCTCTCCAAAGGTCATCACCTCGACGCGCTCGCCCTGTGGAGAGGTCAGACGCGAAATGACTGCATCGAGACTGACGACGCCAGGCCGAACCTGCGACCCCAGAGCCGGACGACCAAGCCATTCCAGCGCGTTCACCACCAAGACTGGAAACGCGGGCTGCAATGCCACGTTCGACTCGGCCTCGGTAAAGCCAAACCCGAACACCACGCGGCGGAACTCTTCGGTCTCACCCACGCTCACGAGCGGCGTCCCGGTGGCCGAGCGGGCAATCGGCGTCCACGCGTCAGACTCCACTGATCGGGCGCGCTCAAGAGTGACCGTCGATGGGTCCACACCTGCCAACACCGGATGCACAACCGACGTCGCCCACGTCGGCGAGTTTTCGGTCCGCGCGCTGCCGATCCAGTTGGACGACACGTCGACGGCACTGCCGGGCGGTGGAGCCACAAACAATGAGGGCGTGGACGGCGCGTCGGCGGGCACCCAGTGATCGAACACGATCACGTGCTCCGGGCCGTTCCTGGGTTGGCTGTAAGCCGCGGGTGGAATAAACGTGACGCTGAGACCAGGCAGGCGGTCAAACAGTAACTGCAGAAATCCAGGTGCCTCGCTGACAACCGTCACCGCGAGGGCATCCGCGCCGGCAATCCAGGCTACGGCCTCATCATCAATCGCCAGCGCATTGTCGCGCGCCGTAATGCGCGCCCGCACCCGCGCGTCACCCGTGCGCCCAAGCGGCACAATCTGGCGCACGGCTTCACCTGCCGCCAAGTCAATCGACACGTCTGCCACGGTCGTCGTGCCGCGTGTGACCACTAACTGCACCGGCTGAGCCGTCCCGCTGTAGTTCGCCAGTTCGAGGTACGCCTCGTCCTGAGCCTCCGGGTCGCCGGCCGCGTGGGTTTCAAAGGCGGTAATGGCGACATTGGCGGCGGCTTCGAATACGGGCTCAACGCTGACGCGAGCCCCACTGGCTTCCAGGTCTGCTGTCGCCCTCGGAATCACGCCATCCGTCATAAAATGCACGACCGCCACATCGGCCAGTCGCGGCCAGTCACCGCCCTCGCCGCCCGACGGGGCAAGGCGATCCAGTGCCGCCTCAAGCAGCACGGCATCGGCCGTTGGCCCCTCAACGAGACCATCGGCCGTAGTCGCCAACGCCACTTCATCACCCGCCGACGCGGCAATCAAGGTGCGCGCATGTGCGATCGCGCGGTCCCACCGCGTGCCACCATCCGACATCCGGGCGCCCATCGACCACGACGAGTCAATCACGATGAGCCGGCGTCCACCAGACACCGCCGTCACACTCGGTGCGGGTCGCGTGAGCGCCAACATCAACATGACGCCTGTGGCCGCAATCACGATCCACGACACGGTCTTTCGAATTCGCTCCCAGAGCGTCATCTCGCGGGTAGCGTCGAGCACCTGTTGCCACAACATCAAGGACGGCACATGGACCCGCGGGGCACGAATCTTCATGTAGAACAAGCCCGTCAGCACCGCAGCCGTCAGTGCCAACAATCCCCACGCCTGCCATCCGGCCATCGCTCCAAAACTCATGCGACAAACCTGCCCTGTCGGAATGTCTGGAGGATGATTTCTTCAACGGGCCGCTCGACGTCTGCCCGGACATACCCGATGTTGTACCGACCACAAAACTGTTCAAGCGTGTCGGTGTATTCCTGCCAGGCTTTGCCGTACGCCTTCGCCAGCGCCGGCGTCACTTCAACATCGCGGGTCACGCCGGTTTCCGTATCCACAAATTTCACGTCCCCTAACGCTCCGGGGTCCCGATCCGCTTCCGAAGCCATCTGCACGACATAAACATCGTGACCACGGGCCTGAAGCACCTTCAACGCCTGTTCGTAGCCGCTCGGATCGAGAAAATCGGAAATCACGACGGTGAGACCCGCCCGGCGCCCCTGCGCAGCGAACATCTTGAACGCCTCAGACAGATTGGTTTGGCCACCGGCCTGCATCTCCTCAAGCAACTCAAACACCCGGAAGATTCGGCCTTTGCCCTGCCCTGGCGAGCGTGACTCGCGGAGCGTGGAATCGAACGGCATGATCGTGACCCGATCGAGATGGGCCAAGCCGATGTAACAGAGCGCCGCCGCAATACGGCGGGCCTGGTCAAACTTCTCGGTCTGCTCCATCGACTGACTGGCATCGATGAACAGGTAGATCGGCAGGTCTTGTTCTTCGTCGAAGAGGCGCAGCAACAGGCGCCCCAACCGTCGGTAGGCCTTCCAGTCAATGTGTCGGAAGTCGTCGCCTGGTGAGTACGGGCGTGTGTCGGCAAATTCCAGCCCACGTCCGCGCTTTGGAGCCAGCCGGTCTGCCCGTGCCTGCCCTGCGAACGCCTTCTTGGAAACGACGTGCAGGTATTCGAGCTTCTTGAGGAAGTCGGAGTCGAAACTGAGTGCCACGACGTACTGCCGACTCAGGCGTCCACGGCAACGCCGGCGATCAATTCCTTGACCAGCACGTCGGTGTCGACCTGTTCCGCCTCACCTTCGAAGTTGAGCAGCAAGCGATGCCTCAGCGCCGGCATCGCAACGGCGCGGATATTCTCTGGCGACACAAAGGCCTGGCCTTTTGTCAGGGCGTCAATCTTGCCGGCCAGCACCAGGGCCTGTGCTGCTCGCGGACTGGCGCCATATCGGACGTATTTCTTGATCATCGGCGTCGCGTAGGGTGACGCGGGATGGGACCCCAGCGTCAACCGAACGGCATAGCCCTGCACGGGCTTGGCAATCGGAACCAGACGCGCGGCGTGCCGCATCTGCAGAATCTCTTCGGCGTTCACAACCCGTTCCACCGAATCGCTTGTCGCCTGTGTCGTCCGCTCCAGAATCAGGTGCATCGCGGCTTCGCTCGGATACATCACCTTCAACTTGAAGAAGAAGCGATCGAGCTGCGCTTCAGGAAGCGGGTACGTGCCCTCCATTTCCAGCGGGTTCTGGGTGGCAAGCACCAGGAAGGGCTGCTCGAGCTTGTAGGTGGTCTTGCCCACCGACACGCTCATTTCCTGCATCGCTTCGAGCAGCGCCGACTGTGTCTTGGGAGTGGCGCGGTTGATTTCGTCAGCCAGCACGACGTTGGCAAAAATTGGCCCGGGCTGAAACTCAAAAAACGTCCCACCCGCCGCATGCTCCTGCACGATGTTTGTGCCCACAATGTCTGCCGGCATCAGGTCAGGGGTGAACTGAATCCGCGAGAACTTCAAGTGCAGGACGTCAGCCAGGGTGTGCACCAGGCTGGTCTTGCCCACACCAGGAATGCCCTCAAGCAAGACGTGGCCGCCGGCGAGCAGGCTCATGACCGTGTGGCTCACCAACTCTTCATTGCCGACGATTTTTCGCCCCACCTCTTTGGTGATGCGCACAAAGTGTTCCTGAAAGTGATCGATGTGTTGTTCAACGGTTGTAGGCATTTGGTAAATATCGCTACTGGCGGCGAATGAAATAGCGCTGAAGGAGCGACCGTTGGGCCTCCGGAACTGGAGGCGGGAGGGCCGCGCGGCTGCGGTCAAACGACGAA
>JABMNV010000066.1 GCA_013203475.1 Acidobacteriota bacterium
GGGATCGTCTTCGACGATCAATACATCCCGGCGTTCCGCCCATTCGAGCACCTGGCGACGTTTCTCGAGTCCGAGCAGCAGCCCGGTAGGATTCTGGAAGTTCGGCACGAGGTAGAGAAACTTCACGCGTCGCCCATCGGCACGCAGACGCTGTAACGTCGCATCGAGCGCCTCGAGATCAAGACCGTCGAACTGCTGAGCTACGCCGACCAAGTCCGCGCCAACACCACGAAAGGCCGCGATCGCCCCCGTGTAGGACGGCAACCCCATCAAGACCACGTCACCGGGGTCGAGGAGCACCCGCGCCAGTAAATCCAGCCCCTGCTGAGACCCGTTGGTGACCGTGAGCCGTTCAGGGGCCGTGACGATCCCCCGCTCGGCCATGATCGACGCGAGCACTTCAAGCAGCGGACGATAGCCCCTGGTCGCCCCGTACTGCAGCACGGGGGCCAACCGACTCGACAGCAAGTCGTCGGCAATCGCTCTGAAGTCGTCCCACGGGAACGCCGTCTCCGACGGGTACCCCGGCGCAAACGACACCATGTCGCGAGCATCGGCGAGCACGGTGCCCATTTTTCGGATCGCTGATTCGCGCATCGACTCGCCAGCGCGGGACAGGAACTTATCGGTATTAATCATGCGCCAAACATCCTGACCGCACGCAAATCGGCGTCGAACGACGCCCCCTCTGCATGCCGTCGATAGTGACTCTGGTAGGCCGACCAGGCCGCCAAATCCAGATAATGAAAGACCACGCCACGCACCAACCAGGCGGCCATCTGCAATGGTACGACGACGAGTCCGACGAACGGCACCCACGCCACCAGGGCCAATCCAGCCGTGGCGAGCACCGAACCGGCTGTCGCCAGAAGCACCAGAGCCATCACCACACCAAAAACACCCATGACCTGCCGGACATCGTCGTACACAAATTTCCCAACGCGCACAACGGCAGCGCCAAGCTGACAATCAGTGGTCGCCGTCGCCGCCTGAACCAGGGCGTAAAACAACTGCAACGCCGCCACACACAACAGCGCGATGACTGACACGACCAGCGCCGCCACCGGCATCACCAACGGACTGCCCGACCGCGCCGCGAGATCCGCCCCAGCAACCAGACCGGCCGCCGCCCCAATCACCACCAAGGCGTAGCTCAGATACAACCACAGGCCAAGCACCACGAACCGTCGGCCGAACCTCCTGACGGCTGACACAAACGACTCAATATCAAAAGCCGACGCATTGCGGACGCCTTCCAGACGGAACGGAGGACGCTGAATTTCTCCAGCGTGACGCTCGCCGTTGGCCAGTGTCGCCAGCACGCCGGCCCGCGCCAGAAACGACACGACACCACCGCCCAGCGCCACAATTCCCACAGCCAGCGCAAAGCTCCCCAGGGCAACAGGCTTGTGCAGTAGAGACGCGACGACCAGTCCGGCGGCCGGGCGAAACCCGGCTGCAAACAGCTCCTGAACATCAGCCTGGACCAGCACGGCCACCATGAAGACTCCGCCGACGACAGGGACGGCCAGCGCCAAACGAAACAGCGAGGTCACAATGAACTGAGCAAGGATGACGGGCCAATTGGCGGCGGTCACAAGTGCGCCGCGCATGAGTGCCGCGCGAAGCGACAATGCACGCTGGGTGCCGCAAACCCGGGCCAAAGACACGCAGGGCAGTATATCGCAGCGCATCTTCTGATATCCTCACCTCGGATGCCCAGCCTGCCCCGGTGAACGGTGCATTCCTCACCCCTTCGTCTCGTCGTGTTGGCCCTGGTGGCTGCTCTCGCCCTCGCTGTAGGCGGCGTGGCGTGGGAGCTTGTCCGGTTCGGTCCAAGCGCGACGTCCGCCGCCTGGAATCTGGAAGCGGAGGTCCGCGCCCGACTGACGGCAAGTGCCAGCCACTTGCGGGAGTCGGCGGCGCGCGTGGCCAGTCAGACGGCGTTGATTGAAGCCGCGAGTCGAGACCGCGATCGAGTCCCGGAACTGTTTGCCGCGTTACCTGCAGCTCCCGACACCGCCCTGACCGTGTATGTCCCGGCAGGCGCGGGTGCGCTCCGGGTCCTGGCCTGGAATGACGGGCCGGCTGAAGACATTCCCGAGCCGCGGGCGCAGGCGGACGTGCCGACCATCTTTGTCGCTCAAGGGACGCTCGGGCTCCGGTTGGTCGCCTGGCATCCCATTGTGGTCGACCGCCGACGCCTCGCTGTCGTGACCGCTGAATTGATTCTCTCCACCACGGCAGGGATCCATCCCAGCCTTGGCGAATATCACTTCCCCACCTCGTTTGGGCCCGTACTCGTGACCCGCGCGGGCACTGAGCCTCGGGCGACCGACGACGCGCAGGATGAGAAGGTGACCGTCCTGGCGGAGGGCGACGTTGCGCTGCTTGATATTGCGTTCTCACGGCAAGCCCTCGACACGGCACGCGCGCAGTTCCGACGCCACGTCCTGTTGGTCTCGGCGCTTCCACTGGTCGGGCTGTTGCTGGTGCTCGCGGCCCACATATTTCCGGGACGGCGAGGCTCGCTGGCCCCCTCGTCGTTTCTCGTCCTGGCTGCGGGCACACTCCTTGTCTGGTTGGCATCCTTGATTGCGACCTCGACGGTCACGTTGACCACCGTTGGCGCGTTGGTGGCCGTCGGCCTGGCGGTCGTCCTGCCCGTCAGTGGCTGGTGGCGAGCCAGGTTTCGCCGTCCCGACCAATCGCCCACGCGAATGCTGGCAGAGTCCCTGGGGGGAGGGGCCTTCGTGGCTGTGACGCTCTGGCTCACGTACGGTCTGATCGATTGGCAAGTGACCCTGGTCGGCTACGACCGGCTGGCCTCGCCCCTCTTTCCTCCGGACGTTGCGCTGCTCACCGCCCATACGGGCCGTCTCCTTCTGGCCATTGCCAGTCTCTGGACAGTCTCGAGCGTCTTGGCGGCGCTGGCCGAACGCTGGCGCCTCAGTTGGCGAAAGCCGCTCGCCTCATCGCTGGCAGGCGCACTCTGGGTGTTGCCTACCGCGCTTGCCCTGATACCCAATCGCTGGTCGCCCTTGCCGACCGCAGCCATCATTGCCGTGGCCTGTGTGGCGGCGGGGTTTGCGCTGACCGCCGCCCGTGTCCGACGCTTCTTCCGTCACGCCTCTCAGTCAACCCGATTGCTCTGCCTGTTTGGTGCGGCCGCGCTTCCTGCCCTCGTCTGGTATCCGGCTGGCACGTTCTCTGCCGATCGCGCCATCGAACATCTCATCGAACATACGTATGCGCCGGCCACCGTGAACCATCCGCAGCAGTTGCAGGCCGAATTGGAGCAGGCAACCAGAGACATCGATCAGTTGCCGAACCTGGCGACGATCCTCTCAGGTCCCGCCACGGACGGTGGCGCGGTCTCAACCGATGCGGCGTTCCTGGTCTGGAGCCAGACGGACCTTTCCCGCTCCCGTCTCACGTCAGCGCTCGAGTTATATGACGCCAGCGGGCACCTGACGAGCCGTTTCGCCTTGAACGTCCCCGAATACGGCATCGACCAATCCTCTGCCGAAACGCGCTGTCAGTGGGACACCTACGGCGAAGTTGGCACGTTTGGCGGCGGCGTTGTCGAGGGCGTCGACGCCCACATTGAACGGCAGGAGCAGCGGATGCTCCACTCCGAACGCAGTCTGTGTGACAGCGAGGGCCGGTCGCTCGGTTCGATCGTCATTCATGTCATGTTCGACTACCGGGCACTGCCGTTCATCTCAGCCATCAACCCGTACGATGACCTCCTCCGCTCGGCAGGCCAGCCACAAGCGGCCCGGCCGCGCGGTATTCAGACAGTGGTGTACGGCTGGGGTCGCGTCCCGACCTTTACCTCAGGTCAAACCGCATGGCCGCTGGATCTGCCGCTCATCAGCCAGATTGAGCGCTCGCGAGAGCCCTTCTGGACTACGCGCCGAACCGAGGCGGGGGCCTTCCGTGTCTACTTCGCCAACGATCGATCAGGCATCTATGCGCTCGGCTATCCCATCCCCGGCGTCTTTGACTACCTGACTCGTCTGGCCGAGACGACGGCCGTGGCGGCGCTCGTCTTCGGGGCGCTGCTGGCAGTCACCGCTATCATCGGGCCAATCACGCGCCGACCGACCTCGCCCCTGCACGCGCTGGCCGTAGAGATTCGCACGAGCTTCTATCGTAAACTCTTCCTCTCGTTCGTCTTCACTGCTGTCGTCCCCGTGCTCGTGCTGGCCTTTACATTCAGCGCCTACATGAGTGACAAGCTCCGCACCGACGTGGAGAGCGAAGCGTTAAGTTCTGCCACGATCGCCCGGCGTGTCCTGGAAGACACCATCGCGGTCCAACAAGTGCCGCCGACCGATGACGTGCTTGTCTGGATCGGCCAGGTCATTAATCAGGACGTGAATCTCTACGACGGCCCCGTACTCAAGGCCACGTCGCAACGCGACCTCTTTGATTCGGGACTCCTCCCTGAACGCACGCCGTCAACGGCCTTCCGTGCGATCGCGTTCGACCGCCTTCCATCTTTCGTCTCCGAAGATCGCGCCGGTGCGTTTACCTACCTGCTCGCCACCGCCCCAGTCCCGGCGTTGGGGCGACAGGCACTCCTGAGTGTGCCCCTCACGCTGCGTCAACAGGAGATCGAACGCGAAATCACTGAGCTGAATCGTGGAGTCTTGCTGGGCGCCGTGCTCGTCATTCTTCTCGCCGCGTTCCTTGGGGCCTCTGTGGCGCAACGCGTGTCGGACCCTGTTGAACGGTTGACTCGTGCAACTCAGCAAATCGCGGCTGGGCGGCTCGACGTCCGAATTGAGGCGGACACGGCTGACGAACTGCGACGCCTCGTCACCGACTTCAACAGCATGGCGGCGACCCTGCGCGAGCAACGCGCGGAGCTGGGCCGGACGCACGAACTCAAGGCGTGGGCTGACATGTCACGACAGGTCGCCCACGACATCAAGAATCCCCTGACGCCGATTCAGCTCGCCGCTGAACACCTCAGGCGTGTGCACGAGGATCAACGGCGCCCGCTAGGGACCGTCTTTGACCAGTGTGTGGACACCGTGCTGGGGCAGGTCCGCCTGCTCCGCCAGATCGCGAACGAGTTTTCACACTTTGCAACCGCACCAGTCCCGCGCCTGGTGCGGATCCCTCTGGCCCCCGTGTTGGAAGGCGTCGTCCATCCGTATCGCGCCGGTTTGGCCGCGCACACACAGCTAACGGTCGACTCGGCGCCCGGCACACCGGACGCCCGCGCCGATCGCACACTGCTGTCACGCGCACTGACCAACTTGATTGAAAACGCCCTCCAGGCCACGCCTTCAGGCGGCACCGTGCGCTTGACCGCTCGTGCAGAGGGAACAGCTCATGTGCAGATTGAGTGTGTCGACCAAGGGAGGGGCATGTCTGCCGACGCCGTGGCACGGGCGTTTGAGCCACATTTCTCCACGAAAACTGGTGGGTCGGGATTGGGCCTGGCCAATGCGAAACGAAACATCGAATCGTGCGGCGGGACCATCTCCCTCGAAAGTGCCCTGGGACACGGCACCACCGTGCTCGTCAGGCTTCCGGTGGCAGGCCCTGACGACGCCCACGCAACCGAGTAATCACAGGGCCGATCAACCCAGATGCCAGGTACGTATACGCGATGATCACCAGCGCCACGCGCGGCTCGGTGGCAATGAACACAATCAGGGCGGCGAACGCGAAGATCTTGATGTACGACCGGTCCCACCCGAAGTTCATCGTCTTAAAGCTTCGGAACCTGAGCGACGACACCATGAGGATTGCTGGAATCACCACGACCGCAATGGCAGCCAAGGCTTGGACTTTGCCAACCAACGGAAACGGATAGAAAAAAATTGTCGCGGCGGGCACACCCGCTGCCGCAGGGCTCGGCATGCCAACAAAGAAACGTTTGTCGGTCTGCAGGCCCGTCTGAATATTGAAACGAGCCAGCCGCATCGCTGCCGCCGTCACATACAGGAATCCAGCCGCCCATCCCCATCGGCCCAACTCCGAGAGTCCCCACGCGTAGGCCAGCACAGCCGGCGCCAGCCCAAATGAGATCACATCAGCCAGCGAGTCGAATTCCACGCCGAACGCGCTGGTCGTGCCGGTCATCCTGGCGATGCGCCCATCGAGCATGTCGAGCACCACGGCCACGCCGATAAATGGCGCCGCCGTCACCACGTCGCCCCGCATCGCGTACATCACACAGGCGTACCCGCAGAACAGGTTGCCCACCGTGATCAAACTCGGCAGCAGATACATGCCTCGTTTCGCCGGCGGGCGGACGCGCGGTTGAGGTCTCGGATCGCCAGCGTCTTCCATGTCGCTTCCCATCATACGTGGCTGTCAGGCCGACAGCCGCGCCAGAATCGCCTCGCCGGCCCGCACTTTCTGCGCGGGCGCCACAATCAGCGTGGCCGTGGATGGCACAAAGACGTCCATACGCGATCCAAATTTCATCAAACCCAGATGAGCGCCCGCGTCCACCTGCTGGCCGACCGCCAGGCGACAGACGACCCGGCGCGCCAGAATTCCGACTACCTGCCGTGCGACGATCGTCGTGCCCTGATGGTCGAACCAGATTTCTGAACGCTCGTTCCTGGACGATTCGGCCTTGTAGGCCGGCAGAAACGTTCCACGCTCATACCGCACCTGTGTGATTTGGCCAGACACGGGCGTGCGATTGATATGCACATCAAACAATGACAGAAAAATGGTGATTTGCTGCCATGGACCGTCGGCCGGCGCCGGAATCGGGGCGTCCTCGTCGAGGGCAGGACCGGCGTACATCACTGTACCGTCTGCCGGTGACAACACCAGCGATGGGTCCTGGGAACACGTGCGATCCGGATCGCGAAAGAACAGGCCGATCGCCACAGGCAGCACCAGAGCCGACGCGCCGACCACGGGCCCCCACAACCACCACAGGCCTGCCGCGGGCGCGGTAGCCATCAAGACGAACGGAAGTGCGGCGTGATCAATCTTCATGGCCCGTACACCTGCCTGAGCAGCCTGGACCCCGGAAAATACCAGGGACCAAGCCGCTGCAGACCCACCAGTGTAGTGCGTCAGCCCTGTCCGACCGAAAGCGACGTCGCTGCCGGAGCAACATGGTCCATGCAGGCCATCTGGGCCATCTGGGCCATCTGGTCCTTCAAGGCCAGTTTCTGCTTCTTGAGTTTGACTTCTTCGAGGTGTTGCGCGTCGGAGAGGTGGCCCAGTGCGGCCAGGTCTTGCAGTTGTTCTTCGAGGGAGTGATGTTGTCGAGTCAGTTCCCGGTAGTTCGAGTTGAGTTCGTCATTCGCCGCGTGAGCGGCCCCAACCGAGCCGGGGACATCCTGAGCGTATGCCATGACCTGCCTCCTTACCTGTTACAGGCCGACCATACCATCAGCCCGAGGCGTCGGCAAGCGTTCGGTGCCAAAAAATCAGAGCATCTTCCCAGGGTTGCTGGTAGTAGTGCCGTCGGACGGCTTCCCCACGGAATCCCAGCGACTCATACAACGCGCGCGCCGCCTCATTCGACCGGCGCATTTCCAACGTGGCGGCCGTGACTCCCACCGCCACCACATCCGCAAACACGGCCTGCAACAGTTGGCGCGCATGCCCGCGACGTCTGGCCTCGGGACTGACGGCCAGACTGTTGATGTGAAGTTCGTCGAAAATGACCCAACACGCGCAATAGGCGATCAGGTACCCGGCGCTCGCTTCCAGTAAATACAGTCGTGCGACATCGGTTTCACGCAACTCCCAGGCGATGGACTCGGCACTCCACGGTCTCGTAAACGAGAGGTTCTGCAGATGGGCCACGTGGTCCAGGGGCTCATTCACGGTCGCTCGGCGCACACGCGCGAGCGACTCAACTGCCAACTGGACGTCCTCGTTCCCGCGCCAACTCCACATCAGGTCGACGGACGTAGAGTGGCTGAAGCGCGTGTGGGGGCAGCTGTGGCCACTCGGCACCTGCCGCCAGACGGGCTGCTCCTGCAGCGATTGGCTCGGGCACATCCGCAATATCGTCGGACACACACGCCCACCGGGCCCCATATCGCACCGCACCACTGCCCACCAGCGACAAGCCTCCGTGACCGGTCGGCCACGTCAACGCCTCGGGCACGGCGACGACGGGCGGTCCCTGGGCGACGAGAAACTGGCCGTCGAAGTAAAAGTCGCGAGCAAACACCTCGCCGCGCATGCCGTCCAGACACGCCACCACCATTCGGGCCGCGCCGCCCACGTGGACCGCCCTCCAGCACTCCGCCATGGCGTCGAGCGTGGGCACGGCGGCCACCGCCCACCCCCGCGTCAGGGCGAGCCCCTGGGCACTGGCCATACCGATACGGACACCCGTGAACGATCCTGGTCCACACACGACCGCCAACCGGTCAACGTCATCGATGCCAACGCCGGCGTCTGACAAGGCCCCCAACCACTCACCAGGCAGCCGAGCCGCATGCGGAGAGACCCCGGCCCCGGGCCGCACGGTGCCGTGCCCGTCCCGCCAGACGGCCATGCTCCCCAAGGGCGTCACTGTCTCCAGCGCCAGAACCACCATCACTGCAATGTTATACTCGCGCCGGTCAGCGCCGTTTTCCCGTGACAACTTCTCCTCCCTCCCCTTCCGCGCCCGGAACCACGCCGGCCATGCGCCAGTACCTCGATGCGAAGCGCCAGCATCGCGATGCGATCGTGCTGTTCCGCATGGGCGACTTCTATGAAATGTTCTTTGAAGACGCGATTACGGCATCCCGCGTCCTGGAACTCACGCTGACGTCCCGAGCCAAAGACGCCAACGGAACCGCGATCCCGATGTGTGGCATGCCGTATCACGCCGTCGATGGGTATCTGGCCCGCCTCATCCGAAAGGGATATCGGGTGGCCATGTGCGAACAGGTGGAGAACCCGAAGACGGCGAAGGGACTGGTCAAGCGAGAGGTCACCCGCGTGTTGTCTCCGGGGACGTTTACCGATGCCGGGTATCTGGACGCACGCGAACCCGCATTTCTGATGGCGATTGCCCGCGTCGGGAGCGACCGATACGGGCTCGCCTGCCTCGATGTCTCCACTGGAGATTTTTCGGCGGCTGAGTGGTCAGGCGCCGACGCGGCCCAGTCCGTCGCAGCCGAAATCGCCGTGCTCCGGCCCAAGGAAGTGCTGGTCGCGGAAGATGTGGATCCCGCCGCGTTGATCTCCCCTCTCTCTGCGCCGCGACTGACGCGACTTGAACCGTGGATTCTTGAACCGGCGCGAGCCCGGGACGTCTTGCTCGACCAACTCCGGGCAGCCTCACTGTCGGGGTACGGCATGGAAAACGCCCATGCCGCGGCGGCGGCCGCCGGGGCAATCATCCACTACCTGCGGACCACACAACAGGTGGAATTGGCCCACGTACGCGATATCTCGCTGCGGATGGCGGCCGACGCGCTGCTGATCGACCCGGTCACGCTGCGCCACCTCAACGTCGTCGAGGGCGTCGACGGCGGGCGCGCCGGCTCATTGCTCGAAGAGATTGACCGCACGGTCACGGCGATGGGAGGGCGCATGATGCGCGGCTGGCTGGTCCGCCCCCTGGTCGCGTTGGCCCGTATTCAGGATCGCCTGGACGCCGTGGAAGACTTTGCGTTCCACTCCACCGAGCGCGCAAAACTGCGCGATCTGCTCAAGGGCATGCACGACATGGAGCGCCTGGTCGCACGGGCCTCCCTTGGAACGGCCGGACCACGGGATCTGGTGTCACTCGGCCAGTCACTCATGCTGATTCCAAAGCTTCGCATGATTCTGGACCAGCTTCAGGCGCCACTCATGCGAAGCCTGGTCTCCGAGATCGACGACCTCATCGATGTGCGGGACGCCATCGATGGGACGCTCGTCGCAGAGCCGCCGGCGGTGGCCCGCGACGGCGGACTGATCCGCGACGGGGTCGATCCGGAGGTGGATGAACTCCGCACGATCAGTCGGGGTGGCAAGTCCGCCATCGCGGCGATGGAGGAAGCGGAGCGCAAGCGCACCGGAATCAACTCACTGAAAATTCGATACAACCGAGTGTTCGGGTACTACATCGAGATCACCAAGGCCCAAGTCGCAAACGCACCGCCAGAGTACATTCGAAAGCAGACGATCGCCGGCGGCGAGCGCTACATCACGCCAGCGCTCAAGGAATACGAAGACAAGGTACTGCACGCCGACGAGCGGATTGCCGCTCGCGAAGTGGAACTGTTTGAAGCATTGCGACTGCGCGTGGCGGCCGAATCGCCGCGCATCCTCGACACCGCTCGCGCCGTGGCCACACTGGATGTGTTGGCCGGCTTGGCGGACGTCGCCAGCGCGGGCAACTACACCAAGCCGCACGTTCATGATGCCGACGACTTCTCAGCGATGGACGCACGGCACCCGGTCGTCGAACGGCATGCGACGCAGGCGTTTGTCCCCAACGACGTGTCGCTCAACGGATCCACCCGACAACTGGTGATTCTCACCGGACCGAACATGGGTGGTAAATCCACCTTTCTCCGACAGACGGCGCTGCTGTCCGTCCTCGCTCAGGCGGGCTCGTTTGTGCCCGCCCGTCGGGCGAAGCTCTCGATCGTTGACCGCATCTTTGCGCGCGTCGGGGCGTCGGATAATATTGCCCGCGGGCAGTCCACATTCATGGTGGAGATGCAGGAGACCGCCACCATTCTGCACACGGCAACATCGCGGAGTCTTGTCATCCTCGACGAAATCGGCCGGGGCACCGCCACCTTTGACGGACTGAGTCTGGCCTGGGCCGTGGCCGAACACCTGGCTAGCAA
>JABMNV010000067.1 GCA_013203475.1 Acidobacteriota bacterium
CTTGGATCTGCCCTATAAACATTCGCCTTTATGGACGGTCGTGACGCGTCGTGAATCGTCAGTTAGGCAGACTCTCTCTCCGCCAAACTCCGCGGTGCGCCGCTTGCCGGATCGCGACGCCTTGCGGGGTCACTGGGCCTCCGGCTTCGACTCGGCCCAAAGACCGTTCTCGGAGCGGGCTTTCGCGCTCCCAGTTCGGCCGGGCGGGAGACCGAGGCCGGCGTTGCCTGCAACGGTCGAGGCGCATGATAAAAGTGGCTTGAAGTCTATTTCATTCATGAATAAAGTGGACTATCCTCCACTTTAATGGACATGATCAGGGATCTGCGCGGTGCGGTCGAGGCCGCCCTCGACCGCCGAATGGCCTTCATCGGCGGTCCCCGTCAGGTGGGCAAAACCACGCTGGCGTTGTCGTTGCTGGGCCCCTCGGCGACCACGCGCCATCCCGGCTACCTGAACTGGGACCATCCGGCCGTTCCCCCGGTTCTGAGACGCGGGCTCCTGCCCCCAGACGCACCACGCATTGTCATGGACGAGATCCACAAGTACGCGCGATGGCGCACGCTGGTCAAGGGCCTCTACGACACCGAGAAAGGCCGCCGCCAGTTTATCGTCACCGGCTCGGCGCGGCTTGATCATTACCGCAAGGGCGTCGATTCACTGGTCGGGCGGTATCGATACTTCCGGTTGCATCCGTTCTCACTGCCGGAGCTCGAGCGGGCGACAGGACCGGACGCTGGCCATCTGGCGGCACTCCTGACCTTTGGCGGATTCCCGGAACCGCTGCAGGCCCGTGACGAACGCATGCTGCGATTGTGGCAGCGTGAACGGCTCACACGGGTCGTGCGCGAAGATCTGCGCGATCTCGAACGCGTTCGCGAGGTGTCCTTGGTCGAAGAACTCGTGGACGCGCTGCCCGACAAAGTCGGATCGTTGCTGTCGGTGAAAAGCCTGCGCGAGGATCTCCAGATTGATCACAAGACCGCCGAGCGCTGGATCACCATCCTTGAGCGCTTGTACGTCTGCTTCCGCATCCCACCCTTCGGCAGCCGGCGCATTCGCGCGCTGAAGAAGCAGCAGAAGCTGTATCTGTGGGACTGGTCGATGGTCCCCGAGTTGGGACCTCGCTTCGAGAACCTGGTGGCCGCTCAATTATTGAAGTACTGCCACTGGCAGGAAGATGTCGAAGGCCACCGCATGGAATTGCGGTTCCTGCGCGACACGGACGGCCGGGAAGTGGACTTCGTTGTGCTGAAGAATCGCGCACCGTTGTTCGCCGTCGAGTGCAAGACAGGTAGCAAGGCGATCAGTCCGGCGGTTCGCTATTTCGCCGACCGCACGTCAATCCCGGCGTTCTACCAGGTTCACCAGCGAGATGCGTACCTCCAGACCGGCAAGATCACGATCATCCCGTTCGCCAGGTTCTGCCACGATCTCCACCTGCCGTAGCGCGTCTTGCCGCGTGGGGACAGCCTTGACGGCTACGTCGTCCGCCCGGAGAGCGTGCTTGACTCGGTCAACAGACCCTTGGTTCCAGGCGAACGCTGCCACGAGACAGCCAGTGCCAAGCGCGAGTGCGGCCCATTGCCCCATGCCGCCACTCAACGCGTCGAAGTTGATGTATGTCCATGGGTGTCCGAAAAGGAGCCCGTCTAACACGACCATCGGGACCATGTGGGCCAACGGCCTCCGATGCCACCGCAACAGCGCGGCGTTCGCCAGGCCGGTCACTCCAATCCATCCCGCGAGTGAGCCAAGCCCCATCCAGGGATGTGTACCGGCGGGCGACAGGCTGTACATTGGCACCAAGACCAGCCAGTATGCGAACCATGTGAGGACTGGCCTCAGGAGCAACAGCCAGTTGGTCTCACGCGAGCCGATCGGCAACGTGCGCAGCAGCAGGATTCCGGAAGGGTGCCATCGTCTCTGGCCGATCACGAAATTGAGCACCAAGCCGAACACCCAAATCTGCGCCCCGATCTCGGCAAGCATCGTCGAGACGGCTTGGCGAATCTGTTCCAGCCGACTTGGCGTGCTGGACCAGGGCAGTGAGCCCATCAGCACGAACACGCTCATCGCTATTACGGAGGCTATCGCGGCGTTCCGGAACTGCACCCAAACCATTCGTCGCAGGCCGCTGAGGCGACTGTCGAATGCCACTCGCGTCGCGGGTCGCTTCCGGTGGCGTGTCTCTGACGAGCGGTTGTCGAAGAGCAACTCGAGGGTGCCGCCATACACCGCGAGTCGTTCTGATTGGCGATAGCCGACCACGGTCAGGCCCAGCATGCCAGCGAGCGCGGCCCCAATCGGCCAGTGCCATTGGCCTTCGGCAGTGGGCATGTACCACGCCAGCGCAAACGTGCCGCCGGCCAACCCGCGAAACGACGGCAGCACCGTCCCTGGCGACAGGCGACCCTCGCTGACCTCGCGCTTGAGGCCGTCAACACTGTGTCAACCGGACAGCTACCGGATCATCCCCTTGCGCACGGCGTAGAGGACGACTTCTGCTGTGTTGTGGAGGCTGAGCTTCTGCATCAAGTTCCCTCGGTGGGTATCCACGGTGGACAGGCTCAACTCGAGAAGGGCAGCCACTTCTTTGTTCGATCGCCCCTCAGCCACCAGTTGAAGAATCTCCCGCTCGCGGGCGGTCAGCAGGTGGAACGAGTCGGTGAGGCCTCGTGCCTGGAGCTGGCGGATGTAATCCTCCTCCAGCACGGCTGACACGGCGGCACTAAAGAACAGTTTTCCCGCCATCACAGCCCGAATCGCCGGCAACAGTTCCTCGTCGGTCGAGTCTTTCAACAAATAGGCCTGCGCACCGGCGCCCAGCGCCCGAAGGATGTAGGACTCGTCGGTGTGCATACTCAGCATCAGGACTCGGGGTGGATGGGGCGCCTTCTGGAGTCGGGCCGCCACGTCGATCCCGTTCAACAAGGGCATGGAAATATCCAGGACCACGGTGTCTGGCTCATGCTCATCGTAGAGGCGGACGGCCTCAAGCCCGTCACCTGCTTCGGCGACCACCGTCAATCCCGGCTCGGTCTCAAGCAGACTCCGCAGGCCTCGGCGGACGATGGCATGGTCGTCAGCCAATAAGACGCGCATGGGCACTCTCTTCAGGATTCGCTGTAGCGACGCGCTCGGGTACCGGCAGCCACAGGCGCAACGTCGTCCCGGTGCCAAACCCGGTGTCAATCGTCAGAGTCCCCGACAGCTCGTTCACGCGCTCTTCGATACCGCGCAGTCCCAGCCCCTGCGCACGCCGCTCGGCCACCATCCCGACGCCATTGTCTTTCACGCTGACCAGCAGTCCCTGGGTCGCGCCGTCCGGCGTCAATGTCACGCGCACGTCGACACGCGAGGCTCCCGAATGGCGGGCACAATTGGTCAACGCTTCCTGCACTGATCGATAGATACACGTGCGGTGCTGATCCGGCAACGCGTCGATGCGAGCTTCGACTGACGCCGTCGCGGTGATGCTGTACCGCCGCGAAAAATCGCGCACATGCCACTCCAAGGCGGGCTGCAAGCCGAAGTCATCCAGCATCGATGGCCGAAGCCCGAGCGCCAGATCGCGTACCATCCGCACGATGTCATCCACCAGCGCCCGACTGTCACGCACCGCGACGGCAAGCCGATCGTTGTCGGGGACGCGAAGTCGCTCGATCCGACCCAACTCCATGCGCAGGCCGGTCAGCATTTGTCCCACTTGGTCATGGAGTTCCCGTGACAGGTTCTTGCGCTCTTCCTCCTGAGTCGCCAGGAGTTGCTGCGACAGCGCGCGCGTGCGGTCTGCAGCCGTCTCGGCAGTCACGCGCAGCCCTTCCGAGCGCCGCTCGAGCACTCGCAGACGGTTCACGGCAATCAGGGTGACCAGACTGCCAAGCAGCAGGACCTGCCACAAGAGCCACTTCAGATCGTCGCGGTACGTGTCGTACTGCTGGGTGACCTCACGGCTCTGGAAGTCTAGGCTGGCACTGTTCAGTCCTTCGATTTCTCGAGCAATCGCCAACGCCTCCTCACGCCTCGGCAGCACCTCGCTCCTGAGAAATTGGGCGCTTTGCGTCCGCTTGTCGTTGGGTGTCCAAAAAAACAGCGGCTCAAAGGAGGTCCAATACTCATCCAGGCTCTGGTGCAACGAGGCGGTGTAATCCCGTCCGTCGCCATCGGTCGGCATCAGGGCGTTCAACTCCGCCAAGGCCGACAGGCTGGAACTGCTGAACGCCGCGATCTGTTGGAGATACTCAGGGTCGCGGGCCCGCACCGTGTCCAGCAGGAAGTCACGTACATAAATCCCGGCAAGCTGGACGTCTGAACGCAGTTGGTTCAGGTGTGTATCCACGTCGCGATAGCGGGCATTGATATGATCGAGGCGACCGTAGATTTCGGCGGATTTTCGTGCCGAGGTCATCCCGAAGACGACGATCAGCGCCAGCAAGCCCGATAATCCGAGGGCAGCCACTGGCCATGTTCTGAAACCCATTCCCCCTCCGCGCCCCAAGCCTACCCCGTGTTGGTCGCCGGAGGCACATACATTCAAGGGACGATACCCCTGTATGCTGGCCAGTTTCTGGGGTGTTTACGGGATGGTCAGAATCGTACCCGGCCAGTATTGTTAGCGCCTTGGAGGGATCACATGTCGAATTTTTTGGATGATTCCTGGAGAAAAATCTGGGCCGTCGGGCGAGGCCACACGGGTCAGTACTGCGGCATTGCTGAAACCGAAGACGGTTTCGCCGTTGACGTCTTTGACAAGGACACTTGCGTCTGGAGCGAGCTCTTCAGCTCAAGAGAAGACGCGGAGAAGATGGCGCTGAGTTTGAGAGGACGCTTCGCCAAGGCGGTGGCCGTCACGTCCTCGACCACTCTCAGCCAGCGCGCCACAGCCTGAATCGCTGCAGGCGGCTCAAAACCGGGCGGGGCCGGATCTGAGCTGGGGCTGGGCGACTACGCGGGATAGATCACGTTGATTGAGAAGGGTACGACTGTCGTCAGCGTGCCTGGATCGTAAATCTGCACGCAGTAGTTACCAGCATCCACAGTCAAATCAAGCTGCGCCGTGGTGCTTGGGGTCGCCTCGACCGACCGGCTCAACACGCACCCCGCACCGTTCGTCAATGGAATCCCGATCCCAAGACCGACCCGCAGCGACGTGGTCGGCCCCGCGCTGATCAGGGTGACACTCACCGTTCCGCTCCGTGTGACCTCAAACGAACGCGTGGACGACCCTCCCACCGCAAGATGGGAGGCGAATGTCACCGTCGTCGTCGTCGGCGTTTCGGTGGGTGTCGTCGGCGTATCGTCGCCACACCCCGCCAGTGGCAGCAACGAGGCCATGGCGACGAGGACGGCCACAACGGGCTTGGCGAGCTTCACGAAAGGTGCAGATCTCATAGCAGGGTCAGGCTCTTACTCTCGCAGGTCCAGGCGCCCAGTTCAAGGGTGCCTGATCCGCATGGCAAAGTTTACGGCACCGGTGAGATTCCCGGTATCAAACACGACGGCGCAGTACGTCCCTGGATTGAGGGTCATGGTCGCCTGGGCGGCCAGGCCCGGCGTCGTGGTTTGTGACAGAAAACGGGCGCATCCCGGACCGCTTGGAATACCCAGACCAATGCCCAGCGCCGTCGATAGAGCGGCTCCCCCTGGGTTCTGGACGGCAGCCAGCGTGAGACTCACGGGCCCTTGCTGGTTCACGGCAAAAGAATAGAACCCACTGCCCTGAAGAGCCAACGTCCCGGCAAACGTCTCGGTGCGAAGCGTCACAGGGGTGATCCTGCTGTCAGCCTCGGTCGGCGCAGTGGTGCTGCCGCACGCCACACTGGTCAGAGACACCGCGACCGCGACGATCGTGGCGCGAAGCGATCGCGTGAGGCGGGGCACTCGGAACATCCAGGACATCGTCATTGGGGACGCGCGATATTGAGAGAAAACGTGGCCGACTGAGTCAGGTTACCGGAATCGAAGACGAGCGCGCAGTGCACGCCCCGATTGGTGGTGCCGGTCAACTGCACCCCGCCGCCCGCCAATACGCCCCGCACGTTATCCGCCACACATGAGGTGCCTCGCGGCACACCGAGTCCGATGCTCACCTGAGCCTGGGAGTCTACGCCACCCTCCTTCAGCGTGAGCAGCGTGAGATACGTAATGCCGCCATCGACGACCGTGAACGAATAGAACGCCTCCCCCTGCAGGGTCAACGTGCTGTTGAACGTCTCGACCGACAGCGACGCGTTCGGGAGAATCTCGCCTGGAGACGTGGGGCCCAAGGGTGAACAGCCTGTCGACAGGAAGGCGGCAAGGAGCCCGCCAAGCGGCAACGAAGTTAAACGAAACAGACGCGTCACAAAAATTTCCCCTTGAATGCTGACAACCGCCCCGCGGGAAGTCAAGCATCCCTGCCACTTTTGACGTTCAGATCGTGGTCCTGGGCGGCCCCGCACCGAGCACCCAGCACCGAGCACCCAGCACCCCAGCACTAGCCCTGAAGCACTTCTTCGAGGAACGCCCAGACGTCGGCCTTCTCCGCGATCACTTTGGCGGTGGGCTTGCCTGCGCCGTGCCCGGCCCTGACATCGATGCGCGACAGAATGGGCGCGTCGCCCCCCTGCGCGTCCTGCAGTGTGGCCGTGAACTTGTGGCTGTGCGCCGGGGCCACTCGATCGTCGTGATCGGCCGTGATGACGAGCGTCGCAGGATAACGCGTCCCCGGTCTGACGTTGTGAAGCGGCGAGTACTTGAGCAGGACCGCGCGATCCTCAGGGTCATCAGGGTTGCCATAGTCGGAGGTCCAGGCCCAACCGATCGTGAACTTGTGGAACCGCAGCATGTCGAGCACGCCTACCGCCGGCACGGCCGCGCCGAAGAGATCGGGCCGCTGTGTCAGACACGCGCCGACCAGCAGGCCACCGTTGCTGCCGCCACCGATGGCCAAACGCGACGACGACGTGTAGCCCTGTGCGATCAGGAACTCGCCGGCCGCGATGAAGTCGTCAAACACGTTCTGCTTCTGGCGTAACCGTCCGGCGTCATGCCAGGCCTTGCCGTACTCGCCGCCGCCACGCAGATTGGCCTGCGCGAACACACCGCCACGTTCCATCCACGTGATGATGGAGGGCGAAAACGCGGGCGTCAGCGAGATGTCGAAGCCGCCGTAGCCATACAGATATGTCCGGCGACTGCCGTCACACACCAGTCCGCGGGCATGCACGATGAACATCGGGATGCGGGTGCCATCCTTCGACGTATAAAATTCCTGCCGGACGTCGAACGCATTGGGATCAAAATCCACGTGCGGTTGATGCCACACGCTGGTGGCCGAGGTCGCCACCACATGCCGCAGAATCGTGGTCGGATACGTAAACGATGAGAAGGCCAGGAAGACGTCCGACTCATCGCGCGTGGCACTCATCGCCGTGATTGCCCCCAGCGTCGGCAGGGGCACATCGTGCAGACGCGCGCCATCGAGCGCGTGCACGGACACCCGTTCGTGAGCATCCGTGCGCCAGACAGCGACCCACGACGCGCCCACGCGCGCGACCGACACCAGCACGTCGGTGCCCGGCGCTTCGGCCAGCACAGTCGTCCAGGCGGACGACTCGGTCTGGCGCCGGTCAATCGCCACCAGTCGTCCACGCGGCGCGTCGTGATCGGTCCACACGAAGAAGACGTCGGCGTCGTTGGCGACAAGAGCGTAGGAGGCATCGAACCGGTCCAGAAATGGCACGACGGGCGCGTCATTTCCGACGCGCGACCCGTGTCTGACCGTGACATCTTTCAGGAATATCCGGTTCTCTCGATTGGTGCCTTTGCTTTGCGTGATGACCAGGTACCGACCATCGTTAGTCACCTCGGCTGAGAAGAGCCACTCGGGTTCGGACGGCCTCGCGAAAATGACGGAATCCTGGCCCGCGGAAGACAGTGCGTGGAAATAGAGCGTGTGGCTCGTATTGACGCTGGTCAAGACGTTGCCGTCGCCGGGCGGCGCGTAGCCGGCGTAGTAGAAACCGCTGTCGTCATGGGCCCAGGCGGCCCCAGAGAACTTCGACCACGGGACCTCATCCGGCAAGTCGACGCCAGTCGCAACATCACGCACGCGCCAGGTCACCCAGTCGGAACCACTGGCGGACAGACCATAGGCCAGCCATCGACCACTCCTGGAGACGCTCGATACCGACAGGGCCACTGTCCCATCGTCGGACAACGCGTTGGGATCGAGCACGATCTCTGCCGGTCCGTCGAGTCTGCGGGTTCTATAGAGCACGGCCTGCGGTTGCAGTCCATCGTTCTTCGAGAAGATGAACCACTCGCCATGTTTCGAGGGCGGGCTGCATCGTTCGTAGTCCCACAAGGTGGTCAGCCGCGCGCGAATCTTGGATCTGGTCGGCAGAGCCGAGAGGAACGCCTCCGAGCGCCGATTCTGTTCGGCCACCCAGGCGATTGTGGCGTCACTATCAGGATCTTCGAGCCAACGATACGGATCGGGAATGTCGTTCACGCCATCATCTTACGTGGCGTCGCGGCGACGTTTCAGCATGATGCCCGAGAGCGGCGGCAGCGTCAGCACCAGTGACTGCGCGTGGCCGTGCGTCGGAACGGCCTCGGTGTCGCACCCGCCTTCGTTTCCCACGTTGCTCCCGCCGTAGACGGCGGCATCGCTGTTGAGCAACTCCTCGTAGTACCCAGACTCCGGCACGCCAATCCGGTAGCCGTGGCGAGCGATGGGCGTCCAGTTGAGCACCACGGCCACCCAGTCGTCTGGATCCTCGGCGCGGCGAATCAACGAAATCACGCTCGCTTCATGATCGTTGCAGTCGATCCACTCAAAGCCCTTGGCCGCGAAGTCAACCTCGTGCAACGCGGGCTGTGTCACGTAGCACTTGTTGAGATCTTCGACAAAGCGTTGAATGCCTGCGTGGTGCGGCCCGTCGAGCAGGTGCCAGTCGAGCGACCGCTCGTGGCTCCACTCGCGCCATTGCCCGAACTCGCACCCCATGAACATCAATTTCTTGCCGGGGTGGACGTACATGAACGCGAACAGTGCGCGGAGCGTGGCGGCCTTCTGCCATTCGTCGCCCGACATCTTTGTCAGCAGCGATCCCTTCCCGTGGACCACCTCGTCATGGGAAAACGGCAGGACAAAATTCTCGTTCCAGGCGTAGAGCATCGAAAACGTCAAATGCTGGTGTTCCCATCGACGAAACAGCGGGTCCTTGCTGGCATAGGTCAGGATGTCATGCATCCAGCCCATGTTCCACTTGTAGGTGAAGCCCAGCCCCCCCACCCACGTGGGCCGACTGACGGCCGGGAACGCCGTCGATTCTTCAGCCAGAATCGCGGTGCCCGGCTGGTGCTCGTGCGTCAACGTGTTGAGTTCGCGAAGAAAATCGATCGCGTCGAGATTCTCCCGGCCGCCGTGAGCGTTCGGCACCCACGCGTTTGCCTCGCGCGAATAGTCGAGATACAACATCGATGCGACCGCGTCCACACGCAACCCGTCGACATGAAACGACTCGAGCCAGTAGAGCGCATTCGTCAGCAGAAAGTTGCGAACCTCGTGGCGGCCGTAGTTGAAGATCAGCGTGCCCCAATCCTGATGTTCGCCCTGTCGGGGATCTTCGTGTTCATACAGCGCACTGCCGTCGAACCGCGCCAGTCCGTGGGCGTCTTTGGGAAAATGTCCCGGCACCCAGTCGAGAATCACGCCCAGGCCGGCGACGTGGCAGGCATCGACAAACGCCCGAAAGTCATCGGGGGAACCGAAGCGACTGGTCGGTGCAAAGTAGCCGGTCACCTGGTAGCCCCACGACGGCTCGTAGGGGTGTTCCATGATCGGCATCAGCTCGATATGCGTGAAGCCCAATCGAGTGACATAGGGAATCAGCTCGTCGACGAGTTCACGCCACGACAGCGACCGGTCCCCTTCTTCGGGCTTGCGTCGCCAGGACCCGACGTGCACTTCGTAGATGGCCATCGGCGCATCGAGGGCCACGTCACGCACTGTGCGGGCGTCCATCCAATCGTGGTCGCGCCACTCATGGCGCCCCAGCGTTGATGTCACCGACGCCGTCTTCGGGGGGTGTTCGGCCGCCAGCGCGAACGGGTCGGCCTTGGTGAACGCGTCCCCGCCCATGGCCGACTGCAGTTCAAACTTGTACGGCTGGCCCTCGGTCACACCGGGAACAAAGGTTTCCCATAACCCGCTGGCGCCCAGACTGCGCATCGGATGGGCCTGGCCGTCCCACTGATTGAAGTCACCGACGACCGAAACGCGCGACGCGCTCGGTGCCCAGACCGCAAACGTGTACCCGGACTGGTCGTTGATCACCGCCGGGCGGGCGCCAAGCTTCTCCCACGCCTGCAGCCAGGTGCCTTCGCCAAAAAGATAGGCCTCGTAGTCGGTGACGACCCGTGTCATGCGGTCAGTGTAAGCCCTGCGGGGCCTGGCCGTGCCACGTTCACATTTTGATCGGGTCGCGAGCCGATGGCTTGGCCTTTTGTGCCTCCCCGGCCCGCACCAGAGCGAAACGGGTACTGATGGGCCCGAATATCTCGTAGACCGCCACTGACCCGAGCACAACGGTCGTGATCACGGGCGCGATGGCTGGAAAACGATCATTGATGGCAAAGGTCAGTCCGACGGCGAGGCCGGCCTGAGCCATCAGCGCGAAGCCGAGAAGCCGTTGCACGCTCTGTTCGAGTCCAAGTCGTTTTGCCGCCACTCGGGCGCCGATGAACTTGCCACCGGCCCTGCCGAGCACGTACACGACCCCGAGAACGCCCATGGTGGGCACGAGCGACACGTCCAGTTGGGCGCCGGCGAGGACGAAGAACATCGCGTAGAACGGCGGATCCGTGCCCGCCAGCGTCTCAAACAGGTGGCGACTGCGTTCTGTCAGATTCACCATCGTCGCACCCACGGCCAGACTGGCGACCAGTGGCGAGAGATCAAGCCCACGGGCCACTCCAACGCAGAGCAGAATTGAGCCGGCGAGCAAGATCAGCATCTCGCCGCCCTCAGTGACCTGCGCCGACCACTTGGCAAGGAGCAGGCCAAGGAGAAATCCAAGGGCGGCCGATCCAACCATTTGCCAGGCGAAAGTGAATGCCGATCGATAGAGCGTCCAGAAGAAGCTGCTCGAGGCAGGCGACGTCAGGTCGATGCCAGCGGCGACCAGGCTGTAGACCGTGATGCAGAGCACGTTGTTCACTGCGATGACGCCGAGCAGGTAGTCGGTCACCGGGCCCGCCGAGTTGCACTCGCGAACGACCATCAGTGTCGAGGCCGGTGCCGTCGCCATCGCCACGGCGCCGAGCAGGAACGCGATCTGCCAGGATTGCCCCAGGACCAACATGCCGGTGGCAACGACCGCAGCGGCGAGGGCAGATTCGACCAGCGTCAGCTGCACCACTTGCCGACCGATCCGTCGAAACAACGAAGACTCGAAGACGGAGCCGACCGAGAACAGAATCAGGCCCAGGGCGACCTCACTCACGACGCCCAGCGCGCTGAGGTTGTCCTGACTTAACCACCCAAGGACGGACGGGCCCAGCACAACACCGGCGAGGAGATATCCGGTGACTTCCGGGATGCGCAACGCGCGCACCAGGTGACCAGCGAGCAACGCCAGCAACAGAATGAGACCAAGCGACGTGAGTTCATCCATCTCTGGAAGATCTCAGGCGGGTCCCGGGAGGAGAACGCTGAAGCGGCGTCCGTTGCGTTCCAGCTCGACAAGCGTGGGGCCTGATCGGTCACCGTCGAGCAGACGTCGGACCCTGTCCTCGCTCTCAGGTGTGATTCGGTTAATCCGAATGAGCCGGTCGCCAGATTGCATACCCGCTCTGGCGGCCGCGCTCTCTGCAGCGACCGCGTCGATGAGGAAGCCCTCGGACGACCGCAGTGTCAGCCCGCGACCCGGTGCCTCGCCGGCCTCTGCGTCGAGCGACGCGCCGTCTGGCTCCAGAACGATCTCAATCTTGGCGATTCCGCGCCGGATGGCCAATCGCGGCGACGCGGTGGTCGCGCCGCCGACGAGCCGCAGCAGATCTTCGGGGCCCGCAATCGGCACGTCATCAATGGCGCGAATGATGTCGCCGGGCCGGAGGTCGGCCTTATGCGCCGGGTATCTCACCCAGACCTCGCGGACAATCAAGCCATCGGCCCGTCCGACAAACGCCGCTTCATCCGCCGACAGAACGTCGGCCCGAAAGCCGTACCGCGACAGCACTTGGCTGTCGAGCGAGTTGTCCGCGGTGAGCAACACATCGAGGCTGTCAGCAAGGACCGCCACCATGCGATTCTGGCACTGGAGAACTAGGCCCAGGAAATTGCCATCGATGTCGAAGATGCCGCCGCCGGCCATTGACGGCTCCAAGGCAAACGTCGGCACGACCTGGTGGATGAGGAGTTCGCCGCAGGATCCCCACATGGTGTCGAGCACATGGCCATACACGAAGCTGCGCGCCTGCGTGCCGGCCCATAGGGCCATGATCCATGTACCGGACTGCGGCAGCACTGACGATCGCCGCACCGGCACAAGCGCGGCGGTGGGCGGCGCGGCGATGGCCACCACGGGAAGGTCGGGCCGCCGGAGGACGACGGACGCGATTATCTCGCCGCTCGGCGTTTCGAACGTGGCTTCGGTCGGGAACGGGTCCACGATCCGTGCGGCCACAATCCGATTCGCATCCCACGCGATGGCCGACGTCGGCAGGTCGCGCAGCCGCACCAGAGAGAGATCCGCATTGGCGGCAATCTCGCTGAAGTAGCTCGTCATGTCCTCGAGCGAGCGACGCTCAGCCAGCCGGGAGATGCGCGCGAGGTCGGCATCCGATGCCGGCGGAGCGGCTTCGTCCATGGGGCGTGTCAGCGCTCCAACGACCAGAATCAACGCGGCCACCACCGCCAGCACGAAGATGTAGCGCGGATTCCGCACGCCGGGAACGATCGTCGGTATCACGTCGAGAGCATATGAGGAATCGGCCGGGGAGTCACCCAGCCAGTGGCGGCCCCCTTGGCTCAGGGCCTCGCGCCGAGGTCCGCCAGCGCCTCGGGCCAGAGCAGCGCTGGAAGCGACGCGTGCGTGCGGGTGGCCGCGTCAAAGCCCGTGGCCACCTCCAACCTCGTCAACACCGCCAAGGCATGCGCCAGACTGTCCTTGCGGATGGCTTCGAATTCCACACACGTCACCGTCCGGTCCCCCGCGGTCGCCACGTAGTGCACAACTTCACAGTCGTCAAAGTGCCAGACGGTCAGGTCCTTCCACAGCGCCCCCTTCCAGACCAGCCCTTGCGCTTCGACAAACGCATCCACCTGGGCCACTTGATCGCCCGGACGCAGGGCCAGATTCACTTCGTCGCGCACCTCGGCGTCAGCCACGACCGTCTTGAGCGTGAGTTCGTGCAGCTCGCGGTCGAACCGGTGTCGCAGGACAAATCCGCGGACGCGGCCCGCCTCTGTCAGGAAATAGCGATCACACACGCGAAGGGTGACGTGGCGGAGCGGTCGGAGCGCGGCGACCGCCTGTCGAAATGCATCCAGATCGAAGTCGGCCTCGACCACGAACTTGTGTTCGATCTCTTTGAATCTCAGGTCGTTCATTCTCAGATCCGGCTCACGTCCAGTCATTGTACAGGCCGACGGCAACCAGGTCTCCGGCTATCTCCCAGCCTGAAAGAGGGCGCCGACGAATCCGAGGATCCGGGCGTCCTTCTTGAGGCGAGAGGTGTTGGCGCTGATGAAGCACCCCTTGGCGAGCGACGCGTCCTGGCGCGATCCGGCCGGGGCGCGTGGAGCGGCGAGGAACGGCGCAACACACATCTGACAACCGCGCTAGGCTCCATCGGAGGCACGACGCCCATGACCACAGTGCGCAACGTCGCTGATGGTGCCAGCCCTCCACGTGATTGCGCTCCTGGAGAAATCGTCTACATCCACCGCTTCAGCCGGCCCAGACTCCTGACACGCCGCCGAGTTCGACCTGACCACTCCCGCATCGACGCCGCGGTCACCGGCACGTTGTCCGGGTCGCGTCGGAGTTCGGCAAAGATGGCTCGCGCCGGGGCGACCATGCGTTCATCACGGCTGGCGATCATCGCCTCGGCCAAGCGATCGTGCGCGGCATCTTCGAAGTTGTAGCCTCCACACGCGGTCCACTCGTCATCGACCAGCACGATCTTCGAGTGTTCGCCGTGTCGATTTTCGTAAATAGCCACGCCCGCCTCAAGCAGTCTGGGGTAGCTCACCGCCGCCGCGATCCACGCCAGATCCGTGGCCGGCAACGCCTCCCGGTGGGAGTGATGCACTTCGACGTTCACGCCACGCCTTGCCGCGCGCACAACGGCCGCCATGAGCACTTCGGTCGGTTTGAAATAGAAACTCGTGATGGCCAGTGTCCGCCTGGCAGAGTCCACCATCTCAATCATCCGGTCGGTCACAACATTGGGTCCACGCCACCTGATCGCGGCCCACGGGCCCTGATGCAGATTGGGATTGCAGAACCAGTATTCGAGCCGCACATCATCGCCCGAACGTTGATCAGTTGAGGCCGTCGCTCGAAGGCTCTCGACGTGACCCTCGGCAACCTGCCCACCAATTTGACGACAGCTTTCGAGCAGGACAGAGACGACAGGTCCTCGAACGGCGACGGCGTATTCGTTCCATCCCTCAAATGACGACTGTGTGATGTTGCCGCTGCTGAAGATGGCTTCTCCTTCTTCAGACACCTGGACTTTCAGGTGATGGCCTCCGCCCATATATCGCTGCAACACCCTGGGAGGCTGATACATCACCACGCTGCCGCCGGCCTTGCGCAGCGCGTCGAACGAACGGGCCAGCGCCGCACGGTCGGCGCGGGTCATCAACACACCGCCCAGTCGTTGTCCAAAGGTGTCGACAATCAACTGGACGGCGACGCCCCGCCGCTGGGCCTCGATCAACGCGTCCAGCATCTCGCGACCATACGCGTCGTACTCGATGTAGAAGATCGACTGATAGAGAAACGACCGTGCCTGGCGCACCATGGCCAGTCGGCGCGTCCACTCGGCTTGACGATCCCACAGCGGCGTGAGCGACGACGCGCTGGAACTAGAGACGATATCCGCCGGCGACATCAATGTTGGCACCTGTGACGTAGGACGCTTCCAGCAGATAGCTGACGGCTTCGCTGATGTCGGTCATCGTGCCCGCGCGATTGAGAGGAACTTCACTGCCAATCTTGTCGGGTGGCGGCAGATCAATGGAGTTATCGAGCTGTCCCGGCGACACCATGTTCACTCGAATTCGGCGCGAGGCGTAGCCTGCCGCCAGTGCCCGTGTCAGCACCAACAGGCCTGTCTTGCTGACGTAGTAGTCCGCGCCCCGCGTGTTCGCACGAATGCCCTCGAGGCCTGCCATCCCAATGCTGATGATCTGCCCGCCATCGGGCATCTGACGCAGCGCGTGATAGCAACAGTAGTACGCGCCCGACAGGTTCGTTGCCAGCGTCGCGTCCCACACGGCCGGATCAAGCTTGGTCACATCCTGCGGGTTGTAGTTCCCCACATTATTCAGAAGCAGATCGACCCGACCCTCATGCGCAGCGACATCGTCAAACACCCGTTGCACGTCGGCGCGAACCCCGATATCTGCCTGCACGGCCCGGGCCACTCCACCATTCGCCTCGATCGCGGCGACCAACGAATCTGCAGCATCAGCAGATTGCCGGAACACGATGACGACACGATACCCGCGGGAGGACAGCACTTCGCACAAGTGCCGACCAAGGCGCCGAGCGCCACCAGTCACGACGGCAACCGGTGCTGGACGGTTAGCCGCGCTGCCGGTCACGGCCTGGCACGTTCCACGCGCACGAAGGAATGGTCGGCGGTTGGCACCGCCGCGGGCTTGCGAATCTCGAGCCGCACGGCCCGTATTTGAGGCACTCGCGCCAACAGCAGTCCGGCGCTCTCCTCAGCCATCGTCTCGAGGAGCTGAAAATGTCTGGACTGGATGAGTTCTGTGACGAACGCGACGACAAGGTCGTAGTCCACGGCATCAGGAATCGCATCGGACGCGGCGGCCGGACCGAAGTCATAGTCAATCTCGATGTCCAGAAACACGGTCTGCGTCTGATCCCGTTCGTGCGGATAGATGCCGACAATGCAGTCGATGCGAAGATTGTGGAGTCCTGTCGTTCCCAACATGAGGAATTACCGTAACACGCCGCGCGATGAACGTTACCTGGTGGCCACACGAGCCCGATAGGCGGCCCACAGCAGGGCTGCCGTCCCCACAATCGGCCCGACGGTCGCGCTCAATCGCACGCCTGCCGAGACGATCGTGGGCCCCAGTCCAACCGACGCCAGGTGCTGCACCGACCACGCGGCATCAAGGCCGGCCGCCAGCGCCACCCAGAGCAACCGGCCCACTCGGGGCTTTCGGGACACCGAGAACAACGCCCAGATGAGGGCCAGGTCGAAGGCGACCCAGCGCGTCAGCGCGAGTGTGGAAAAACCGAAGAGTGGAGCCTGGCCGGCGACCGCGCACGCCGCCAGCAGGATCGTCCACCCCACCAGCGGAACGCCGACCGCCCATGGGGGCCCGTTCGGGTGCTGCGTCAGTGAGCGCCAGGCGAATCGCACCAAGCACCCCCCGGCAAACCCCTGCAGCACATCGAGGATCACCAGCGGCGCTGGCCCCCGGTCCCACACCAGCGACACGTCGTCCCACCGCGCCGGATGAAGGCGCTCACGGAATCGCCTGAGGCCATCAAAGTCGTACAGCGGTCTTGTCACAATGCGCGCGGCGCGGAGCCACCACGAGACACGTCCCGACAGCGGAGTGAGCCCTGGCGTGATCCAATGGTCGTCACGCGCGACCGCCCGAATGGCCGTGTCGATGATCAGTTCCGTGGTGCCATTGGGTGCCGCGCGACTCCGAAAGACGTCTTCGAGCAGCCATCCGCCGCCTTCGTAAATCGGCACCGCAGACAGAAATTCGATGACCACACCGGCCCGCTCGGCCAGCACGTACAGATGTTCCTCAGGCGCATGGAACGGTTCGATGGTCAGCAGAAACCGCATGGGCTCAATCGACCGTGTGTCGAGCCAATCGGCGCACAACTGGTCCACGGCCATCCGAAGCGGTGTCCCAGGCGACAACTCAGCGGGAGCGACGACGCGCGCGGTGACGCCCTTGGCCCGCGCTCGCCTCAGCTGTTCTCGGAGTTTATGGGGACGCTGCAACGCCTTCGTCCAGGAATCAAGATGCAGCACCGATTGACGTCCCAATGTCAGGCGCCTGAACCCATCAAACGGTCGAAGATCGTCGACGCCAAAAAATACCGGGCGGCGGCGTTGGCGTCGGGCCGCATCCGAAAAACGTCGCGCAGCGGTGGCTCGAAGCGCGACATCCACCAGCGGGGATCCGACGGCGATCCACGACCGGCCGGCGTCCAGGTACGGCACCACCGCTCCTGTCCCACCATCCACACCCGTGTCGCGCCACCATCGGATGTGAGATTCCAGGCTTTGAAACGACACGGCGTCGCGGCCGTGCTGCTTCAGGACGTCGAGCCACTCCGCAGAGGACACGCGAAGGGTCAGACGACGTCTGGCACGTCGGCGATTCGATCCGGTTCGATGACACGTTCGACGGCCTGATTGCCGACGCGGCTCACGTAGTACACCTTAGCGTCGGCCCTGGTCGACACCACGCGCGTGACCTCGTTGTCTTCGAAGTAGATACCGGCGTCGTTGTCGCAGGCGTACCCGGGTTTCATCTCACCGGACCCAATCAGTTTCTGATACAGCGGGCGGCGTCCCGGCTCACGGTCGTAATGCGGGCTGTGACTCCCCTTGAGGAACCCCAGGCAGTGCACGGTTGACAGTTCCTTCGGCCTGGAATCGGTCGTGCCTTCTTCGAACCAGCACAGCGATCCCGCACTGGCTCCACCGAGGACAATGCCGCGATCCCACGCTTGCCGGAGCACGAGGTCGATTCCCTGTGCCTTCCAGATTGCCTGTTGATTCAAGGTATTGCCTCCCGAGACGACGATGCCGTCCACCGAGAGAAAGACCTCTTCCCAGCTGCGGCTCTGCTGCGTGCTGGCAATGAAGCTCTCCTGCACGGACGGCTCGACGTCGAGCGGGGCACAGTTGCGATACCAGCTGATGATGCCGTTCGGCGAGTCAGCGGACGCTGTCGGCAAGTAACAGAGTTTCGGGCGTGGCTTGCCGGTGAGTTCGGCCATGTAGCGGAGGAAACTGGTGCCGAATCCGCCGCCTGCAATCAAGATTTTCCGCATACTTCTCGCGCTCCCTGTTTGAGGTGTGACTCGGTCTGACGCCAGCGCCTCGACGACATCAGTCAGGCGACTGGCGGCCACGCTGGCTGCGCCGATCGCGGTGGTGGCAATGAACGCTCGTCGTTCCATGACGAATGATACTCCGGTCCCTGCTGACTGCTGCGCTTCAAAGAAGCCGAGGCGTCAGGGTGAAACTACCTGGCGCTGGCCATCCGGTTCCGCAGGGGCACTCGGTGGAGTGTCAGACACCTTCTGCAAGATGACGTAGCTGAGGATGACGAGCAGGAGCAGTGAGAACAGGGCAATCCCCTGTCCCACGGCGGGCCGCAGACCGAGCTGTTCGATCGTGACCCACCCCATCGCGGCCCAGATGAGTGGGCCGGTGATGGCGGAAAAACGACCGACCATCCCGTAGAGGCCGTAGAACTCACCGATACGGTCTGGTGGCGCCAGGCGCAGCATGTACGGCCGGTCGGCGGCCCAGACACCGCCGAGCGCGAATCCGGCGGAACACGCCACGGCGTACAGGGTCCACATCGGCAGGGCCAGAATGCCGACCAGGGCCGCGCCCGTGAAGATCACCATCCAGGCGCACAGGACGTAGTTCAGCGTGCGTCGAGGGCCGAGGCGGTCGGCCATGATGCCCCACACGAATCCGCCGACGATGGCGAATGAGATGGCGGCCAGCATCACGATGGACGCCTGGTCCTTGCCCTGTGCCTCAGTCAGGCCCGTCGCGACCGCGACGTTCGTGGTGTAGAGCGCCATGACAATGATGACGGTGTTGATGGCGTCGGTGTAGAACACGCGCCCGACGAGGAAACGGAGCAACCCCGGATAGCGCTGGGTCGATCGCAGCGTGCGAATCGTCTCGCGCGTCGACTCTCGAACCATGCCGACCGAGATGGGCCGCGGATACGGATTACCGCGCTCGCGGACAAAGAAGAAACAGGGCAACGCGAACAGCAGGAACAGTATGCCCACGAGGGTGAAGGTCAACGGCAGGTTGTCGGTGACGATCCAGCTGATGCCCACTGCGACAAACGAACCGACGTAGCCGAAGCCGACGCCAATGCCGCCAATTTTCCCTCGGTTCTTCTCGGTACTGACTTCCGGCAGCAACGCGTCGTAAAACTGCAGGCCCGCCTGATAAGCCATGTTGGCAATGACGAAGCAGACGGCCGTGACCCAGAAACCTGACCGCGCCAGAACCACCGTGAAACCGACGCACACGAGCGTGCTCACGACAAGGAACGGCATGCGGCGACGGGCACGGTCTGTCATGGCCCCCAGCAGCGGCGACACCAGGAAGATCACCGACATCGACAAAGCCGTGATCAGGCCGAGCGTGCGATCGGCCCTGCCGGCGCCGACCGCATCGAGCACCACCATCGGAAAATACAACGACACAACGCCCATCGAAAAGATGGTGTTCGCCAGGTCGTACAGCACCCAACTGGCCACTGCGCGCCTGGACGGCATGAGCTGGTTCGGCAGCTGGCGACGGTCCAGATTGGCCACGCCGGTATGATGCATCATTAGAAAACGTGCCGCCAAGCCGGAATATAGAGGGACTGGCGCCGTCATGACTTTCATGCGTCTGTCGGGATAGGCTTAGGCCACCGTTCCCAATGCCTGACGCCAATCCCCTGACTCTTGCACCGACCGCCGCCCGCCGGCATTGGTTTCGGGATGTCGGCTTGGCCGCAGGGTTTCTCTACGATTGCGTGGCCGGTGAGCGCCAGACGCTCTTCAAGCGACTGACGGGACAACCTGTCGTGACCAGTCATGTGACCACCGAGCCGGGGCGCCAGCCCGTGGCCTATGACCTGTACGTGCCTCCGCGAGAACGGCGTGCGCCCCGAGCCGCGCTGGTGTTGACACACGGATTCACAGAGGAGGGAGCGAGCGATTCCCGATTGCAGGCGCTGGCCCGTCGTCTGGCCCGGATGGGGTGGCTGGTGATGGTGCCTCAGTTGCCGCAGATGCGCCGCTATCGTCTCGGCATCGAGGACATCGAAGACCTTGAGACGGCGATGCGCGCACTCGCCGCCCGCGCCGACGTGGCGGGCGCTCGCGTGGGCGTGTTGGCCTTCAGTTTCGGCGCGGCCCCCGTGCTCTTCGGTCTGGCCCACGAAGCCATTCGCACACGCACGAGTTTCGCTTTGGTGTTTGGCAGTTGTTTCGACGTCCGACACGCGATGAAGTACATGTTGACGGGCGCCTACGACCAAGCGGGCTTATCTGGGCAGGTGCCGCTCGAAGCGGCCGGGGATGTTCGTTGGAGGTTCCTCAAGGGGAACCTGCATCTTCTTCCGGATTCCCCCACACGTGAGCACTTCCTTCGCATGCTGGACGCACGGATTGCCGATCCGTCGGTCCTGGTCGACCCGACCGTGTTCTCTGAACCCGAACGCGAGCTGTTCGCCCTGATCGAGAACCGCGACCCTGATCGTTTCGAGTCGCTTTACGCCCCCGCGGCCCCACGCCTCGACCCCTGGATACGCTCCCTGTCGCCGGTCACGGTGGCGTCGCAGATTACGACACCACTGGTGATCATCCACAGCGTGGCCGATCGCAAGACCCACTACAGCGAGAGCCTCGCCCTGAGCCGCGCGGTCACCAACGCGCCGCCGCCGGTGCTGGCAATTGTCCACGTATTTTCCCACGTGGAAATCTCACTTCGCGGGCTGTCGTTCGCGTCCTTGGCGCGGGAAATACTCCCAAGCCTTCGCCTGATGTGGACCGTCGCCGTCAGGCTCGTGACCGAGCTTCGGGCGCCCGACCAAGAGGCGGTGGCCCTGCAAGAGCGCCAATGCGAGCCCTTCACCTCTAACGAAGCGGAGTAGCGAAGGCTGGCGCTACTTGCCGGACGGTTTTCCGGAAATCACCGTGCCGATCCCTTTATCGCGCAGCATCTTGTTGAAGTCGGCGAGATCGGTGTCACGGATGACGTTCATCTGTTGCTGGTGGGTGCCGAGGCTCTCCTTATACATCTCGTGCACGGCCCGGTGCGCCTCGGTTGGCGCGAAGTCGTGTCCGGAGATATAGCCGGCCAAGCTGGAGATCTTGGCGTACAACTGGCGCGGATACCGAAGCGTGTCCTGGCCGCCCACAAGCCGCAGGTCCGTCAGTTCCATCTCAAGGTCGATGATCTTCTCGTCGATGGCCGTGATCTGCTTGTTGATCTCGGCAGAGTCGTCGCGTCCGCTGAGCAAGCCACGCAGGTCGCCGAGCTGTGCACGCACGCGCTCTGCCTCGCTGATGACCGCCGCAACATCATTCTGGTTCGCCCGCAATTCAAGCTGCATTGCAAACTGCGCGGCGATGTCAGCGTCAGACCCGGCAGACTTGGGGTCTTTGAGCACCACAAGCGGTTGCTCCTGAGTCTCGCGATCACCAACCTTGATCCGAAACGTGTAGTGTCCAGGAGGGGCCAGCGGCGAGACAGTACCGCCGTCGCCCGGTGTCCGCGTCCCGCTGTCGTTGAGATCGACATGCGGGTGACCGAGGGGCTTCGTGCGCATGACCGCCCGCTCGGATGACTCGTAGCGCAGGTTCCACGTCGCGCGGTTAATGCCAGCCTTGGCGGGCTGGTTCTTGAGCGAGCGCACGACCTCACCGGCCGCGTCGAGAATCTCGATGGTGACCTGAGTGCGTCGGGGTTTCTTGGCCGACTCCATCTCGTCCGCCCGGGCCCCACTGTTGCCTGGAATGCCCGGATCGGCCGCAGCCGCCACCTCGGGGGTGTCAGCCGCGTCCGTCTGGTTCGACGCGTCAGCCACGGCATCACTCAACCAGTAGCTGACTGATGCGCCCGCCGACGGATTGCGACCCGCGGCCGGATCGTTGCCACTGGCCGCGCCCTCCACAGACAGAAACCGGTACGCGTCGCGCGGAGTGAACACATGAACGTCTGACGCGCGCACGGCATCCGTGATCTGCTGCAGCGGAGTGATGTCGTCCATGATCCAGAAACCGCGACCGTACGTGGCGACCACCAAATCGTTGAAGTGCGGCTGAATCGTCAGCCAATGCACCGGGACGTGCGGCAGGTTGCTCTGCAACGACTGCCACGCTCCCCCATCGTCAACACTGACGAACAGTCCGGCCGCCGTGCCGACATAGAGCAGGCCGCGACGCTTGGGATCCTCACGGATGACGTGCGTGTACGACAGCGGACCGTGCGGGATGGCTCCATCGGCCACCGCCTCGGTCTGCCAACCACTGCCCGACGCTGGCGATCCCGTGTGCCCGTCGAGGCGCGTCCACGTGCGACCGTAGTCGGCCGTCTTATAGAGAAACGGCTCGAAAATGCCAATCTGATGGGCGTCGACGGCCACGTAGGCCGTGCCGGCCGCATGCGGCGATGGCTCGATGTTCGAGATCGTGCTGAATTTCGGCAGGTCGGGGATGTTGCCGGACACGTTCGTCCAGTCTGTTCCACCATTGCGGGTGACATGCACGAGGCCGTCGTTGGTGCCGGCCCAAATCACATCCTCCTCCAGTGGCGACTCCGCAATCGCGAAGAGCACGGCGCCGTAGGTTGGACTGGTGTCGTCGAACGTGAGACCGCCGGTCTTCTGGAGCAACTGTGGATCACCCGTCGAGAGGTCAGGACTGATCACGCGCCAGCTCACGCCGCCATCAGTCGTCCGGTGGACAACCTGGCTGCCGACGAACACCTTGTTGTCGTTGTGCGGTGATATGTGAATCGGGAACGTCCATTGGAATCGAAATCGAACGTCGCCGGCCGCCCACCCTTCCGGGTTGTCGGGCCAGGGGCTCACATTGCGCGAGACACCGGTGGTGACGTCGTGGACGTCGAGAATACCGTCGTAACACCCAGACCAGATGGTGTTGCCGTCCGAGGTCGGCACCGAGAAGCCCGACTCGCATCCGCCGACGGATCGCCACTCACCGATTGGAATGCTGCCGCCGGTGAGGCTGTTGCTTGGCCCGCGTCGGCTCGCACCATCCTGACGGTTGCCCATGACGAAGTACGGCACTTTGTTGTCCACGGCAACGTGGTACATCTGCGCGATCGGCATCTGCGGCCTCAGCCAACTCTTACCGCGGTTGGTCGAGATCGAGACGCCGCCGTCATTGCCCACAGCCATGCGATTGGGCAGCAACGGATCGATCCACATATCGTGATTGTCGCCGCCGGCATTGCCCGATGTCCACGTGCGCCCACCGTCCAAACTGCGCCGGTGACGCGTGGCCATCGTATGCAGTTCGTCAGGGTCATCCGGTGAGACGGCAAGGCGTGTGTAATAGAGCGGCCGCTGCATGAGATCGTGGTCTGAACTCACCGCGTTCCAACTCGCGCCGCCATCGTCAGATCGGTACAACGTTCCGTGTCCCGGATCGACAGGCGCGATCAGGCCGTTGCTCGAGGTTTCGATGAGGGCGTAGACCCGCTTCGAGTCGGCCTTGGTCATGCCCAATCCGATTTTGCCGATGGGGCCGGACGGCAGGCCGCGGGTCCCAGTCAGATTCTTCCAGGTGTCGCCCCCGTCCTTGCTCATCCACAATCCCCCGCCAGGTCCGCCGCTGGTACGTCCCCATGTGCGAATCAGCAAGGGCCATGTGCCGGCGAACATGATGTTCGGGTTGTTCGGGTCCATCACCACGTCGGCCGCGCCCGTATGCTCGTCGACGAACAGCACACGCTCCCACGTTTTGCCCGCGTCCTTCGTCCGGAACACGCCGCGCTCCTGCTGCGGACCGTAGGCATGCCCCATCGCGGCGGCAAACACCACCTCGGGATGAAGGGGGTCGACGACGATGCGCCCGATGCGGCCGGTCTTGTCGAGCCCCATGTGTTGCCACGAGTCACCGCCATCCACCGACTTGTAGATGCCATTACCGGTGAGGACATTCGAGCGAATGAACGTCTCGCCCGTCCCGGCCCAGATCACGTTCGTGTTGACCGAGTCGATCGCCAACGCACCCACCGACGCCACGGGCTGATCATCGAAGACCGGCTCCCAGGTGGCGCCCGCGTCAGTCGTCCGGAAGATGCCCCCTGAAGCAGCGCCGATGAAGTAGGTGTTCGCATCACCTGGCACGCCGGCCACGGCGGACACGCGATTGCCAACGGGACCAATATAACGATAGGTCAGCTGATCAAACGGGCCATCTGCAACAGCCTCCTTGGACGGTGCCGGCTCCTGGGCGAACGGAATCGCGCCGAGGCTGGCGACCAGCACACACGCAGTCGCGGCGATCAGGCCGGTCCGGATCAACTGTCGAGGTATCGCGAGTTTCATGGGACGGAAGTGTACCTTGAATCCACTAGCCTCCGGTGCACGTCGCCTCTATGATTCAAGCACGATGACTCTTTCCGACAACGTCCAGACCGCGCAGGTCTGTCTTCCGACGCGTGACCTCTCGGCCGACCTGGCATTTTTCACTGACACACTGGGCTTCCGCCTCGACACGATCTTTCCTGCCGATGATCCGACTGTCGCGACCCTGTCAGGTCATGGTCTGCGCCTGCGACTCGAGCGGGGTTCGTCTGTTGGGCCCGGCGTCTTGCGTCTCCTTTGTCGCGAGCCCAACGTTGTTGCGGGCGACCAACGCGAACTGACCGCTCCGAATGGCACTCGTGTGTACCTGGTCGACGCTGAAGCGCCGTTGGTCACGCCAAGGACGGCACACGCGTTTGTCGTACGCCACCTCACGGACAACACGCCTTGGGTCATCGGCCGCGCAGGCATGTCGTATCGCGATCTGATTCCCGGGCGACTTGGCGGCAGCATCATCGCCTCGCACATCAGAATTCCCGACGCTGGGCCGGTGCCGGACATGGTGCACTTCCACACCGTCGGCTTTCAGTTGATTTTCTGTTACCAGGGGTGGGTGCGCCTCGTCTACGAAGACCAGGGGCGGCCGTTCATTCTCGGAGCCGGTGATTGCGTCATACAGCCACCCCAAATCCGCCACCGCGTCCTCGAGGCGTCTGAGAACCTCCAAGTGGTCGAGATTGGTGTACCCGCCGAACACATCACGACGGTCGATCACGCCATGGTGCTGCCGAATGGAATCCTGAATCCTGACCGGGATTTCGGAGGACAGCGATTCTGTAGAAGTGAGGTCAAGGACGCCGTGTGGTCCCCCTGGCGAATCGTGGGGTTCGAGGCCCGCGATACCGGAATCGCAGACGCGACGCGGGGCATGGCGTCTGTTCAGGTGGCTCGTCCGCTCGGCGCTCTCGGCCCCCTCGCTCACGCTGTGACCCGCCACACCTCCGACATCCTCTTCACCTTCGTGCTGGCAGGTTCAGTCACCCTGCGCGGCGAGGGCCAAGGTGCGCACGGGCTCAGCGAAGGTGACGCATTCGTGATTCCGCCTGACCTGAAGACGATGCTGTCAGACGCGTCGCCAGACCTTCAACTGCTCGAGGTGTCACTGCCGGCTGCCTTCGAGACGCGGCCGGCGACCGACACTCTGTAACCGACGGCAAGGAGCAGCAGCCAGGGACCGCCTGCCACGAGGGTCGACTCCAGACCTGGCACCCACCAGGTCGACAGCAGAATGGCGCCGACCAGCAGCGCGCCGACGTACGAGGTCAGCGGTCGTCGGCTCCCGCAAAACGCGATGTGGGTGACAAAGATCATCAACCACACAAACAACGCGCCGAAGAGTGCGACACCGAAAAACCACACGTAGGCGGTATCGGGCCAATACGCACGCACCAGCACGGCCGCCACCAAACCAAGACCTGAGACAAGCAAGGCGTTCAGAGGCGCACCGGCGCTCGTGATCGCCCCAAGCGTCGAGGGAACAAAGCCCGCGCGCGACAACGAAAACAACGTCCTCGCAATCAAGTAAAGATTGGCATTCGAGCTTGAAAGCGCCGCGCTCAGCACCACGAAGTTCATCAGGCCCGCGGCACCGGGAATGCCCAACCCTCCAAGCACGCTGACGAACGGACTCTGGACGACGCCCAGCTGATCCCACGGTTCCAGCGCCACCAGCAGGGTAATCGTGACGATGTAGATCGCCGACAGGCCAAAGACCATCCGGCGCATGGCAGCGGGAATCGTGCGCGCCGGATCTGACGCCTCGCCGGAGGTGACGCCCACGATTTCGACACCAATGAACGAGTAGATTACGAAGCAGCAACCGAGCCAGGCCCCCTTGAGGCCAAAGGGCCAGAACCCACCGTGGCTGGTGATGTGTTGCGTGCCGACCGCGGGCTCCCCCGTCAATCCAGCCAGCACCAGCGTCGCCAGCCCCACGAACACGGCGACGGCCACCACTTTGATCATGACGAACCAGTACTCGATCGTCCCAAACCGGCCCACTGGCCGCGAGTTGAAATACAGCAGCACGACGGCGAAGGCCAGCACCCAGAGCGCACCGGGCACTTGGGGAAACCAATAACTCATGTAGATCGACGCCGCGACCAACTGTCCACCGGTGGCGATGACCTGCATCAACCAGTAGCTGACCCTGACGGCATACCCCGCAAACGGCGACAGATACATTTCGGCGTACACGCCGAACGCGCCTGCGGTGGGATGCCTCACGGCCATCTCGGTCAGCGCCCGGCCCAACAGCAGCGAGATGCCGGCGACGATGACGTAGGACACGATGATCGCGGGCCCGGCCACGCCGACGGACAATCCACTGGCGAGAAACAGGCCAGTCCCAATCGCCCCACCGAGCGCCATCATCAACTGTTGGCCGGTGGAGAGTTGCCGCACGAGTCCGCGTTCGTTGTCGACGGCCTGGTGTGGGGCAGGAGCACTCACGACAGTTCTGATTCCTCTTGTTTCAGCCGTCCGAAGTCCGGGCCTCGCTGCAGCTCGTCTTCAAACTCCGGTGTCGGCGAGCGCAGCCACACGCTTGGCGCCATCGTGTTGACGATGGCGTAGATCACAAGTGCGCCGCGAATGTAGGGAGGCGTCGAGAATTCGGTCCGAAGGATCTCCACGATGACCAGCGTGAAGACGATCGTGGGTAACATCGGCAGGCCCACCCTGAGTCCCGCACCCATCAGTTCCCTGAATCGGAACCACCGGTGCAGTGACACAAGTCCGAGGCGTACCGGAAGCACCAGCCCCACAAACGCCAGGCCGAGCCACAGCGACGGGAGCGTGAAGATATCGGGCTCCAGCGCGAGACCTGCGTGAAAGAAATAGAAGGGGACAAACAGGGAGGCAAAAGACTCCACCGCACCGAGCATCTTGGCCGACGCCAGCGACGGCAACGCCGACCGGAACCGCTGGGCGGCCATGCCGACCACGAATGCCCCGACCAGGTAATAGACCCCGAGGTTGCGCGTGATCATCGCGCACGCGACGGCCACCATCATCAGCAGGCCGAATTCACTCTTCGGGGCGTGCGGGATGACGACCTGGGCAAGCCAGCGAAAGACCAGTGGCAGCACGGCGATCATCACGATCAAGGCCAGCGCCGAGAGCCCCAGTCGAGCGACGCTGGTGGACTGCAGTACCACGAAAAGAATCACGAGGGCGACCAATTCGGTGGCGATCGCCTTGGACCTGATCCAGAAGCGCTCCTTCTCGGACAGCCCCCACCCGCCGAGCGAATCCAGAATAAAACCCGTCGAGGGGGTCAGGAGGGCCAGGGCCACCAACAGGCTCTGCCGGCTGTCGATGCCCATAAACCGGGTCGCCACCACCGCGAGAGACGCAATCGCCACGACCCGCACGCTGACATGCTCGGCCAGCACCCGTACCTCGCGACGCAGTTCGCCCACCTCGACGTCGAGACCGGCGAACAGGAACAGAGCCACGATGCCGAGCGTGGACAACAGCTCCACTGTCGGGTCGCTGCGGAACAGTCCGAGCCCAAGGCCCGCTCCGGCCCCAAAGGCAAACGCGGTCAGCGCACTCGGAATCCCGAAGCGTTGCAAGAAGCGTGGCAGGACGAACAGGGTGAACAGCAGCCCCACGTACCCGACTTCGTTCGATATCCACGAGGGCAATGACACGGTGGGCATGAGTGTACGCCAGTGTCAGGAACTGGGCTACGCGCCGCAACACTTCTTGAATTTTTTTCCGCTCCCGCACGGGCACGGATCATTGCGTCCCGCCTGCTGCATCGCCGCATCCCGCTCTCCGGCCGCCACCCAGGCCATCACGTGGGCGGGCGCGCGTTTGTGCTGCAACTCATTCGCCATGAAACGCATGTGGGGATCGATGTGATGGAACAGTCGCTTGTAGGCCGCGCACAGGTAGTTCAGATCGCGACTGCCGTCTCGCGACGTCACGAATCGGTGCTTCGGACACTCACCGTGACACGCGAATCGGACGTCGCATTCCCGGCATTCGATCGGCAACGAATCCCGCTTCGCGTCACCAAAGGCCTCTTGCTGAGGCGACTCCACGAGCGTCGCCAGCGATGCAGTCATCAGGTTGCCAAGTCGATGCTGAGGATAGACAAAGTGGTCGCATGAGTAGACGTCGCCATTGTGCTCAAGCGCCAGCGCCTTTCCACACGTTTCACGAAAGACACAGAGCGAGGCTTCCAGCCCGGACCACGACTCAAGGGCCACATCAAAGTGCTGCACGAACACCTTGCCCACATCGTGGTGCACCCACTCATCAAAGACCGCCACCAGAAATTCGCCGTACGCGGCCGGATCAACCGACCAGGGCGTGACCTGCGCGCGAATCCGTGCGCCTGGCTCGACCAGTGACAACTCGGCGTCTGTCGGCACTTCGGCTGTTCGCTCGACGACGGGAATGAACTGCATGTATCCGCTGCCGATCTCCCGGAGGAATCGATAAATCTCGAGCGCGTGATCCACATTGCCCGCACTCACCACGGTCAACGTGTTGAACTCCACCTGATGCCGCACCAGTAGATCGCGCGCGCGCATGACCGCGCCAAATGTCGGCTTCCCTCCTCGATCGCGTCGATAGAGATCGTGCACATGCGCCGGGCCATCAATGGAGAGCCCGACCAGGAATTTGTGCGCGGCCAGAAACTGACACCAGGACTCGTCGATCAGAATGCCATTCGTCTGAAGCGCGTTGTCGATTCGGCGTCCATCCGCGTATTTGCTCTGCAGCGCCACGACCCGTTCGAAGAACTCCACGCCCAGCAGCGTCGGTTCGCCACCCTGCCAGGCAAACGACACGACCGGGTGCTCACCATGGGCCTCGATGTGCTGACGCACAAACGATTCGAGCACATCGTCTTTCATCGCGAAGTTCGACGTGTCTGGATAGAGGCGTTCCTTCTCGAGATAAAAGCAATACTCGCAGTCGAGATTGCAGATCGGCCCGGACGGCTTGGCCATGACATGGAAGGGTTCGGGCATCTCACCGCCGATCATAGCGCGGGCGTATACTCAGGAAGTCGCGAAATTGTCAGAAGAGCTCAGGAGTTGTCCATGAGAGCTTTCACGCACTCGGCGCTTGTCGGTCTACTCGTTTCGGGTTTGAGTATCGGCCTGGGTGCGGCCCTGACGTTAGGTGCGCAGGCCGCCATTCCCGAACAACCGCTGGTCTTCACGGCAGAGGTGGATGCGATCATTCATCCGGTCTCTGCCGAGTACATGATTCAGACGATGGATGCGGCGGATGCTGCCGGGGCCGCGCTCGTGGTCTTCACGCTGCGGACACCGGGCGGACTGGTCGACTCTACACGAGACATCATTACGCGCATGCTGGCCGCAAAGACGCCCGTGGTCATCAAGGACCGCGCCCGCCACGCCTCCAATAGCCACCTGAACGGCGGCGCGGCCTAAGATCGTTCGCACCACGCGAAAGGGGCTGGCTCCCAGTGCCATGCGTACGCCAATTTCCCGTGTGCGCCGCGTGACAATCAACGACATCATCGCGTAGACGCCGGCCAGGGCGAGCACCAGCATGACGGCGCCGATGCCGAGCAGGGCCGCAGAAAACCACTTGAAGAAGTCGCGGTCTTCATGGGCCACCTCCTCCAGGAACTCGAAGCGGTTGAAGACGAACGCGGGATCACGATCGAGCAGGGCCAGACGGAGAGCGCTGATACACGTCAACGGATCTCCGGTCGTCCGCACGGCAAGATACGCGGCGTTCGTCTCCGGTGACAAGGGCACGTAGAAGCCGGCCGCCATCGACTCATCACCAACGCTCAAGCCCAGGTCCGGCACCACGCCGATCACTTCGCGCCACGGCCCTTCTTCGTCTTGGATTGAAACGCGGACACGCTGGCCGAGCGGAGACGCGTGGCCGAAGAATGTCCTGGCAAACGGTTCGTTGACCACGGCGACCGGACGCGCCTGGTCGAGAAAATCGACGGACGTGAACACCCGACCACTCAGGAGGCTGGCGTCAAGCGCGGCGAAATAGCCTTGTGAGACCTCCACCTTCGGAGCCAGACGGGGAGCCGCCGCCTGGGCGTCGCCAAGGGCTTCCACCTGCACAGGCACGCCGCGCGGACTGTGACGAGGCAGGGCCGTCCCGATTCCTGCGGCCATCACACCGGGTATCTCGGCAATCATACGCTCGACGTCGAATGCCGTGACCGGCTGCGGTCGACCACCCTCAGCGGTCGGTCGGACCGCGTTGATGTTGAGATAGGACGTCAGGACATTGCGTCGCAGGTCGAGGGAGGCGCCCGTGAACTTCTGAAATCCCTGGGCCACCACCAGCGCCCCATGAATCATCACGATAGACACAGCGATCTGAGTGACCACCATGACGCCGGCGATGCGGCCACACCTGATATCCCCCGCACGACCGCCGCCATGTTCCAGACGTCCGGCCAGATCGGCCCGAGTTGCGCGCAACGCCGGCCACACGCCCGCGATCCCCGCCGCGACGACGGCAGAAATCACGACGAGCAGTATCGTGCGGGGCCCTCCGGCGAAGTTCACCCAGAACGTAATCTCGTCCGCACCGTTGAACAGACGGAGCACGGCCCTGGCGGCTATCGTTCCCACAGGCGCGGCGACCGCGGCAATCAAGAGAACCTCAAGAAACACTTGAGTCACCAGGCGACCACGCGACGCACCCAGAGCGGCGCGCAACGCGAACTCTCTCGACCGCGCGAACGAACTCGCAAGAATCAGAGTGCCGACGTTCGCAGCGATGACCAGCAGAATCGCGACCACGACGACGACGGACACGAGAGACAGATCGCGGCCCATGGGCCCGAGGTCGGTAAAGACCGTCGCAGTCAGACGCAAGGTCCCCTCGCCAGCAGAGCCCGGTTCAAAACTCGATGCGATGGTGGTTAACTGCTTCTGTAGGGATGCAAGCGAAGCCCCTGGGGCGAGAGTGCCGAGCAAACGCATGTCTGAGTCTGGTCGCCTGCGCCCGGCCAGAAAGCCCTCGTCTACCGCCACCCAGAAATCCGGCGAATTCGGAAACTTCACGCCATCTGGCACCACACCGACCACCTCGTGTCGGACACCCCCGATGTCGACCGCTGAGCCGACGATGTCGTTGGGAGCGTCCATGACGCCGCTCCAAAAGCCCTCTCGAACAAGCGTGACCGCTGCTGCCCCTGCGGTGACATCGGACGGAGCGAACGGTCGACCGGCGAGCAGAGTGTGCGGCACAAACCGCCAAGTGGATGGCGTCATGCCTCCCACGGTGATGGTCGCAACCTGCCCGGTCGGAAGAACCACATTCTCGCGGCCCCCGGTGATGCCGCCCAAGTGCTCAAGGAGCGATCCGGTCGTGGCCAGCGCCAGATAGTCGTCCGGTGTCAGGGCCGCAGGTGTGCCGGCAGGCTCCTAGTACTACTTTGTCAGTTTCTCAGCTCAACTTCTTTCAGTTGAAGCATCCACTTGAGATAGTACGGCTGCGTCATAAAGAAATGCGCGGTCAGGACCTCTTGAATGATGGCGCGGA
>JABMNV010000068.1 GCA_013203475.1 Acidobacteriota bacterium
AGCGCCTGGGCGGTGGGGCGGTTCGACGCGGTGCAGAAGACGACTGAGATCCCTGACCAGATCAAGCAGCACATGCCGGAGGTGAAGTGGTTCTCGGTGATGGCGCATGTCAATGGGGGTGTGTCGGGAACGCTTCGCGCTGACACGACTGACGATCTCGCGGCAGAAAACCTGCGGGACGTGATTCGCGGTGGTCTCGCGATGGGACGTCTGGTGTCTGGGCAGGACGAGAAAATAAAAATCCTGCTTGATTCGTTACAGATGTCTGGCACCGGAACGACTGTGGCGCTGACGTTCTCCGTGTCGTCAGAAATGGTCGATGTCTTGGCTGGGCTGGCGAAGCTGGCTGACGCGAGCAAGAACTAGCCTGCGGCGGTCATCCAACTCAAAGACCCGGGCGACGATGGTCGCCCGGGTCTTTTTTTGTCCCTTGCCCGAACCCGCGCCGAAGCCGTACACTTTCCAACACTCGTGAAAACGTCTGTATTCTTCTATGGGACCCTGATGGCCGGCTTTGACCGTCGGCGCCGAGCGGGAATGGACGACCGTCTGGTGTATGTCGGTCGGGGCTGGGTCCGAGGCAGCCTGTTTGATGTGGGGCTGTATCCGGCGGCTGTGCCTTCTCAGGATGGCCGCATCTGGGGCGAGGTCTACGAAACAGACGACCCCGTCCCGGTCCTTGACGCCCTGGACGCCATGGAAGGGTGCCACCACGACGATCCGGACCGGTCGCTGTATCAGCGGTTGATGGCGGCGGTCACACTCCACGAGGCGCCCGTCCTCGAGGCGTGGGTCTACTTCTACAACGCCCCACTCGGCCAGGCACCTCGTATCCCTTCGGGCGACTATCACGAACATTTTCGACAGCGCTGACTTGCGCCTGCGAGCACTCGGGCACAAGTGCACGTATCATTTTGAACATGCCTGTCGTCATCGTTGGTGCTGCGCGCACTGCCATTGGCCGCTACGGCGGCACTCTGAGAAAGACTCATCCCGCTGAACTTGGCGCCCGGGCCGCGACTGCCGCTCTGGAGCGGGCTGGCGTTCGTCCTGAAGACGTAGACGAGGCCTTGTTCGGACACGGTCGCCAGGCTGGATCTGGTCCGAACCCGGCCCGCCAGGTCTGTCAGAGGGCAGGCGTGCCGTTCACTGTGCCTGCCCAGACGATCAATCAGGCATGCGCGTCGGGCCTGCAGACAGTGGCGCTGGGCGCCCAGGCCATCCTCCTCGGCCAGTCTCGCCTCGTTCTGGCCGGCGGCATCGAGTCGATGAGCCGGATGCCGTATCTCGTTGACGCCGAAGATGCACGATGGGGCCACAAGATGGGGAACTTCACCCTGGTGGACGCGATGTATCGTGATGGATTCAGATGCCCGTTGTCGGGGCTCATTATGGGAGAGACCGCCGAGATTCTCGCCCGCCAGTATGGCATTACGCGCGAGGCATCGGATGCCTTCGCGCTCGAGAGCCAACAGAAAGCACAGGCAGCAATTGCCGGAGGGCGTTTTGCCGACGAGATGGTCTCGGCGCCTGGGCATGACGCCAAAGGGAAGCCCGTCGACCTTGAGGTCGATGAGCATCCGCGCGCCAACTCCACGATTGAGGGGCTGAGAAAATTGCCGCTGGTGTTTCCCGGCGCCGACGGTCAGACCAGCATCGTCACCGCCGGTTCCTCCTCGGGGATCACCGACGGAGGGGCGGCCGTGGTGCTGGCCGACGAAGACGACGCGCGGCGTCGCGGTTTGACGCCGATGGGCCGAATCGTCGGGTGGGCGACTGCTGGCGTAGACCCTCGCATCATGGGCATCGGTCCAGTGCCGGCCATTCAGAAACTCTTGAAGCAGACAGGGTTGACGATCGCAGACTTTGACTTGGTTGAGCTCAATGAGGCGTTTGCGCCGCAGGTGCTGGCAGTGCTGGCAGACGTCCCGATCGCAGCCGATCGCCTGAACGTCAACGGGGGCGCGATTGCTCTTGGCCATCCGATTGGCGCGACCGGCACGCGCATCCTCGTGACTCTGCTGTATGAGATGGTCCGCCGCGGCGCCCGCCGCGGTCTCGCCACGTTGTGTGTG
>JABMNV010000069.1 GCA_013203475.1 Acidobacteriota bacterium
GAGCCGCCGCTTCAAATTTCAACAATTACCGGGACATCCCCTGGGAGTGCTGGTCCTTCCGGTTGTCCTGATCGGCATCGTGGCTCTGGTACTCCGTCGTCACGTGGTCCCTGGGAGCTCTCTCCGAGATCTGGCCCGTGTGCCGGCAGCCGAGCGACCTCTGCTGGCGTTGGCCGGCATGACGTTCATATTCCTCTGGGCGATTGGGTACTACGCTGACCGGCTGACGCTCACCCTGGCCGTGCTCGTGATCTGCCACCTGGCGGTGATGTTGAATGCCCATCCCCTCCGACCCGGAGTCCGGGCGGCCTTGATTACGCTCTTCTTGTTGCTTCACGCCTATTCGGTCTTCGGCACGCCGATTCACTTCTCGGAGCGGTTGCTCCACTCGTAGCGCCAGAGGGGGCTTCGGGGCCGCTACGGGGGCTGGTCGTCGCTCCCGGCGTCTGCTATCGTTAGCCGGTTCCCGGAGGACGCAACGATGAAAACAGTGAAACAGTATTGGATTCTGGCGGGTGTGGCCGTCGCCATTATCGCCAGTGGCTCAGTGTCAGCGCAGTCGAGCGCACCCGCGCTACAGGTCATGGCGTCGGTCACGACGCCGAAGGCCGAATTGGGCAACAACATTGGCGACGATTACTTCCTCGCCACCTATACCCAGTTGATGGCGTATTGGCACAAGCTCGAAACGGAGTCGCCGCGCATGAAGGTGGTGGAGATTGGGAAGACGGCCGAGGGCCGTCCGCACCTGATGTCGATCATCACCTCGCCCGCGAATCTCGCGAATCTCGATCGCTACAAAGCGATCTCCGCACGCCTCGCGGCGGCTGAGGGGCTGACCGACGCCGAGGCACGAGCGCTGGCGAAGGAAGGCAAGGCTGTCATCTGGATTGACGGGGGCCTGCACGCGACCGAAGTCCTGGGCGCGCAACAGTTGATGGAAACGGTCTATCAGCTCGCCAGCCGCACCGACGAAGAGACGCTGCGCATTCTTGACGACGTCATCATTCTTGCCGTGCACGCCAACCCGGACGGGATGGAATTGGTCTCGAACTGGTACATGCGTAACCCAATCCCCGAGCAGCGGTCCAGTGGCGGCATTCCTGAGCTGTATCAGAAGTACGCGGGCCACGATAACAACCGTGACTTCTACATGTCTGCGCTTGACGAGACCACGAACATGAACCGGGTCATGTACAAGGAATGGTTCCCCCAGATCATGTACAACCATCACCAGAGCGGTCCGGCCGGGACGGTGATGTTCGCGCCGCCATTTCGCGACCCCTTCAACTACAATTTTCACCCGCTGATTCCGTCAGGCATCGACATGGTGGGGGCGGCCATCGCCACGCGCTTTCTCGGAGAAGGCAAGCCCGGCATGACCTCGTTCAATGGCGCCACGTATTCCACCTGGTGGAATGGCGGCCTTCGCACCACGGCCTACTTCCACAACATGATCGGTATCCTGACTGAGACGATCGGCAATCCGACGCCGTCCGCGATTCCGTTTGTGGCGAGCAAAATCCTGCCGACCAAGAGCCTGCTGTCGCCAATCGCGCCGCAGGAGTGGCACTTCCGGCAGTCGATTGACTACTCACTGTCGGCCAATTACGCCATTCTCGACCTCGCGTCGAGGTATCGCGAGACCTTTCTCTTCAACATCTACCAGATGGGCCGCGACAACATTCAGCGCGGGAACGAAGATTCCTGGACGATGACACCGCGACGCGTTGAAGCGATGCAGGCCTCGATGGCAGAGGCCAATGGCGCGACTGGTGGTCGCGGTGGTGGTCGTGCCGGTGGTGGCGGTGCGCGCGGAGGCGGGCGCGGTGGTGCGGCCGCAGGGCAGCCCAATCCGTATTGGGACGAACTGCATGCGCCCGAGTACCGCGATCCGCGCGGTTTCATTCTGCCGGCAAACCAGCCGGATTTCGGGACGGCCACCCGATTTGTGAACACGCTCATCAAGAATGGCATTGCCGTGCAGCGGGCCACCGCGCCGTTTACCGTGAGCGGCAAGCAATACCCGGTCAACTCGTATGTCGTCAAAAGCGCGCAGGCGTTCAGCCCGCACGTGATGGATATGTTTGAACCGCAGGACCACCCCGACGACTTTCCGTACCCCGGCGGTCCGCCCAACCGTCCCTATGACAGCGCGGGTTGGACGCTGGCGATGACCATGGGCGTGGAGTTCGACCGCGTGCTGGATGGCTTCGATGGTCCCTTTGAGAAGATCGCCGGGATGGCCTCGACACCGGCCGGGCGCGTGATTGGTGGACAGGCCGCTGGTTACTACTTCACCCACAAGGCCAACGACAGCTACATCGCGATCAATCGTCTGCTGCAGGCTGGCGAGACGGTCTCATGGCTGGCCGACGGGCCCGCCGGAAGCGGCACGTTCTACGTCGCGGCCAAGGCCACGACACGGGCGTCGCTCGAAAAGATGGCGACCGAACTGGGAGTCACGTTCGAGGCGGCAACGACCGCGCCGACCGGTCCCATGACCGTGCTGCGCACCCCTCGTATTGGTTTGTATGACCAGTACGGTGGGTCTATGCCATCCGGGTGGACGCGGTTGATGTTCGAGAATTTTGAGTTCCCGTACACCGTCGTCTACCCTCCCATGATCGACGCAGGCAGCCTGCGTGACAACTTCGACATCTTCATCTTCAACGGTAGCGGCATTCCAGCGCTGCCGAGGGCGGCCGGCGGTGGTCGGGGTGGCGGTGGTCGCGGTGGCGAGGGGCGAGGCGGTGGCGGCGCGGCAGCCATTCCGGCCGAGTTCCAGGATCGTCAGGGCAGTATGACGGAGGCGTCCATGGCGAAGCTCAAGGAGTTCATGGAGCAGGGCGGCACAGTCCTGACCATCGGTGGAGCATCCCGCAACATCGTGGACCAGCTGGATCTCCCGGTGGAGGACCACTTGACCGAACGTGGCGACGACGGTGCGCTGCAGTCGCTGCCGGGCACGAAGTACTACGTGCCTGGTTCAGTGCTGCGCGCCACCGTCGAACCGGATTCTCCGTTGGGAGCCGGCGTCGGGGCTGAAGTGGATGTGTTCTTTAACAACAGCCCGACGTTCAAACTCCGGCCAGATGCCACGAGTCGTGGCGTGCGGACGATTCTGTGGTTCAAGACCGCCACGCCGCTCAGAAGTGGATGGGCCTGGGGACAGCATTACCTCCAGAACGGGGTCGCTGCGTTCGAGGCCGACATCGGCAAGGGACACGTGTATGTGTTCGGACCTGAAATTACCTTCCGGGCGCAGCCACATGGCACCTTCAAGTTCCTGTTCAACGGGATTCTGCTGAGCGCGACCGAAGGCATTCGATAAGATCTGTCTGCGCCGGATCTGAAGACCCGGTCTCCTACCGCGAGGAGGCCGGACCTTCGGGTCCGGCAATCTCATCGTCGGCCTCAAGCAGCGCCGACAGTTCCTCACTGGCGGCATCCTCAGAAATACCGTGACTCATCTGGATGTGGAGCCGCTTGTCCAGAAACTCCTCGAATTTCACCCACTTGCCCTCATCAAGCTCGCGCTTGGTCCACGCGCAGACGGTGACGAAGTTCGTCTGCAGTTGCTCGAGCTCTGCGACGGAGGCCTGAAGTCGTGCCAGCAACGCTTCGCGTTCTGCCATGGCTTCGTGTCGTTCAGCGTCGCGTCGTTTGAGCAGGAGGCCCACCAGTAGGACCAGCCCCACAAAAATGATCGTCGTCACGCCGAGGTTCAGTGCAACGCTGAATCTGGAAGCGATCAGGCCCGCGCGGGTGCTCATGGTCATCAGGTTGCCCATGGCGATTGGAAAGAGCAGGGCCGCAGGCAGGAGCCAGCGCAGCAGGAGGCCGCCCTCAGACCTGGACCCGAGCAGGGCCACGAACCCGTGGTCAGGCCAGATGCCCATCACCCCAATCGCCAGGGCGATCAGTGCCAAGGCGGTTGGGATGGACATGCCCGTGGTCGGCGACGCGTCCACGACATCACAAGCGTGATGGCCGCCAGGCCGAGCAGGGCTGTGGTGACGCCTGACAGGTGCGGCGTGCTGGTGAGGCTCCCCGCCGATAACACGCGGCGAAGAGCCTCTGCGGCGCCAATGACGGCGACGGTCCCGGCGGCGATCAAGGGCAGGCGTCGAAACACGCTATCGCCCCGCCGCGCGCCACACAGTCCCACCCACTACTGCTGGCTCGGACCGCCTCCGCGACCGCTTCCCGGAGCGGCGGGCATCTGCCCGGCGGCGAAACGAGGCAACATGTCCTCGCGCATCGCGAGGTGATATAGCGCCGACGCAATCGCGATGGCCGACTTCTTGACGTCGTCCTCCACAATGCGTTCGAGCGTATCGAGGTTGGTGTGCCATGTGTGACTGCCGTATTCCATGCCATCCTGCGAGAGACCGATGCCCGGCAGACCGGCGGCGTTGAACGACGTGCTGTCGGTGCCGCCC
>JABMNV010000070.1 GCA_013203475.1 Acidobacteriota bacterium
CGCTCACTTGGGGGCTGAGATGTTTGCCTGCAAGGAACGCCTGAATCGGCTGCACGTCTTTCGTCGCCAGGTCGAGGCGCGCGAGACGCAGCGCCCCTGGCTTGAGCCACTGCAAATCCGTACTGAACCGCTCGGTGACAAACACGACATGCGTGCCATCAGGCGTAAAGACCGGCTCCAGATCGGCGAACGGATCCGCCGTCAGGGGCGTCATCCGGCCCGTGGGCAACTCAACCAGATAGAGGTCCGTCAGCCCTCCCCGGTTACCGCTGACGATGAGCGAGCGGCCGTCAGGGGCCCAGGCCGGATTGAGCGCATCGTCGAGTCCGTCGAGCACGAGTTCGCGCGAGACGCGTCCGTTGGCGGGATCAATAAACGCCAGTACTGGGCGCCCCCGCCGAACAGCCGTCACCACCAATTGGCGACCATCGGGACGCCAGGAACCGGCGGAACTGAGAAACTGCAGGGAATCAAAATGCGGGTCGGTCGCCGACTCCACTAACTTGCGTTGGATGCGACCAGTCTCGGCGTCAGCCAGATAGAGATCAACTGAAAATCGATCCTTCTCGGAGAAAAACGCGATCGTTTTGCCGTCCGGACTCAGGCGGGGCCCGATATTGATTCGCCCGGCACCGCTGTCCTCGCTGATCCGGAGGTGAGGATCGCTTGTCAGGCTTGGAAGGTCCGCCTGCATCTGCAGAATCGCCTCCCGGATCGAGTCGTGCCACGCGTCGGTGAGCGCGTCAGGATCAGTGCCCAGTTGCGCCGCCAGACCGCTCATGCCGAAGCGGGGATCTGCCGCGGCGCGCAGCAGTGAGGCGACGGCTCGATCACCGTAGGTCGCGCCGACGAACGCCCAAAAGGCGTGTCCCCAGCGATAGGGGAACAACTTCGGGTCGTTGAGGTCTTCCACGTGCGGCAGCCGTTCAGAAATCGCGGCATCCCTCAGCCACATGGCCGTCTGGGCATCGACCGGGCCGACGGACAGATATTCAGCCATGCCCTCGGCAAACCAGAGGGGGTATTGCAGGATGCTGGGCAGCGAAAACTCCGACTCGCGCGGGTCGGCCCCGGTGATGTCGAACTGGAAGGCATGGACCAGCTCGTGTCCGAGTACGTGATCGGTGTCCGCGAGCGACCCCGCCATCGGCAAGACGATCCGGCGTTTGAGGGCTTCAGTCACTCCACCGGTGCCCTCACCGATCAGTCCCTCGATGGCGTTCGTCTGGCGAAAATGGGCAGGTGAGGCATACAGGATGAGGGACTGACGTCCGCGCAGATCATGGGTGAAGAATCTGGTCAGACGGGCGTGCCACCGCTCCGCCATCCGAGACACGATGGCCGCGGCCTCAGCCTCTTCCGGGTAGTAGTACACGTCGAAGTGCTCGGTCTTCAGGATCTGGAACGTGAAGGAGCGATACTGCACCTTGTTCCGTCCGAAATACTGAGCCTGTACGCCTGCTGGCAGGAGCACCAGAAGCAAGACCGCGCACACGAGTACCGTCAGGGTGCGCGTCCGCCGACTTCTACAGTAAGATGCGTGGGCAACATGCCCCCTGCTGATACCCCGCCGCGCACGGTACATTGCGTGAAGCTCCATCGCGATCTCCCCGGCCTTCCTGCCCCCCCCTGGCCCGGCGAACTGGGTCAGCGTATCCACGAGCACGTCTCTGCTGAGGCGTGGGCTCTGTGGGAAGAGCAGATGAAGATGATTCTCAATGAGTATCGCCTGTTGCCGTTTCAGAAGGAAGCGCAGCAATTGGTCGCCAAACATATGGAAGAGTTCTTTTTTGGCGCGCAGTCTTCGGCTCCGCCGGGATTTGTGCCTGAAACCAAGTAGCATTCGCCAGCACCCGCAGAAAGCTCAGGAGGACTGATACGTGGCCACACAGACAGCAACAGGGGGCATGGCGCCCGCCAGCTCAGACAAAGCGTTTTTTGGACATCCTAGTGGCCTGTCCACGCTCTTCTTCTCAGAAATGTGGGAGCGCTTCAGCTACTACGGCATGCGGGGATTCCTGCTGCTCTATATGGTGGCCGATGTCGAGAACGGTGGACTGGGCCTGAGCGTCCCGGTCGGCACCGCCGTCTACGGCACGTACACGTCGATGGTGTATCTCCTCAGTCTGCCGGGGGGATGGCTGGCTGACCGCCTGCTCGGCCCACGCCGCGCCGTCCTCTACGGTGGCATCCTCATCGCGGCCGGCCACTTCTCTCTGGCCTTCCCCGCCGAGGCCACGTTTTACCTCGGCTTGCTGCTCGTCGTGTTCGGCACCGGTCTCCTTAAACCGAACATCAGCGTCATCGTCGGCCACCTGTATGGAGAGAAGGACATCCGGCGCGACTCCGGCTTCACCATCTTCTACATGGGCATCAACCTTGGCGCGTTCATGGGACCGCTGATTACCGGCTACCTGGTCCAGAACGCGGGCTTCCGGACCTGGCTGAGCGGGATGGGGATGGATCCGAATTCGGCGTGGCATTGGGGATTCGGCGCAGCTGGCGTCGGCATGACGCTGGGCCTCATTCAGTACATCGCCTCTGGAAAGCTCCTTGGCGAGGCCGGTCTCAAGCCCTCACCCGCCAAGTCACCTGAGGCCTTTGCCCAACTCAAGCGCACGGCCACAATATGGTTCGGCGTCTTCCTGGCGTCGCTCGTCGTGCTGGGCTTCTCGTTGTCATCTGGCTCGATCACGATCACGCCGGAACAGGTCACCACCGGCTATCGATACGTCCTCATCGCCGTCGTTGTCGGCTTCTTCTGGTGGCTGTTTGAGGGCCCGGGCAATAACTGGACGCGCGAAGAGCGGGGCCGCCTGTGGGTCATCACCGTGATGTTCGTGGCAGCCGCCATCTTCTGGTCGGTGTTCGAGCAGGCTGGTTCCACATTGAACCTGTTCGCGACCGGGAGCACCGACAACCGACTCTTCGGCTTGAACTTCCCCAGCGTCTGGTTCCAGTCGTTGAACGCGCTCTTCATCGTGATGTTTGCGCCCGTGTTCGCTTGGCTCTGGGTCAAGATGGGCAGCAAGCAACCGGCGAGCCCGGCGAAGTTCTCGTTCGGCTTGATGGGTGTGGGCCTTGGATTCCTTCTGCTCGTGCCTGCGGCGCAACTGGCCTCCTCCGGTGGACTCGTGAGCCCTTTGTGGCTCACGGGCGTGTATCTCATCCACACCTGGGCGGAACTCGCCCTCAGTCCGGTTGGCCTCAGTTCGATGACCAAGCTCGCACCACCGCGCATCGTCAGCCTCATGATGGGCGTGTGGTTTCTCGGCGCGTCGGTGGGCAACTACCTCGGCGGTGAGATGGCCGGTCTCTATGCGTCGATGCCCCTGCAGAACCTCTTCGGCTACGTTGGCCTGTTCGGTGTGGTTGCGGGCCTGATCATGCTTGCGTTCTCAGGCAAGCTGACGAAGATGATGCACGGGGTGCGCTGACCCGGACGTGCCGCTCAAGCCGTACCAAGACAAACGTAACTTTGCCTCATCACCCGAACCGCCGGGTGATGAGGTCAAGCCGAGACGGCGACGAAAGAAGAAGCCGCCGTTCTTCTGTGTACATAAACACCTCGCCAGCCATCTGCACTATGACCTTCGGCTGGAGCACAACACCGTGTTGCTCTCGTGGGCGGTCCCGAAGGGGCCATCACTTGATCCCACGATCAAGCGCTTTGCCGCTCACGTCGAGGACCACCCCCTCGAATACGGCACGTTCGAAGGTGTGATTCCGACAGGGTATGGCGCCGGCGTCGTCATGTTGTGGGATTCAGGGACATGGACGCCCGAGTCGCCGGACGTGGACGCCGCGCTGGCCAAGGGCGATCTGGACATCACGGAGTTTGCCCCGCTCAGCGTGAAGTCCGAGGATGACTTTCCGGCAATCGTGGCCGCTCAGGCCCCCTCCCTGTGGGTTGGGAACCAGCGTTCCGCAAGCAGCCCGACCGGTGCTATGCTTCAAACCGTTATTGAGCAGGCGGCAGAGCTCAGGCTCGCTGAACTTCAGCGTCATACACCGCGCGGGCCCCGAGTCCGCAAACCCCGGACCTGACCTCAGGAGAGGATGTTATGAAGAAGTCACTTGTCGCCCTCGTTGTGATCACGGCACTCATCGCAGGCCCGACGCTGGCCGCCCAGCAGCAGGCTCCACCGACTCAGGAGCCGCCCGCAAAAGAAAAGCCCGCAGCGCCAGTCGACGCGAAATCCCCCGCCGGCAAGTGGGTCGTTGCACTCAATGGCCCGGACGGCATGATGAGCATGACTGTGGAGGTCAAGATTGACGCGGCAAACAAGGTCACGGGAACGCTCGTCGGCGAGATGGGACCGACTCCAATCGCTGGTGAAGTGAAGGAGGGCGTCTTGGGATTCTCCATGAACTTCGACGCCGGTGGCCAGATGATCGAAGTCTATTTCGAGGGCGCCGTGAAAGAGGATGGCACCATGGCGGGATCCGCATACGCCGCTGACATGGCCTTCCCGTTCACCGCCACACGACCGAAGGGACTGTAGCGATGGCACGCCGTACCCTCGCCCTTCTCCTCTTTGTCGGGCTTGCCACAACGGCATTTGCCCAGAAACCAACCGCCCCAGCACCGACGCTGACCGGAAAGTGGACCATGACGCTCGAGATGGAGGTCGGCACGGCGACGACGGCGCTCGTGTTGACGCAAGAGAAGGAGAAGTTGACCGGCACCTACACCGGGCGGTACGGCACCTACCCGCTGGCAGGCAAGCTTGACGCCAGAAGAGTGGAGTTCGTCGTCACCATCAACGCCGAAGGAACCGAAACGTTGATGAGTTTCTGGGGCGAACTGAGCGAAGACGGCGAGACGCTCGGCGGCGAAGCCGCGCTCGGGGGCATGGGCAACGCGACGTGGTTCGCCAAACGCGACAAGAAGTAGTCTGGGCCTCCTGAGGCGCGACCGGCAGAGCCGGTTGCGTCTCAGAGCAATCGTCCCGCCAACACCGCCCACAACGCCGCACGAAGCCGACCACGATCGTGACGGGCGATTGCCCCGAGCCAGAAACGCCCTTCCACCACATCGGTGCCAGACGAGAGCTCGCCCAACGCCAGCGGCACTTTCTGCTCGCGCGCGTACCGCGCCAACACTTTGCCATCCGGTGGGTCGCAGTTAAATATCACGACATCGACTTGCCTTCCGATAGCCTCTTCGAGCCCCCGAATGGCCTTGGCGGCCGAGAACTCCTCCATCCCTCGACCCTCGGTCAGGAGATTGGCCACATACACGACCGGACCCTTGAACGTCTGGAACACCTCACGCGCTCCGTCCACCAGGAAGATCGGCAGCAGACTTGTGTAGAAGCTGCCTGGGCCAATCACCACGGCATCAAGTTGTTGAATCATCGCCGCCACTCTGGGGTGCATTCGGACGGGAGGCTCAAGCCAGAGGCGCGTGACAGACCCACCGCGGGCCTGCTCAGCATCCACCTCAACTTCGCCCCGGCTTGATCCGCCTGTCGCGTACTCGGCACAAATCGTGGCTTGTTGGTCCGTCACGGGCCAGACGTGCCCGCGACATCCCAACAGCGACCGCAGTCCATCCACGCCAGCCAGAAAGTCTCCGCTGTGCTGCGCCATCATCGACAGCAACAGGTTGCCACCCGTGTGCCCTGCGAGTCGGGCATGTTCAAGTGATGGCAGCCGAGACAACAAGAGATGCCGCGCGTCTTTTTCGCTGCGGGCCAGCGCTAACGCGCACTTGAGGATGTCTCCCGGTGGCAGCACGCCGAGTTCATCCCGCAATTGACCCGATGACCCGCCACTGTCAAACATGGTGACCACGGCGTGCACGTGCACCCAGGGATTGGTCTTGAGCCCTCCCAACACATTGGGCAATCCCGTGCCGCCGCCGAAACACCCGACTGCCAGCTCTCGCATCCGCATCGACGTCATTCTACGTTGTGAACGAGCGCGTCAGACAAACTCGCGCGCGTCCTGGGTGCTCGTGTAGAGTGGCCACACAATGATCCGCGACATGCTGCTCGGCGAGTTTGATCACGAGATGGCGGCCACGCGCCGGGTCCTCGGTCGCTGCCCCGCGACCTTCGCCTGGAAGCCCCATCCGCGATCGTTTTCGCTCGGTGACCTGGCCACCCATCTCGCGCGACTCCCCCATTGGGGCGAATGGATTCTCGACAAGAACGCCTACGACATGGTCCGCGACGCCGCGCCGTCTGCGCCCGCTGAGACGTCCCTGGCGGACGTACTTCAAGTATTCGACCACCACAACGCCAGCGTCCGTGCACATCTCGTGGCCAAGAGCGATGCCGAACTCGCCGGTCCGTGGTCTCTCCAACGTCAGGGCGTCACGCTGATGACGTTGCCTCGAATGTCGGCGTTCAAGACGTTTGTGGTGAACCATACGATCCATCATCGTGGACAGCTGACGGTGTATCTCCGGTTGCAGGACGTTCCCGTGCCGGCGCTCTACGGACCGTCCGCTGACGAAGACGCGTGACAAACCAGCAGCAACGGCTCCTGCGCGCTTCGCTCGTGTCTCTCGTGGGTGCAGTCGTATTCCTGGTGTTGGCCACGGCGAACAGCGGCGGGTATCGCTACGGCATCTCGGACCAGGCCTATTATCTGCCGGCCGTCCAGCAACACCTCGACCCGCATCTCTTCCCCAAGGATCGAGATCTGCTCAACGCACAGTCACACCTGATGGCAACGGATGAACTGACGGCGGCCGTCGTCCGCGCCACAGGGGCATCCCTCCCGCAGGTGGCAGTCGCCGTGTACGTGCTCACTCTTCTTGTGCTCCTCCTGACCGCCGGCACCTTTGGCCGCGGGCTCGGACTGCCATGGTGGGCCATTGCCCTTCTCGGAGTCTTACTGACATTCCGGCACCGCATTGCCAAGACCGGCGCAAACTCGCTTGAGGGATACATGCATCCCAGGCAACTGGCCTTTGCTGTGGGTGTGGCCGCCTTCGCGGCGGTCGTCCGCGGCCGCCACGGACTGGCGTTCTTTCTCATTGGTGCCGCCGCCGTCCTCCATCCTACGACCGCCCTCTGGTTCGGCATCGTCGTCGCCATCGCCGCGTTCGTGAGTCGGCGCTCCTGGCGGCCTGCGCTGGCCGTGGCGGGGCTGCTCGTCGGCGCGGCAAGTATCTGGGCGGTTGTGGCCGGTCCCTTGGCGGCCCGCCTGGTGATCATGGATCCAGAGTGGCTCAACGTCCTGGCCGAAAAGGACTACTTGTTTCCGACAGATTGGCGGATCGACACGTGGGCGCTGAATCTTGCCTATCCAGTGGTGATTATGGCGATCTGGCGGTTACGACAGCGCTCAGGGTTGGCGACCCAGTCTGAACGTGGACTGATGTACGGGCTTGTGGCGCTGGTCGCCGTGTTCCTGATTTCGGTCCCGCTCACCAAGAGTCACCTGGCGCTTGCCGTGCAATTGCAGGTCACGCGAGTCTTCTGGATCCTCGACTTTGTCACCATGGTGTCGGTCGCCTGGTGGCTCACGCGATCACGGCGCCCGGCCATTGCTGCGTTGTGCATCTTCGCCACGGCCTCGGCCGCCCGCGGCTTCTACCTGCTCGAAGTGGCCAATCCCGACCGCCAACTTGTGACGGTCTCTCTGCCAGACACCGAGTGGGTGGACGCCATGCAGTGGCTCAGCACGCAGCCCAGCGACTGGCATGTCCTGGCAGACCCCGGACACGCCTGGAAGTACGGCGTCAGCGTGCGCGTGGCTGCCTCACGCGACACGCTTCTCGAATCTGTCAAGGACAGCGCCCTGGCCCTCTACGATCGAGACGTCGCCATGCGGGTGAAGGATCGCACGCAGGCGACCCTCGAATACGATCAGATCACAACGGCCAGGGTCCTGGCGCTCGATGTCCGCTTCCAGCTCGATGCGGTGGTGGTTCACGTCGATCACGCTCTGAATTTGCCACTGCTGTATCGCAACGATCGTTTCGCCATTTACGATGTTCGCTGACCAGCCATTTGTGCCGCTCCCCGGCCTCTCGAACGGTCACGTGATGACGCTTGCCGCGTGGGCGCGTCGCCGAAGTTATCCAGGGCTTCCCAGTCTGGACGTCCGCTTCATACGCGTGTCGGCCGATACTCAGGTCCGTGCCGACTGCTACTGGCAGCCACACCGACACGACCGGTCCACGCTGCTGGGCCTGCACGGCTTGGAAGGCTCTTCTGAGGCCCACTACATGCAAGGCGTCGCGCACAAGGCTTGGCGCCTGGGCTGGAACGTCGTGCTCCTGAATCAACGGAACTGCGGCGACACCGAACATCTCACGCCGGGCCTGTATCACTCCGGCCTCACCGCGGATCCCGTCGTCGTCCTGCGCACGTTGATGCGCGACGACCGCTTGACCAGTTTCGCGATCGTGGGCTACTCACTCGGGGGGAACTTGACCTTGAAGCTTGCCGCCGAACTGGCTGACTCCCCTGATTTGCCGGTCTACGCGGTGGCCGCAGTCAGTCCGACGATCGATCTCGCCTTGTGTGTCGACGCGATCGGTTGGCGCCAGAACGCCCTCTATCAATGGAACTTTGTCAGGAACCTCAAGGCTCGGATGCGGCGAAAGGACGCGGCGTTTCCAGGCGTGTACGACCTGGCACGCCTGAACGCCGTCCGAACGATTCGAGCATTTGACGATGCCTACACCGCTCCGTCGAATGGCTTTGGCACTGCGGCGAACTACTACGCCCTCAACAGCGCACGACGGACGCTCGCCAGCGTTCGTATCCCCGCCCTCGTGATCGCGGCCGCCGATGACCCGTTTGTCCCGGCGTCGCAGTTCACCGATGACGATGTCCGTGACAATGCCAACGTCACCATGTGCCTCCAGCAGCATGGCGGCCACTGCGGCTTCATCGGTCGCGCGGCCGACGGTCACGATGGCTACTGGGCTGAGTCGGCGGCCGTGGACTTTGTCACTTCACACGCCGTCCGTTCTTGATCACGATATCGACGTCCTGCAGCAAGTTGATGTACTTCAGCACATCGCCACGCACCGCGATGATGTCGGCATATTTGCCGGGCGTCACCGTGCCGACATCCTTCTCCTTCTTCATCATCAATGACGGCCAGTAGGTCGCGCTGCGAATGGCTTCCATCGCTGGAATTTCCATTTCACGTACCCACACGTCGAGTTCGTTCCAGGTGGACTGACTGTGGAACTGCGTCGGGACGCCGCTATCAGTGCCAATGAGCAAGGTCGCTCCTGCTTCGCGCAACTGGGTCACTTTTCGCTTCAGCGTAGGCTGACGCGCTGGCGTCAGCTGAAAGTAGCTCAGCTCCCCTGGCGCCCGCAGCGACTGACGTATGTCAGCCACGATGTCTGCCGGAAGCCCCAGCGTCCATGACGGGTCGTCGAGCGACTCTGGATTGTCACGAAGATACTCGTAGTTAAAGAGCACTTGCACCGTGGGTGTCCAGAAGAACGGCCCGAGGTTCATCTTGGCTGTTCGCTCCCGAATCATCGCCATGACGTCGGCCGGGTACTCGGGTGCCGTCGAGAGCCCCGTGTGCTCGAAGTTGTCCACGCCGGCGCGCAATCCGAGCCGGATTTCTTCAGGACGATGTGAGTGCGCCACAACCGGAAGGCCACGTGCGTGAGCCGCCTGCACGACGGCCATCACTTCCGCCTCCGTCATCTGGTCCTGATCAATGAGCTTGATGACGTCCACGCCCGCGTCAGCCAGGCGGTTCACTTTCGCGCGCGCGTCGGCCACACCACTGACGCCCCAACGGAACGCCTCAGTTCCTGGATAGGGTTCATGCTGGATAAACGGGCCGGAGACGTACAGGCGTGGACCGGGAATCTCACCACGATTAATGGCGTCTCGAACGTTGATGCTGGCCTCAAGCGGCGCCCCCAAATCGCGCGCGGACGTCACGCCAGCCAGGAGCAACTGATGAGCCGACGCCGGCATCACGTCCGTCTCGAGTCTCGGCAGGTACGTTTCATCCCAGTGCGCGTAGTCCGAATGCCCGTTGATCATGAGATGGACGTGCATGTCCCACAACCCGGGTAGCACTGACATGCCTTCGGTCGAAATCACCTCCGCGCCAGGCGGTACCGCTAGGGTCCCCACTCGGCCCACGGCGACGATGCGTTCACCTTGGACGAGCACGACCGAGTTGTGCAGTGGCACGCCGCCGAAACCATCGATCAGGGTTCCCCCCACCAGTGCCAGCGTCTGCCCACCCGTCTGCTTAGGCACACTCGGCCGACCATCCACCGTCGCAGCAAACGTCACCGCCGCCAACAGGCCACACACGCCTGCCACTCCTGACACCCGCCTCACTACCGACCTGGTTCCCATCAGCACTCCTTGTCGAGTCATCGCCCGGCCGCGTGACCATCCTTGCGTGAATCCGAGCCCGCCCCCCAGCCCTTGGCCAGTTTCATGACCAACTGGGCCCCGCCAAACGCGATGTTCCGTTCGTCGATGATGTCGTGCCCCAGCGCCGTCAATGCAGCCCGAACCTCTGCGTCGACCGGAGCTTCCAGGGCGACCCGACGACCAGACAGATGCCTGAACCTTGCGGCGTCCGACGATTCTTGCACGTCCATGTCGAACAGCAACATATTGAGCAGGACCTGGACGTGGCCTTGCGGTTGCATCGCGCCCCCCATCACGCCAAACGCCAGGTACGGTTCATCACCCGCGGCGTCTCGCGTCACACCAGTCGTTCGCGTGGTCCTGGTCACGAACGCCGGGATGATTGTGTGAAATGGACGCTTTCGAGGGGCCACCGTATTCGCACGGCCTTCCTCCATGGTGAAACCAACACCGCGATCATGCAGGAGAATCCCTGTGCCGGGCACCACGACACCGCTCCCGAAATAGTCGAACACCGAATTGATGAGCGACACCATATTGCCCTCGGCGTCGGCCACCGCCAGATAGATGGTGTCGCTCGCCGTCGCCGCGTCACCCGGTTCGGCGCGTTCCATGGCCTTGCGCGAATCAATCAGCTTCCGACGCTGATCGATATAGGGAGTCGACAGGAAGTGTTCGGCCGGTGTCGTCATGAACGCGGGATCACCGACATAGTGTTCGATGTCCGCATAGGCCAGCTTCTTGGCTTCGATTAAATGGTGGAGATACGCGGGCGTGTTGTGGCCCATTGCCTTGAGGTCGTAGGGCTCAAGCAGGCGCAACATTTCGAGCGCGGCCACGCCCTGACTATTCGGCGGAAGCTCCCAGAGTCGGTACCCGTTGTAGGGCACGCTGATGGGCTGCACCCACTCCACCTGATGTGCGGCAAAATCCTCCGGCGTCAGGAAGCCGCCCTTGGTCTGCGTAAAGGCCGCGATGCGCTCGCCGAGCGCCCCGCCGTACAACAACCCCGCGCCGCTGGCCGCGATCGCCCGGTAAGTGGCTGCAAGGTCAGGATTCCTGAACCACTCTCCAGCACGTGGGGCGCGCTGACCGTCGATGAGCAGCGTCGCCCGTGCCTCGTCATCGCGGCGCAACAACCGCTCCTGGTTGGCCCACTGGCCCGCGATGATCGGCGTGACCGGAAAACCGTCTTCGGCGATCGCAATGGCGGGCGCCAGGGCCTGGGCCAACGTCAGCGTTCCGAATTTTTCAAGC
>JABMNV010000071.1 GCA_013203475.1 Acidobacteriota bacterium
GCAGGTGCGCTTTGGTGGGGAAGCCCGAAGTCCGCGGTTTGGTCAGACAACAAGTGATGGTCACAACAGCGTCGGCGTTGGCTCGCCTCAGCACCAGCATCGACGGACCACCGAAACAACCAACGCGCCGTTTTCCCTGACCGCGCGCCGTGCCCTGATCGCTCTGAGCCTCGCTGTCGTCGTGCCCGCATCGTTGCTGCTGCGGGCGCAGACCTCGCAGACGCAGTCTGCGGCTCGCTGGGATTGTTGCCGTCGGCCAGCCTCGGCGATGCTCAAGACCTCCGCACGGACGGCTGATCTTGCGAGCGCCGGTCAGCCCATCACGGGCACCCGGGAGTTCGGCCGTCTTGTGATCGACCGACTGTAGCCCTACTCCACCGTCACTGACTTGGCGAGGTTTCTCGGTTGGTCCACATCGCAGCCCCGGCGGACCGAGATGTGGTACGCCAGCAGCTGAAGCGGCACCGTCATCAGAATCGGCGTCAGCAAGGGGTCGGCATCCGGGACCGTCAAGACCACATCGGTCTCCAAGTCGAGGATGTCGTTGAACGCGTTGATCTGCGACGCATTGGTCAACACGATGACTTGTCCACCGCGCGCTTTGGCCTCCTGGATATTGCCCATCATCTTCTCGAAGACGTGGTCATCCGGCGCAAGCGCCACGATTGGCAAGTCCTCGTCAATCAGGGCAATCGGCCCGTGTTTCATTTCGCCCGCGGGATATCCCTCGGCGTGGATGTAGGAGATCTCCTTGAGCTTGAGCGCCCCCTCAAGGGCAATCGGATAGTTGATCCCTCGTCCAAGGTAGAGAAAATCGCGTTTTTGGTACAACCGCTTTGCGAGTTCTTCGATCACGCCGTCTGATTTCAGCGTCTCTTCAATTTGCACCGGCAATTGATCGAGTCCCCGCAACAACGCGCCCACCCGGGCACTATCCAGGACGCCCCTGACCTGAGCGAGATGCACCGCCAGCAACTCAAGGGCCACAAGTTGTGTCGTGAAGGCCTTGGTCGACGCAACGCCGATTTCCGGGCCTGCGTGTGTGTAGACCGTGCCGTCCACTTCGCGCGTGGCCATGCTGCCCACGACGTTGCAGATCGCGATGCTCCGCGCGCCCTTGCGCTTGGCCTCGCGCATCGCGGCAAGCGTATCCGCCGTCTCACCAGACTGAGTGATTACGATGGCCAGCGTCTTGTTGTCGACGATGGGATCGCGGTAGCGGTACTCGGACCCGTAATCGACCTCAACGGGTAGACGCGCAAGAGACTCGATCAGGAACTTGCCCACCAGACCCGAATGCCACGACGTGCCGCAGGCGAGCACCACCACCCGTTCGATCGACCGCAACGCCTCGTCGTCCAAATGCATTTCGTCCAGGAAGACCTTGTTGGACTCCACCGATGCCCGGCCAAGAACCGTTTCGCGTACGGCCCAAGGCTGTTCGTGAATCTCCTTGAGCATGAAGTGTTTGTAGCCAGCCTTTTCGGCCATGATCGGGTCCCAGTTGATTCTCTGGGACTCACGCTCGACCGGAGTGCCTTCAAAGTCAGAGAACGTGGCTCCTGATCTGGTCACCACCACCATCTGGCTGTCGTCGAGAAAGACCATCTGCCGCGTGTAGTTCAGAATGGCTGGCACATCTGACGCAACGAAATACTCCTCCTGCCCGATGCCCACGACCACTGGAGGGCCGTTGCGTACCGCGATGATGGTGTCCGGCTCATCGGCAGAAATAAGCACCAGTGCAAACAGGCCGCGCAGGTGTGCGAGCGACCGTCGCACTGCGGCTGCGAGCCCGTCGTCGCGCGTCTCCTTCTCGACCAGATGTGCGACCACCTCCGTGTCGGTCTCGGTGACAAACGTGTGACCTTCTTTGATGAGCGCGCGCTTGAGCTCAAGGTAGTTCTCGATAATGCCGTTGTGCACCACCACGATGCGGCCTCGGCAGTCTCGATGGGGGTGCGCGTTCTCTTCTGTCGGACGTCCGTGGGTGGCCCAACGGGTATGGCCGATGCCATATTCGCCCGTCAATGGATGGGTGGCGAGGACATCTTCCAGGCGCGCGAGTTTACCCGCGCTGCGTCTGATTTCCAGTTCCCCATTTCGCACAACCGCGATGCCTGCGGAGTCGTAGCCCCGGTACTCGAGTTTTCGAAGACCTTCGATCAGTACCGGCAACAGTGGCCGGGGCCCAACGTATCCAACGATGCCGCACATGGGTTAGCGATCTCCTTTGGCGACATTCTCTGCCGCCCGCGCCGCGCGGCGTTTGGTCGCCCAGTCCGGCTTGATGACCTGCTGCCCACGCCCGATCGCCAGCGATCCAGCCGGGACATCAGCGGCGATGGACGAACCGGCACCCACATAGGCACCTTTCCCAATGGTGACAGGCGCAATCAGTTGAGAGTCGCTTCCGATAAAGACGTCGTCTTCAATCACTGTCTTGTGCTTCTTCTGTCCGTCGTAGTTGCACGTGATCGTGCCGGCGCCGATGTTGACGCCTTCGCCAATGGTCGCATCGCCCAGGTAGGCCAGATGATTCGCCTTTGAGCCTCTCCCCAGGGTCGTCTTCTTGAGTTCGACAAAATTGCCGACGCGCGCAGCCGGACCAATGACCGACGCCGGACGGATGTGCGCCATTGGGCCCAACGTCGCACCCTCGCCAACTGTGGACTCCACAATCACGCAACGGTCCAGGACCACCACGCTGTTCCCGAGAACAGCGTCTGTCAACCGGCAGCCCGCATGGATTTGGCAACCAGTGCCGATGACAGTCTTTCCTTGAAGTTGAACACCTGGACCGATAACCGTATCGGCCCCCACCTTGACACCGGCATCTACATAGGTCGTCGCCGGATCCACGAGCGTGACGCCGCTCACCATCAGTGAACGATTGGTGCGCTGTCGAAATGTGAGCGACAGATCAGCCAGGTCGATGCGGTTGTTTACGCCTCGAAGTTCCTCGGCGCTGTCGAGGCACACGGTCTCGACACCCAGGTTCTGCTGCCGATACATGGCGATCAGGTCAGTCAGGTAGTATTCACCTTGCGAGTTGTCGGTGGCCAGTTGATGGAGATGGTCAAACAGTGCCCCCCCTGAATCGCGCAAGGCCAGCGTGTAGATGCCGCTGTTGATCTCCCGAATCTCCCGTTGCGCTGCTGACGCGTCGCGCTCCTCCACGATGCGTTCGATTTGCCCCTTGGTATTGCGTACAATCCGACCATAACCGTACGGGTCGGCGAGTTCGGCCGTCAGGACTGTGGCCGTGGCCTTCGCGCCTCGGTGCGTCTCCACTAGGCGCTGCAATGTCCCGGCCTGGAGCAAGGGAACGTCGGCGTAGAGCACAAGCACGACGCCCTTTTTCCCCTGCAATACCGGTTCAGCCTGCAGCAGGGCGTGGCCGGTTCCCAGTTGCGGCGACTGGGTGACGTATTGGAGATTCGGCCGGTGGCCCAGGGCAGCCTTTACATCGTCGGCGCCGTGACCAACGACCAGGACGGTGGACGAGGCCCTCAATTGGTCAACCGTGGTCAGGACGTGCTCGATAAGGGAACGTCCTGCCAGTTGATGCAGCACTTTTGGCAACGCGGACTTCATTCGCGTGCCTTTTCCGGCCGCCAGTATGACGACGTGAAGATCGGTCATGACTGAAGATTATCGCCCGACCGCTTGAGAAGAATCTTGCCTTTTTTCAACAGTTTACGGACTTTCACTACCGGAACAGCAAAATGGATCGCCGCCATGGCCACCGCATTATCTTCTGGGAGACTTAGTTTGTCTGTTATTTGACCAATAAAATTGGAGATATCGAGGGCGTTGGGTTCGTCCTTCTCCACTGATACACCTGGCCCGACCACGACAACAAACTCCCCTTGCTGTCTAACGAGCACCATTTTGTCCCATTTGACCAATTCTTCGTTCATTTTAGTTAATTCTCGACATACTATGATTGGTCGATTAACCAAACATTCATCTGCTTCATCGAGGCTTCGTTGAATCCGATGGGGGGACTCATAGAAGACCACGGTTGCCGGTTCAACAGAGAGCCGCTCGAACCAGCGGTCACGCGCGGCGCCTCCGGACGGTGGGAAGCCCATAAAAACGAACGTGTCGGCGGGCAGGCCAGACACGGACAGCGCTGCGACCACGGCGCTTGGGCCTGGAATTGGGATCACGGTGATACCAGCAGCCCGGGCCTTTGCGACCAGGTGGTAGCCAGGGTCGGCAATGGTGGGGGTGCCGGCGTCCGACACCAGCGCTACATTGGTTCCCGCTTGGAGTTTGGCCAGCAATCGGTCAGCTTCCCTCGACTCGTTGTGTTCGTGGAGGCTGACCAAGGGCTTGCGGACGTCGTAGTGGGCCAACAATTTCGAGGTGCGCCTGGTGTCTTCGGCGGCGATCAGGTCGAC
>JABMNV010000072.1 GCA_013203475.1 Acidobacteriota bacterium
CCGCGACCACCTCGACCACCACGGCCGCCCTCGCGCCCCTCGGCCTGTTTCTTGAGGTATTCCATGAGCTCGAGGTTCTGCTCTCGCAGAAGGCGTTGGGCCTCGGTCCCTGTGCCCGTCGCGGCGGTCCCACCGCTCCCTCGGCCGGCCCCGCCACCGCGTTGACCTCGACCGCCTGCCCGCGCCCCCCCGGCCTGGGCATCAACTCCAGCAGCAGTGATATCGGTCAATTGGACAAATGCGGCGCCTTCAGTGCCGCTCAAAGGACGCTGCCCTCCGGTATTCATGGGCAGGGCCATGAGGTACAAGTTTCCGTCACGTTGGAACGTGACGGCCGTGTCGCGACGCGCCCATTGTGGATTCGACTCAGCCTCAGCGGTCCGGGTCAGCTGTGTGCGAACGCCGCTGGCCACGTCATAGACCACCAAGTCACCGCTCTCAGCGGTCAATATCCGGCGACCCGCCCGATCGGGGCGACCAGTCTGCGGCGTGTCGAGGTCTCGGGCTTCGTCAGCCGTCAACGGGCGCAGACCCGAACCGTCGCGGTTGACCGCAAACGTGGCGGACTCTTCTTCGCCGGCCTTTTGCCAGGAAAAATACGCCTTGGAGGAGTCCGTGGCCCATCGAACGTTGGACGGAGCTTCGCCAACGAGGGAGGGTCCCCGCATGATGGAGTCGACGGTCAGGGTCATCACCGCGGGTGCGGCCGCAGGTGCCGCCGCAGGTGCCGCTGGGGCAACCGACTGCTGGTCGGCGGCCAACCAGGTGCTGGTGACAAGGACAAGGGCGATGAGGGCGGTCAGTCGGCGCATGGTTTGCATTCTTGTCAGGTGTGGCAGTTTTACTGGCGTTTTTGCTGGTATTCCACCACCAGCACTCCGCGTTCCGGGACGCAGTTGTCCCGGAACGCGGGAACGACGTGTTTGGCCGCGTAGTATAAACCGGATGCGAACCCTATCCGAACTTGGTTCGTCCAACTAGCGTGCCTGTTGTCTTGGAGAGATTGACGATGATGACCCGTAGCCCCTTGTTTTCGCTTCGCCGAGGCGTCGTGGCAGTGACCGTTCTCGCCCACTTTGGGCTTGGAGCCGCGACTCCAGCCTACGCACAACAAGCGGTCACGGCCTCACAGGGTCCCGTGCTGACGCTTTCAATGAGTGACGCTGAAGCGATGGCCCTGGAGTCGAATCTCGGCCTCAAAGCCGATCGACTCGGTCCGGCCATTGCTGCCGAGAATCTTGCCAGTGCCCGGTCCGCGTTCACGCCGGCCCTGTCGACATCGTTTTCGCGCAGTTCGAGCGAACGCGCCTCGGTCTCCATCTTTGAAGGGACGTCCACGTCCCTCAATACGACAGGACTGTCGGTCAGCAGCACGGTCAGCCAGCAGTTGCCGTGGTACGGGAGTGCGTTCCAGTTGCGCTGGAATGTCGGCCGCAGCGAGACCAGCGACCCCTTCGCACGCTACAACCCGACCCTGAATTCCGGCCTGCAATTGGGCATCTCTCAGCCGCTGCTGCAGGGGTTCAAAGTCGACTTCTCACGTGCCCAGGTCAAGACGGCGGAACGTAACCGAAGCATCGCCGACATTGAGCTCGACCAGGCGGTCGTGATCAAGCGGGTCCAGGTCCAGTCGGCGTATTTGAACCTGATTGGTGCCATCGAACGGCTCAAGGTCGCCGAACAGAACCTTGAACTGGCCAACGAGTCGCTGCGTAACAACCAGGCGCGAGTTGAAGTGGGCACGATGGCCCCGATTGATGTCATCGAAGCGGAAGCCGAGGTGGCCAGCAACGAAGAGTCGGCGATCGTGGCCGAGTCAGCCGTGGCCACGGCTGAAGATGCCCTGCGCGCCCTGATCTTTGAGCCGACGCGGGCCGACTACTGGGACGTCAAGATTGTCCCCTCGGACACGATTCAGATGGAAGCGACGACCGTGGACGTGAGCGCGGCAATCGCGGCCGCGCTGGCCAACAGGACGGACCTGGCCGTCGCCCGGCGGCGGCTCGAAATCACCGACATCAACATGAACCTCCTGCGGAACCAGAACCTGCCGATTGTGGACCTTCAGCTGAACTACTCGGCATCGGGAACGGGCGGCACACAGAACCAATTCTCCAGCGGCTTCCCTCCCGTCCTGTTGTCGAGCACGGAGCGGGGATTCGGGTCAGTATTTTCTGATGCCTTCAGAAACACCAACCCGGCCTGGACGGTCGGGCTCGCCATGAGCTATCCCCTGGGCAAGAGCAGCACCGAGGCCGCCCTGGCCACCCGTCGACTTGAGAAGCAACGTGCTGAAATCAACCTGCGTGACGGCGAACTCCAGGTGACGACCGCCGTGCGCGATGTCGGCCGTCAGGTCTCGACCAACATCAAGCGCGTTGAGGTCACCGGTGTGGCCAAACAGCGAGCGGAGCGACAGTTGGATGCCGAGCAAAAACGGTTCGAGGTCGGCTTGTCCACCACCTTCCAGCTCCAGTCGCGCCAGCGTGACCTCGCCCGAGCCCGCATCAACGAGCTGCAGGCCATCATCGATTACCGCCGCTCTCTCATCACGTTTGAGGCGATCCAGAAAGCGCCGGTGCGGTAGAGCGGTAGAATGCATCCGTGCCCTCTGTCACGGCGACCGTCATCACCCTCAATGAGGCGGATCACATTGGCGACTGCCTTGCGGCGCTGAGCTGGGCTGACGAGATTCTCGTCATCGACAGCGGCAGCACCGACGGAACCCAGGATCTGGCCCGGGCCGCCGGGGCGCGCGTGATTGAGCGCGACTGGCCGGGCTACGCAGCGCAGAAGGACTTTGCCGCCGCACAGGCCGCACACGACTGGATCGTGTCGGTGGACGCCGACGAGCGAGTGTCTCCCGAGTTGGCCGACTCCATTCGGCGAACCCTCGAAGCTCCCGGCGACCGCATCGGGTTTCGTATCCCGCGCGTCACGTTTCACCTCGGCCGGTGGATTCGCACCACAGACTGGTATCCAGATTTCCAACTGCGCCTGTATGACCGGCGGCACGCCGCCTGGATGCCTGCCTCAGGCGTTCGAAGACTCGTTCACGAGTCGGTCACCGCGCGCGGTCCAGTCGGCCAACTCTCGCGCGAGTTACAACACTACGCCTACCGCGACCTTGCGCATCATCACGACACGATGCAGCGATACACGACGCTGGCGGCAACGCAGATGGCGGCCGAGGGCCGCCGCGTGGGTCTGCTGGGTCTCGCCCTGCATCCCCCGGCCGCGTTCCTTCGCAACTACCTCCTTCGACGCGGCTTCATGGACGGGACGACTGGCCTGATCATCTCGGCAATGAACGCCCACTACGTCTTCCTGAAGTTTGCCAAGTTGTGGGCACTGCAGTCGACCCAGCCAGGAGCGATGCCCGAGTGACGTCCGTGCACCTTGATACGGCGCGCACCTGGCGTGGCGGTCAGAACCAGGTGCTGCTGACGGTGACGGGCTTGTCTGGCCTGGGCCACCCGGCCGTGCTGGTCGCGCAGGCGAGCGGCGAGTTGTCGCGCCGCGCCCAGGAGGGGCTGCGCACGGTGGCGCTCAATCCCACCGGCGAGTTTGACGTGAAAGCGGGATGGCGGTTACATCGCATCTTGCGATCGGTCGCGCCTGACGTGGTGCACGTCCACGATCCCATGGGTGTCGCACTCATGGCGATAGCCCTCAAGATGCAGCCTCGCCTCACGCCTCGCCCGCTCATCGTCGCCTCGCGCCGGGTGGACTTCCACCTCAAGCGCAATGCCTTTTCGCGCTGGAAGTATCGACACATTGATGTCTTTATCGCCGTGTCCGGTCTCATTGCGAGGATGCTGGTCGAGGATGGGATCCCGGCGGATCGGGTGGAGGTGGTCCACGACGGCGTGCACCTCAGTGTGCTCGACAAGATCACAGCCCAGGATGCCCACAAAGCGTTCTGGCTCCCCCACGGCGCGCCTCTCGTGGGCAACGTCGCCGCGTTGGTGCCACACAAGGGACACAAGTACCTCATCGAGGCGGCAGCACTCGTCGTGCCTCAGGTGCCGGACGCGCGCTTCGTGATTCTGGGTGAGGGTGAGTTGAGGCAATCACTGGAACACCAGGTCAAAACCCTCGGTCTTGAACGGCATGTGTTCCTGCCGGGCTTTCAGGCTGATGCCCTCGCGCTTCAGAAGTCGTTCGACGTGTTTGTCATGAGTTCGATTACCGAGGGACTCGGCTCGTCGATGCTGGACGCCATGGCGTGCGGCACGCCCGTCGTTGGCACTCGCGCGGGCGGCATTCCGGAGGCCATCACCCACGAGCAGACCGGCCTCCTGGTACGGCCCCATCACGCCGATGAACTCGCGGCAGCCATCGTCCGCCTCCTGAAGGACCCGGCCGAGCGGGCCCGACTCGGCGCGGCGGGGCGCGCCAGAGCCGAGGCGAACTTCAGCGTCGAGACGATGGTGGACGGGACGCTGGCGGTGTATCAGGCGCGACTGGGTGCGAGAACCACCTGAGGTGGTGAGGCGGCCGGACCACTAGGTGCGGCGCTTCGGTCGACCTGGCCTGCAGAGGCCTCGAAGTGGACACTGCGTGTCCCTCTGTGTGGCGTGGTAGCCGCAGGCCCCCATCATGCTCAGGTGACACAGCGAAAAATCATAGCGGACGGGATCGTCACGCTCGATCGTCCGAAGCGCACTCGTAATTTCCGCAGCCATCTTCCAGCCGGGTGAGGCCCGTGTGGTCAGGCGCAGGCAATGGCCGACACGAATCGTGTGCGTGTCGAGCGGAATCACCAACTGCGATGGCAGCGGCGTCTGCCAACCACCAGGGTCAACGCCATCCGTGCGGACCATCCAGCGCAGGAACAGATTCAGTCGCTTGCAGGCACCGCCACTTGATGGACGACTGAAGAAGAAAAACACGCCGGGCACCTTCGCCCCCGTCAGCCCTCTGCCGTACGCGCGCGTGAGATCCAACGCCCTCGCCCGGGTCGAGAACGACTCAAGCGCTTCGGCCACGTCAGGAGCGTCCGCCGACCAGCCACGCGCGAAGTACGCTTCAAGCGAGCCTGCCTCGTCGAGCATTTGCCTCAGCATCCACAGCAGCGCGACCAGGTCTCGTCCGCGAATCCACCGGTGGACGAGTGGGAGCAGTGCGGCTCCGTCCCGCTCTGGCTCAAACGAGCGGACCCGCGCCGCTGGTGACGGCCCCAGAACCTCACACACGGCTTCGACGGACGCGACCACCGACGCGACGCGGCCGAACGCCAGTCCGGCGGCGATGAACGCGATGATTTCTCGATCGGCGACGTGACCGTACCGCCGAACCACCTGGATGGGATCAAACGCCGACTCGGGATAGTCGAACGCCGAGTAAAGCTCGTCGAGACGAGCACGGAATTCTGCAGAAGAGGACACGCCCCGGCGAGAGGACACGTTTCTAGAAATGCGTCACGGGCACGCCGGTCGTGCACAGGGGACAATCACCCTCGGGGTAGTTCTCAGGCGCCGAGTACTCGGCCAGCGCAATATTGGGAACATCGAGGTTCACGAGCGCCTCCAGTCGGTCGCAGATCTGGACCGTGGCGATCACCTCGCCGCCGGCGTCGTCGATGAGAGCCTTGGCACGTTGAAAGGTCGTCCCGGTATTCCGCACATCGTCGACCAGCAGCACACGTTTGCCACGGACGACGTCTCGATAGAACTGGCGAAGGACCATCGCGCCGGTGTTGTCGACAGACAGTGGGGCGAAGTGACTGGCGGCTTGACTGAGAGGCCGGTGGCCGTCGAGAAGGCCTGCGATTGTGTGCGCCAACAGCGCGCCGCCCATGACGGGTCCAGACACGACCTCGGTGGCCGCAACCAGATCGCCAGGCATGCGGGCAATCAGATCCTGGGCGAATCGCCAGATGGTGGCCGGTTGCTGAAACAGGCGATGGGGATTGAGGTAGACCGTGCCGTGGTAACCGTTGCCATAGTCAAAATGGCCGTTCACCATCAGCACACCCTGTGCTTTCAGTTCGACGAGCGCGGTGGGCACGTTCAATTTTCCCACGACGGCGTCAGGCTGGCCGCGCCGGGAATCGCAGGGTTCGTGTACAGCACCCGTCCACCGACGATGGTGGCGGCAGCCGCGCCCTTGAGCGTCCAGCCGTCAAACGGCGAGTTCTTCGACTTGGACACGAGCGCCCCCGCGCTAATCGTCACCGAGGCGTCGGGGGCCAGCACCGTCAGGTCCGCTGGCGCCCCCACCGTGATCGTGCCGCCGGGAATGCGTAACAGCTCGGCCGGTCGGCAGGACAGCAGTTCCACCAATCGCGACAGCGAGATCACGCCGGCGTGCACCAGTCGGTCGATGCACAGCGGCACACAGGTCTCGAGGCCGACGATCCCGAAAGGGGCGTGGTCAAACGTCAGTGCTTTTTCGTCGGCATGGTGCGGCGCGTGATCCGTGGAGATGACATCGATCGAACCGTCGCGCAGTCCCTCGACCATGGCCAGTCGGTCAGCCTCCTCGCGCAGCGGGGGATTCATCTTGAGGTTCGTGTTGTATCCCGCGCCCTCTTTGAGCGCCTCATCAGTGAGTGTGAAGTGATGCGGTGCCACTTCGCAGGTCACCTTCACTCCTCTCGACTTGCCGTCACGCACGGCTCGAAGCGTCTGGCGGGCGCTCATATGGGCGAGATGCACCCGGCCACCCGTCAGTTCCGCCAGACTGATGTCTCGCTCGGCCATGATTGACTCGGCCACACTAGGAATTCCGCGCAGTCCGAGCATCGAGGCCACCGCCCCTTCGTGCGCCACACCGTCTCCTTTGAGGGAGGGGTCCTCACAGTGCTCGATGATTGGCACGTCAAACATGCTGGCGTATTCGAGAGCCCGGCGCATGAGCAGCGCGGTGGCCACGGGGTGGCCATCATCGGTGAACGCCACACATCCCGCGGTGCGCAGGTCCCCCATTTCGGTCAACTGACTCCCCTGGGAACCAATAGACACGGCACCGATGGGGTACACCCGAGCGAAGTTCGCCTCGGCGGCCCGCTTGAGAATGAACTGCGTCACCGAGGCCGAGTCGTTCACCGGATCCGTGTTGGGCATGCAGGCCACAGCCGTGAACCCGCCCGCCACGGCTGACCAGGTGCCAGTGGCGATGGTCTCTTTGTGCTCCTGCCCAGGCTCACGCAGGTGCACGTGCATATCGATGAGCCCCGGCGTCACGACGAACCCGGCTGGCACCTCCACGGACCGGACACCATCGGTCGGCAGATCCTTGCCAATCGCCGCGATCCGACCACCCTCAATCCGCAGATCAAAATGGCCATCGCGTCCAGACCTGGGATCAATGACCCGGCCGTTCTTAAGCACCCACGCGTTCGTCACATCAGTCACATCAGTCATGGCGTTACGTCCTCACCAGCCAGCAAGTACAACACGGCCATCCGCACCGCCACACCGTTGGCCACCTGATCCAGAATCACCGACCGCGGCCCATCGGCCACAACCGAATCAATTTCCACTCCGCGATTCATCGGGCCCGGGTGCATGACGATCACATCGGGCGCCGCGTGTTTCAGCCGCTCACGTGTGAGACCAAACAGCGTGAAGTACTCGCGCAATGATGGCAGAAACATTCCGTTCATTCGTTCGTGCTGCAGACGCAGCATCATCACGACATCGGCGTCCTTGACGGCTTCATCGAGTGAGTACGTGACGTGCACGCCGAGCGCCGAGAGCCCCAGCGGCATCAGCGTCCGTGGTCCACACACGCGTACCTCCACCCCCATTTTCGTGAGCAGCAGCACGTTGGACCGCAGGACACGGCTGTGCATCAAGTCACCCACGATGGCCACCTTCAGCCCGGCCAAGCGGCCCTTGCGCTCGCGAATCGTCAACGCATCCAGGAGTGCTTGTGTCGGATGCTCATGCATGCCATCGCCAGCGTTGACGATACCCGAGTGACAAAAAGTCGAGAGCAGATGCGGCGCACCCGACGAGGGATGACGCAACACAATGATGTCAGGCGACATCGCTTCGAGCGTCCGCACCGTATCGGCCAACGTCTCGCCTTTGATCACGCTGGAGGCCGCGGCCGTGATCCCCATCGTGTCGGCGCTCAGTCGTTTTTCGGCGAGTTCAAACGACAGTCGTGTGCGTGTGCTGGCCTCGAAGAAGAGGTTCACGACGGTCCGTCCTCGCAAGGCTGGCACTTTCTTGATCGTACGAGTGCCGATCTCTTTCATCGCCACGGCCGTATCAAGAATCAACTCGATCTCGGACGGGTCCAGGTCGCTGATCCCGAGCAGGTGTCGGCTGCGCAACCGGACGGCGGCGGTCACGACGTCACCTCAGCGTCGTGGACTTCCACTTCATCCCGCCCGTCAATCTCCAGCACGCGCACCTGCACGCTCTGCTGGCGAGACGTCGGGACGTTGCGTCCGACGTAGTCGGCCCGAATAGGCAGCTCCCGATGCCCGCGATCCACCAGCACGACGAGCTGAATCGACGTCGGGCGGCCGAAATCGATGAGCGCGTCCAGGGCGGAGCGGATGGTGCGACCGGTATACAACACATCATCCACGAGGAGAATGGTACGGTCGTCGATGGAAAAGGGAATATCGGTGCGACGCAAGATGGGCTGCGGCCCGACCTGATACCTCATCAGGTCATCTCGGTACAAGGTGATGTCGAGGGAGCCCGTTGGCACACTCGGCCCGCCGGCGGCAACAATATTGGCGGCCAGCCGCTCTGCCAGCGGCACGCCGCGGGCGCGGATGCCGACCAAGGCCAGGTTCTCGGCACCCCGATTGTGTTCAAGAATTTCGTGCGCGATACGCATCAGGCTTCGCCCGATACGGTCGGCGTCCATCACTGCAGGCATGTCTCACCTCTTGGCGGCCTCTCAGGACCGCATTAAAGAGCCTCGGAAGTTTACCACGCGCGCCGGGCCAGCGCGGGTCAGCGTTCGTGGGTGGAGATGTACGCGACCGGGTGTTCCCGCCGATACGAACGTACGAAAATGTCAGACCTGGCAAATCCGTCCATGTCCCGTCCCACCGGCAGTCCGAGGTAATACAACACGGTGGGGGCCACGTCAACGATGGCCCCACGCGGCAGTTCGGCGTGCACCACTTTCGGCCCATAGGCCAGCAAGAAACCGTCAGGGGCATCTTCGTGACTGCCAGTCAAATCTGGTTGTCCAAGAATTCTGGCAAGTATCCGCTTGGACAGACTCACCCGGTCCATGCCAAACCCGGAAACGACCATGAGCAGGTCGTTGGGCCCGAGGCGTTCACGGGATCGCCCCAGCTCTTCGTCAATCACGCCGTAGTAGTCATCGAGCACTTTGGCACGGGCCGATGACGAGGCCGCCGTCCGCCGGAATTGTCCTGGTTCGGCGCTGTTCCAATAAATATGCGACAGAGCATCAAGTCCCTGATATCGAGTCGCGGTCACCTTTGGGGCGAACTGTGACTCCAATCGAAACGCCACCTCCTGATACACACGATCCCACCGTGCCAGCAATCCGCCATCGGACTCGAGCTCCGCGGGTGGAGCCGCAGCCGTCCCGGTCCACGCGGGGAACTCGGCCGCGTCAAACGCGTCGCGGGCGATTTCCACGGCGCTGGTGGGTACACCCGCGCGCGCATCCGCGAGTCGCAGCGGCGAACTTGATCCGAGGTGAAAGCGATCCGAAATAAGATACCCCCGGTCGAGCCGTGCAGGATACGTCAACGGCCAGCGGACGATGCCGGATGCCAGGCCATAACCTCCGGCGATGTCCCAGAACGTTCGTGCGCGTACCGACTCGGCACTCGCGGCATCTTCCGTGACATACCCCTGGTAGACCAGTCCATACGCAAAGCAGTAGTCGGGCAACAAGTCGACCGCGTCCACCTCACCGGGCTCCGTTCGATACACGGCCCTCGACCGGACGCCGTTTCTCGATGAGTATTTTCCGGTGGCCGCCGCAGTCCAGACAGGCTCGGCCTGCGTCGGTTTGAGCGTGGCCAAATCCATCAGCGCCCCGCGGTCGAGCATGTACCCGAAGTTCGGCAGTCCGCCAGCGGCCACTCGCTCGCGAATCACGCTGGGGGCGGCGCCATCGAGCAGGATGAGCCTCACATGGGGCACCACGGCAGACAGGACGATGGCCCCCGGCGGCTGGTGCACGTTCGCCCTGGGGACGCTGGGGACCGGCAGATCACCAAACCCGCGCACCCACAGCGGCACGGCGACCGACGCGACCAGCGCAACCACCAGCAAGACACCTGCCGCACGTGTCCCAGTGCGACCGAAGGAAAACCGCAGCACGACCACGCCCCCGAGCACGACGGCACACACCGTAGCGGCGACCGCGGCCGTCCACATCCGCTCGGCAGCGACCTCGCCGAGCACTGACCGAAATCCTTGCAGGTTCGCCCAGGTGATGAGGGCCGTCGCCGCGGCGAACATCGCGCCCAGCCACGCCAGGAGGCGAATACTCAGCCACCCGGGCCGCAGCGGCCTCGACACAAACACCTCGCGAAGCAGGATGGCCAAATAGACGGCTACACTGAGATTCAACCCATAAAACGAAACAAGGGCGAGAAACCACCGTCCGGCCGTTCGCGAGATGAGTGGCACCTGCGGATTAATCAACAGGACGACGACGGTCAGGTAGACCGCCGCCAGCACCCCGGCCACGATGGCGTTGGTCAGCATCCGGAGATACCGCATCAGTGACACGCTACCACGCCAGTTCAGGGGACCTTCCGTCTGGTCGTATACTTTTGTGTTGATGCCCGTTGATATCCCGGCCGTGGTGATCAGCAACACACGGCTGACGTCTGAGTACAACGTCGTGAGTCTCGCCGCACCGCAGGTGGCGGACGTGGCGGCGCCTGGACAATTCGTCATGATCAAGACGTCCCCAGGCCTCGACCCCCTCCTGCGACGCCCATTCTCCATTTTCGAAATTCTGCGCGACCAGGCTCAGGCGTCTGTCGGTATCAGCCTGCTGAACAAACGCGTCGGCGTCGGCACCGCACTGCTCTATGACGCCCGAGTCGGCGACCGGCTCGACTGCCTGGGGCCCCTTGGACAACCGTTCGTCCCGGTCACGCCTCCCGAGGAGGCATGGATGGTGGCCGGCGGCGTTGGTCTGGCTCCGTTTGCCACGCTGGCACAGGCCCTGGCGGCCAAGGGTACGGCGATGACGCTGTTCTACGGTGGTCGGAGCACGTCCGACCTGTTCTACGAGTCCTTTTTTGCCGCGCTGGGCGCCAGGCTGGTCCTCACGACAGACGACGGCAGTCGAGGCACACCGGGGCGAGTCACGGGCCCGCTCGAAGCCGCGCTGCTGGTCCAACCGGCCGATCACCCTGTGACGCTGTATGCCTGCGGCCCAACCCCCATGATGCGAGCCGTGGCGGACCTCGGTGCGGCTCACGCGCGCACAACGTATGTCTCACTCGAACCGGTGATGGGTTGTGGCATGGGCGGCTGCTACAGCTGTGTCGTCCGCGTGCACCGATCCGACGGAACACAGTTGGTGCGGTCGTGCATTGACGGGCCGGTCTTTGACTCGTCAACCGTCGTCTGGGACGCCTTGTCAGGAGGACACTAGTCATGGCTGACCTGACCGTTTCGATTGGCTCGCTCACTTTGAAGAATCCGGTCATCGCCGCATCCGGATGTTTCGGCTACGGTGTCGAATACGCGTCAACCTTCGACATTTCCACACTGGGAGGTGTTGCGGTCAAAGGACTCTTCCTCAACGAACGAGAGGGGCATGCCCCCCCGCGCATCGTGGAGACCCCGGCCGGCATGCTCAACGCGATCGGCTTGCAGGGAATTGGTGTCCATCGGTTCGTCGCAGAGAAGTTACCGGAACTGCGCCGGCTCGGTGCGACGACCCTCGTCAACATCTGTGGCTCGACCATCGATGAGTACTGCGAAGTGGCGCGGGTACTCTCTGATGCCGAAGGTGTGGGCGCGCTGGAGATCAACATCTCGTGCCCGAATATCAAGGAAGGCGGCATCCAGTTTGGCTGCAGCCTGACAGGGACCTACGACGTGGTGCACGCGGTGCGCAAAGTGACGTCACTACCCATCATCCCCAAACTCACGCCCAACGTCACCGAC
>JABMNV010000073.1 GCA_013203475.1 Acidobacteriota bacterium
AAACCGTATCGTGATCAGCTGTCGTGAAAGGATCTGCGACCGCCTGCTCGGCGGCACGGACCTCCGACTCGGACATCTGACGGATGTCTCCAAGGCCAGAGTTGCGCGGCGTGGCTGACACCACATACTCGCCAGCGGGCAATCCGTAGAGGCGGTACACGCCTCGGTCGTCGGCAGCTTCGCCCAGAAGGGCGCCCGGCGTAGAGGGCACGCTCGACAGGCGTCGCTCGCCGTTGACCGTGCGCACCACCTGCACCCGGACACGCGCGCCAGGAGAGGGTTGGCCAAATTCGTCGGTGATGCGTCCTGTGATCACGCCACCACGCGCCATCCGCAGTTGCAGATCCTGGTTTCGCAGTGTCGCGGTGACCGTGACCGGCGTTCCCGGGCGATCGTACCGGCGCGCGCCATAGGCAGTCCGCACGTATCCCGGTTTGGACGCCTCAATGGTGTAACGACCGATCGGCAGATTGGGAAACACAAAGTGTCCGGCGGCATCGGTATACGCGGTGCGCGTGACACCAGCGTCCGGAATTGCTCTGACCTGGGCGCGCCGCACCGGTTGCGGCGTCTCTTCGTCCGTCACGATCAGCCCGGTGATTTCGGCGGGGCCCGTCGGGACGACGCGCGTATCACGCGCCTGGCGCTGCGGCGTGATGGCCTGAGCCCAGGGGCTCATTCCGCTCGCCGCAAGAAGGGCGATGATCAGGAGGGTGCGACCCATTACGCAGGTCCTTTCAGAGAGGTGAGGGTGATGGTCTGAGTGTCTCCGGCGCCGACGCGAACGGTTTGGGCCATCCGCGACAGCGGTTGAAGGTAGGCCGGGTCTTGCCATGTGCGAGGGGCGGAGTCGGCGATGGCCACGACCAGATAGTCACCAGGCGGGATGGCGCCGGTCTTGAAGCTGCCATCCTGGCCGACACGAACCGATGTGAGGCGTCGCGGCTCCGACCCCGTGTTCAGCCACAGGGCTGGATCGGCGGGAAACAGGATGACTGACGCCGTCGGGTCGGCGTTACCAAGTGCGTCGCGCACGGTGCCGTCGATGGTCGACGGGCGATCAGTGAAGGAGAGCACAACGCCCACCGCCGATTCGTCAGACAGGTCGACGGCCGTCTCAGTGATGTCCCGTCCTCCAAATGACGCGGACTGGAGCGTCCAATCTTGTGGGGCCCCCGACACGCGGAGGACGTATTTGCCTGCGGGCACGCCCTGGGTGGTGAAGGTGCCAGTGTCGTCAACCCGACCCCGCACGACCGACGTCAGGCTCTCGGTCCGGCCGTCTGCTGGTTCGAGCGAGATTCCGATGCCACTGCGTACCTCGGCCGTGGGTTTTTCTGATGACCCCTGGAACGTGACGTGTCCGCCCACGGTCAGTCCTTCCCGCAGCGGAACGGTCACGTCCGCCAGGGTTCTCAGATTCACGCCCACGCTCATCTCGGCCCACAGCGTCGGCTCGGTTGGCAACGGCGCTGCACTGAAGCCACTGCGCTCAACGATTTCGCGCGTGACAAAGGCCATCTGATTGCCGCCGGACTGACGGGTGATCGAAATTCGCTCCCCGGCCCCGCCACCAAAACGCGGCGTCCGTCGCGCGCGCAGGATGTATTGGCCCTCTGGGATGCCAGAAAATTCGAAATGCCCCGTGCCGTCAGTGGACGCCGTCGCCGTTTCGATAGGCGACACCAGGTCGTCGGCGTCGGCCGGAATCAGATCGACTTGCACGTTGCCCGTCGGCCCATCAGGACCGATGACCGTGCCGGTGAGACTGAGACTCCGAACCGGGGTCAATCGGAAGTCGACGCTGTTGCGGCTCTCTCCGGCGCTGACTCCTATCGCAGTGGCCTCCGACGCCGTCAGTGCCCCCGTAAAAAACTCCGTCTGGTAGGTCAGCGGTAGGCTGTTCTCGTCTGTCCCAGCCGACGGTACGTCCGATCCGTCTGAGGACGTAATCACCATTGGCGCACTACCCGAGGACGTCGTTTCAACGCGCATGGCTAAGACGGCTCGGCCGCCGCCACCACCACCTCCACCGCCGACCGGGAGGGTGAGCGCCATGTCCCTGAACATCGCATCCAGTGAGGGGCGCTGCGTGATCGGCAGAACGATGATGTACTCACCGGGTTCGAGGGAACCGAGCCGGTACTGTCCACGATCGTCGGTGTTGTCGGTACCGCTTTCGGTGAGTGTTCGCTGGCCGCCGACGAATTCGCGTCGCAGTGCCTTGACCGGTGCGCCGACCAGGGGTTCGTTGTTTTCGTCGAGGACCATGCCGCTGATCACCGCGTGCCTCCACAGGGTGATGTCGACCGCGTCGGTCGGCTGATCGTCGGTCAAGTCGAGCGATTGCGGCGTGCCGCCGGGCCGCATGCGTCCCAGCGCGCCGTCAACAAATCCGGGCCGACTCGCGGTCAACGAGTAACTCCCTGTGGGCAGCGCCCGGAAGGCAAACCGTCCCTGTCCATCGGTGAGCGCACGAAGCGGGGTGAAGCCCGGCAGCGTCAGCGTCACGATGGCGCCGGCAACGGGGCCACGATTGTCGGCCTCGGCGACGCGTCCTACGACCACGGCCGTGCCGGACTCAAGAGGTCGTGCGGAGCGCTCCATGCCGGCGAGATCCCCGGTGATTTCTCCACGGCTGCCTCCCTGCAGGACAATCTGCCCGCTGGCGGCTCTGGTGGTCTGGCTTCCGGCCAGCACAAGCAGAAGAGCCAGTCCCATTCGTCTCACGTGTGATTTCGTCATTGGTCGAACCTCATCTGTCGAGCTTAGACGCAGCGGCACAGATTGGGTCGTGCCACTGATGTAAAGAGATGTAAAAAGAAGGTTAATACAGGGGGTACACGAATCGACGGTGCAAGAGGGCCGTACGCGTGTTCGCATCGTATAGTCCGAAAGGAGGAGATCCTTATGCGAATGACGGTGGGCAAGCTGGCAGGGCTGGTGGTGGTTTGGGCGACCGCTGTTGGGTGGGTGTTGGGAAGCGCTGAGACAGGAATGGTCGCCGGTGCCGGCTTGCAGCGAGGCGCAGGCCCGGGCGGCGGACAGGCTGCCGGACGGGGGCGCGGTCAGGCCACTCCCGGACCCGGTGTGATTGTCGGGCGCGTGGTGGATGCGGACACGGGCGCCGCGGTGGCGGAGGCTGAAGTTACGTTGGCGGCTCGCGCAGACGTCGCGACTGCTCCGAGCGCGAATCTCTTGACGGCCGCGGATGGCCGCTTTGTCGCCAGAGAGGTCCCTGTTGGCAATATCCAAGTCACAGTGACGGCCCCAGGATATTTGAGAGGTTCCCACGGCCAGTCCCGACCAGCCGGCCCCTCGCGTCCGATCCAAGTCACCGACAAGAACTCGGTCATCGAAGCCACCATCCGCCTCTGGAAGTCGGCGGTCGTGTCAGGAATGGTGACTGACGAGGCGAACGAGCCGGCGATCGATATCACGGTGCGCGCGTTGCGTCAGTCGTTTGCCAACGGGCGGCCCCTTTATGCGGCGGTAGGTCGTGGTCGGACCGACGACCGTGGCATTTACCGCATTGCCGGTCTCGCTCCGGGCGACTACATCGTGGCGGTGCCCCAGAGGCTCGCGACCGTGCCGACGGCCACGATGAATTCCATGATCGAAGGGGTGATGGACGCGCAGGGGTTGCCGCCAGGCGCCATGGACCTGGCCGCATCGGGCATGTTGGCGAGCGGAGGCACTGGCGTGCAGGTGGGCGAGCACATGGTGAACTCGGTGTCCGGTGCCTCGCCCGTACTCAGCGGCGACGGGCGAATGGCGGCCTACCTCACCCAGTACTTCCCAGCCGCCGGAACGCCCGAGATGGCCACGGTGTTGATGCTTGGGTCTGGTGAGACTCGCGCCGGCATCGACATCCGAATGCCGTTGGCCTCGAGCGTGACCATCAGGGGCGCGGTCATTGGCCCAGAGGGGCCGATGGCGAACGTGCCCGTCCGGCTGGTGGCCGCCGCGACGACAGACGATCAGGGGACGCTCAGTGAGGTGGCGGGCGCGACCACCGCGGCCGATGGTTCGTTCGCGATGTACGGCGTTCCCGTCGGGGCCTACGTCGCGAAGGTGCTCCGGATACCGCGCCAGCCGTTGCCAGCGGCGCTGGCCAGTAACCCGCAGTTGCAGGCGCTGCTGGGGGGACGCGGTGGCGGCCCGGCGTCAGCCTCCGATAGCCTCACGCTGTTTGCGGAAGTGCCGGTCTCGGCCGAGCGCGATGTTGCAGATGTGGTGATCACACTCTCGGCCGGTGCGACGGTGGCGGGGCGGCTCGAATTCGTGGGCGGCGCTGCGCCGGTGACGCTCACGGGGATGAACGTCACGATGACATCTGTCGATGGAGGCACCGCCCGAGTTGGAAACCCATTTAGTGCGGCACGGGTCGACGCAGACGGGCAGTTCAAAACGGCAGGGTATCCACCTGGTCGGTATGTCATGGCTGCGGCTGGGCGCGCACCGGGCTGGTTTCTCAAGTCTATGATGGTCAACGGAGTCAATGCGTTGGAGCGACCATTCCAGTTGGAGGCCCAGGACATTGGCAACGTCGTTGTGACATTTGGCGACCGGCAAACGACGGTCAGCGGCACGGTGGTGAGCAGCATCGGGGCGCCGACTGAAGGTTCGGTGGTCGTATTCCCGGCAGCCTATAAGGAGTGGATCACGCAGGGCATGGTGCCGCGTTTGATGAGGAATATCAGCACGCAACCGGACGGCAATTTCTCGATCGCCGGTCTGCTCGCTCGCGACTATTTGATCGTCGCTCTGGCCGATGAGGACGTGCCTGACGTACAGAACCCTTCAGTGTTCGACGCGCTGGCCCGTGCGGCGACAGCGGTGACGTTGACGGATGGCGACACGCGGAATGTGTCATTGAAGCTAAAGGCGGTGGTGCGATGAACGGGCGGCGTCTTGCTGAGTGTGCCGCGTTCACCCTCGCTGTGGGGCTGCTGATCGTCGTGACGGATGGAGCCGTCGCGGCCCAGCGGGATGGGCAGGTCGGCGCGCGTGACGCGCGCGCGGTCGCGACCGGAACCGGCGTGATTGCCGGTGTCGTGGTCTCAGCCGGAGATCCGTCGTCGCCGGTTCGCCGGGCGAGTGTCCTTCTCGCATCAGGGCAGGTCGCCGTGCCTCGCACGGCGGTGACCGATGATCAGGGGCGATTTGCCTTCGTGGGGTTGCCTGATGGCAACTACACCCTGGCCGCCCGGAAGGCGGCGTGGGTGTCGGCCGTGTACGGCGCGCGCAGTGCCAGTGACTCGCAGGGGATTCCGATCGCCGTCGCCAACGGACAGCGGATCGATGGACTCCGGCTGCCGATCGCGCGAGGGGCGGTGGTGGCGGGGACGGTGCGATTGGCGTCAGGCCAGCCGGCTCAGGACGTGGCTGTGCACGTGCTCAAGATACGAACGGTCGACGGGCGTCGGCAGTTGTCAACGACTGCTGCGCCCGCTCAGACCGATGACCTGGGCAGGTATCGGGTGTTTGGTTTGGCCACCGGAGAATACGTGGTGCAGGCGCGCTCGCAGGCCAGCCTCGTGCGGTCTCGAGTGACGCGTCAGGTGACGGCGTCTGAAGTGCGGTGGGGCGAGGAGCTTCTGGCCCAGGCCCAGTCGGTCAGTGGTGTCCCCGCCGATGCTCTACAAGTGCCGCCGCCGGGGTCAGCGGTGACGTACAGTACGGTCTATTTTCCAGGCACCACGTTTGCCTCAGATTCCTCGGTGGTCAGTCTCCGGGCGGGAGAGGAACGGCTTAACGTCGATTTTTCTCTCTCACTTGTACCGACAGCCCAGATTTCGGGCACGGTCGTCGGGCCGGACGGCGCGCCGTTCCTGGGGGCCGCCATCATGTTGACCCCTGAGGATGGCGGCGTCTCCGATGTGTTGAGCCTGATGATCAGAGGCGGGCGCTCCGCCAGCGGCAGGGACGGGACGTTCTCGATCACTGGAGTGACGCCCGGGCGCTACACCGTGACGGCCCGGGGCACGCCGCGTGCGCCTGATGCGATGATTCGTCTGACGCCCGCCGCACCAGCCAACGCCGAGATGGTGGCAGCCCTGTCAATGCTTGGCGGCATGCTGGGTGGTGCGAATACGGCCACGCTGTGGGCCTCTGAGCCGATCGCCGTCAACGGTGATGACCTGCCTTCTCTCACGCTGGTCCTGCGTGACGGGTTGACGTTTGAGGGCCGGGTCGTGCTTGAGAGGGGACTCGATGGGGGGCCAGAAGGGGGCAACGACGTGCCGCCTAACGTGACGACCTTGCGTATTACCCTGGCAGAACCGCAATCGGGCGACCCAATCATGGCGATGATGGGGCGGACCCTCGGGATGGGCACGATGGCGGCCACCCCCGGAGAGGATGGGGCGTTCGTTGTGAAGGGACTGGTGCCGGGGCAGTACGCGATCTCGGTGGGTGGACGGCCGATGCGGGTAGGGCTGCCGGGCATGCCGGATGCGGCGTCCGGCTTTGTCGTCAAGTCCATTCGGTGGAACGACCAGGATCTGGCCGACACAGGAGTGACCGTACAGGCATCGGGAGCCGTGGTCGACGTGGTCGTGACGCTCACCCCCGAGCCCAGCGAATTGGGAGGAATGGTGCTGGACGCCTCGGGCCGGCCGACCGGCGCGTTTCCGATTGTGGTGTTCTCGGACAATCGCGCGTTCTGGACGCCTGGGTCTCGACGCGTGAAGCAGGTGCAGCCCGCCTCTGATGGCCGCTTTCTGGTTGTGGGCTTGCCAGGGGGTGACTATTACCTCGCGGCCGTGACACGTCTGGAGCCGGGCGATCTTGAGAATCGCCAGTTCCTGGAAGATCTGATTCCAGCCGGACTCCGAATCACGGTGGGTGACGGCGAGAAAAAAACACAGGATGTGAAGTTGGCTGGCGGCCGATAGCGTAAATGGCGGGATGTCGGATATCGTAAGCACTCTAGAGTTTTTAAATGACAGAGCCTGTGCCATCCGGCCTGCCGGATCCGTCGTTGCGTACCGCTGTCGCCGCCGTAGATCGTCTCCGACGTTCACGCGCTGCCGTGGCACTCGTTGCAGAGTACGTCCCGTATGCTGCTGGTGGTGCCGTCCTGTCGGCGGTGGCCGCCCGGTGGTTTGGCTGGTCGTTGACGATTCCCGTTGTCTGGCTGGTCGGGTCGGCGGTTGCTCTGCTCGTGGCGCTGTTATGGGCTCGTCGCTCGCTTGAGGTCTCAGATGCGGCGGCTGCCGAGCTGGATGCCCGCGCCGAGATGGGCGGGGAACTGCACAGCGCCCATTGGTTCGCCGGTCATAAGACCCGCGCCGCTGAGGACCCGGTGCTCGGGCAGTGGACTACGTTCCATTTGACGAAAGCTGCGGCGAAGGTTCGGTCCACGGACTGGGCGACGCTGTATCCCCCGGTCCAGGCGATGCGGCAATGGTTGGGCAGTGCGGCGCTGGTCGCCGTGGCCGTCATTGCCATCGTCGTTGGACCACGGTCCACGGCGGCCATCCTGGCCGAGCAGGGATTGACCCCAGCTGACGCCGAGTTGACGGCCCTTGAGTTGCTCCCGGCAGATATCCAGAAAAAAATTGACGAGCTGTTGGCGGCGATCAAGAACGACGAGCTGACGGCTGAGGGCGCGAAGCTCAAAATGGATGAAATCCGGGCTCTGCTCGAACAGCTCAACGCCAGTAACGCTGATGAAGCGGCTCGCACGGGTGATGCGGCCGACGCGCAGCCGGGCGGCGAAAAACCGGGCGACGAGGATGCCCTTTCGAAGAAGGCCGAAGAGCTAGCCGACAGCTCCGCTGGTCTGCCCGAAGATGTGAAGTGGTCGATTGATGACCTGGCGTCGCGGCTGGCCAACGCTGATGCCGGCAAGCGCGAGACGAACAAGGACAACGAGGCGGCGTCCGAACAGACCGGTGAAAAAGGCGAGGGGTCAGACGATGCCTCCCAGTCGGAGATGACCGAGGCTGCCGGTATGCAACTCGTGCGCGAGGCCGCCTCGGACGCCTCCGAGGGGCAGATGATGAACGGGGGAGGCGGCGCGATGGGTGGCGACTCTACCCCCGGCGCCGGCGGCAATCAGGGTGGGGATGGGCCGGCTCCACTGACCCCCCTGCAGCAGGCCCTGCGCCAGG
>JABMNV010000074.1 GCA_013203475.1 Acidobacteriota bacterium
CCCGCCCCGAATCGGATACGATGAGCGCCGAATGGCCACCGGCGGACTCCTGTTTCGTGACGTAGCGAAGTCGTTCGGCGCGGTGCAGGCGCTGCGTGGCGTCAGCTTCGACGTCGACCCCGGTGAAGCGCACGCCTGCGTCGGGGAAAATGGTGCCGGCAAGTCAACGCTGCTGAAGATTCTTGCGGGCATCATCCGCCCCGACAGGGGATCGCTGTCGTGGGACTCTCAGCCGCTCCGCTTCGCGAATCCGCGTGAGGCGCTCGAGCGCGGCATCGGCATGGTGTATCAGGAGATGCTCGCGTTTGGGAACCTGTCCGTCAGCGCCAACATTTTTGCCGGGCGCGAGATCACCACGCGCTGGGGCTGGCTGGATGAACGGGCGATGCGCCTTCGAACCCAGGAGCTTCTGAAGCAACTTCACGTGCCTGTGGCGCCGGACACGCCTATGGACCGCCTGTCGACCGCGTACGCCCAACTCATCCAGGTGGCGCGTGCCCTCGCGTTCGACTGTCGGGTGCTCGTGCTTGATGAGCCGACGACCGCGCTCACCGATGCCGAGGTGGATCACCTCTTCGGCGTGGTGGCAGGACTGCGGGAATCGGGCGTGACCGTGTTGTTTGTCTCGCATCGGTTGCCAGAGGTCTACCGTCTCTGCGACCGGATCACGGTGCTCCGTGATGGTCAGTTCGCCGGGACGTTTGATCGCGCGACCACGGCTCCAGACGACATCATTCGCGCCATGGTCGGCCGTGAGCCCCCACAGCGGGTGCTGCGGAGCCGTGAGCGCTCGCCCGGGCCTGCCGCGCTCGCGGTGTCTGGCCTCACGCGGCGTCCCGCCTTCAGCAACGTCTCGTTCGAGGTGGCCCCTGGCGAAATCGTGGGGATGTTCGGCCTGGTGGGCTCGGGCCGTACAGAAATCCTCGAAACACTGTTCGGACTCGCGCCAAGCGACGCGGGGCGAGTGCAGGTCAATGGGCAGGACGTCCGCTCGCGGTCGGCCAGAGACGCGGCGCAGGCCGGGTTTGCGCTGGTGCCGGAGAATCGCCAGCAGCAGGGCCTGTTCTTTAACCTGTCGCTGCAGAACAACCTGATGTTGCCGCTGGCGGCCAAGCAAGGCGTGCGCGTGATCGACGACACGGCCGAGGCCGCCGCCGCGCAGGCGCAGGCCGATGCCCTCGCGATCAAGGCTCCAAACCTTGACGTCACCCCGGATGCCCTGTCTGGCGGTAACCAGCAGAAGGTTGTGGCGGCAAAGTGGCTGGCCACCTCGCCGCGGGTGCTTCTGTTGGACGAACCGACGAAAGGCGTGGACGTCGGGGCCAAGTTCGAAATCCACAACCTTATTCGGAGGCAGGCTGACGATGGGATGGCGTGTCTGATGGTGTCGAGCGACCTGCCCGAAGTGCTCGCGCTGTCCGATCGCGTGCTGGTCATGCGCGAGGGACACCTGCAAGGTGAACTGCGTGGCGCCGACGCGACAGAGGAGACCGTCATGCAGATGGCCACGCACGCTGTGGATGCCTCGACGACTGCGGGAGACACGGTGTGAAGCGACTCTTGCACGCGCGCGAGTTCAGTACCGTGATGATTCTCCTCCTGGAGGTGGCATTCTTCACGTGGTACCTGTGGCCGACGAGCGGCGGTCACCCATTTTTGAACGTCGGCAATTCGCTGCTGATTCTCAAATACTCATCGATCTACGGCATTGCCGCGATCGGTGCCGCGATGGTGATCATCACCGGCGGAATCGACTTGTCGCCCGGTGCCGTGATTGGACTGACCAGTGTGGTCACCGGCTACTTCTTTGTGCAGACGGAGTGGTCACTCTTTGCCAGTGCGGCAATGGGGCTCTGTGTCGGGTTGTCTGCCGGCCTGGCGTCGTCGTGGCTCATCGTCGGAATGAAGTTGCCACCATTCATCGCCACGTTGGGTGTGATGGGCATCTGGCGGGGCGCCGGCTACATCATCACGGAAGCCAGGTTCTATGACCTCTCTGCAAAGTTGCCGCGCAACTGGATGGTGGGAGGCATCTCTATTGATTGGGTGCCGCCGATCGTCATGGTGGCCCTTGCCGGAGTATTTCAGGTGGTCATGAAGCGATTCCAGTGGGGACGCGCGGTGTTCGCCGTGGGTGGCAACGAAACGGCTGCGCTGTTTTCGGGTGTTCGCGTTGGACTGATCAAGACCAGCGTGTACGTTGCCGCTGGTTTGCTCGCGTCGGTGTCTGGCGTGGTGCTCGCGATTGTCCAGGGCCAGGGCAAAGCGGACCTGGCAAATGGCTACGAACTCGACATCATCGCGTCGGCCGTGGTCGGAGGCACCAGTCTGACCGGTGGTCGCGGTTCGGTGGCCGGCGCGGTCCTGGGTGCGCTAATCTTCGGTATCTTGCGGAACGCACTGCCGCAGATTCCTGGTGCCACGTTTTACGACCGCGTCATCGTCGGCCTGGCAGTCATCGTGATCGTGGTGATGGATCAGGTGCTGGTGCGAAGAAGAGCATGAGGGCCGCAACGGTTTTTTGAGGAGTCACAGATGAAGAAGTTAATGGTCGTCGCGATAGTTGGTGTGCTGGCGATGTCCGGCGTGATGGCGTGTGCGGGCGGCGCACCGGAAGGGCCGAAGAAGCTGCGTTTCGCCTTGATTCCGAAGTCGCTGGACATTCCGGTTTTCGATTACGCACGCATCGGCGGTGAACGGGCTGCGGCCGAGCTGGGCGTGGAGGTCATCTACCGAGGGCCCGATAAGGCCGATGAACTCAAGCAGAAGGAAATCCTGGAGTCGTTCATTACCCAGAAGGTGGACGGCATCGCCATTTCGGTACTCAACGCCGAGTTTCTGACGTCGACGATTGACCGCGCGGTAGAGGCGGGCATTCCGGTCGTGACCTGGGATTCCGACGCTCCGAAGTCCAAACGCCTGGCGTTTTATGGTGTCGATGACTTTGAGTCGGGTCTGTTGATGGGCGAAGAGACGGCCAAGATGATGGACGGCAAAGGCACGGTTGCGTTCATCACGAGTCTGGGCGCCAATAACCTTCAGCGCCGGATGGATGGCGCAAAAGAGTCGCTGGCGAAATATCCCGGCATCAGCATTGTGGAAACGTACGACATCAAGGAAGACAGCACGCGCTGCCAGGAGCTGATTGCGACAGGCACCAATCGGTACCCCGACCTCGGCGCGTGGATTTCGGTGGGCGGCTGGCCAGTCTTCAGCGCCAACGCGCTGGAGCCTGTTCCGTCCACGACCAAGTTCGTGTCGTTCGACACGGTCGAAGCCGCGTTGTCGCTCCTGAGAGCTGGCAAGGTGCAGGTACTGCTCGGCCAGAAGTACTTCGGCTGGGGCGGCGAATCGATCAGGCTCCTGCACGGCATCATCAATGGCAACGTCCCGGCAAATCCCATCATTGACTCAGGGGTCGACGTGGTGACGCTGGAGAATGTGGACGCGTATGAGGCGGCCTGGAAGGCGACCGTGGGGGGCCAGTAGGCCTACTTGGTGACGACCAGCCCATTCATGATCAGGAGATCGAGGCCGGACCCAAAGAAGCACCGGATCGCGTCGGTCGGCGTGGCAACCAGCGGTTCGGTGATCGCGTTGAACGACGTATTGGCCAGATAGGGCAGGCCCGTCTCAACCTCGAACGCACGGATCAACTGTGCGATCGACGACCCGTCATCGTCCACGGTGTGGACGCGAAACGGTTGCGTGGCACGTGGAAGGAATTGCGCAAACCGCCCCGGCTCCCGCGCGGTGTATTGATACTGCATGCCGCGTGAGTGGGTCGGGCCGTCGACCCACGCGGCCGTCTGGCTGGCGCGAATCGACAGCGCGTATGACATGAACGCCGGCCGCTTTTTCAGGTAGACGTTCAGGTTCTCCAGGACGTACGGATTGGACGCGTCTGCGAAGATCGATCGGTGCCCCAGTGCCCGCGGTCCCCACTCCATGCCCTGTTCAAACCAGGCGACGAGCCGTCCGCGCCGGAGGGCCTCTGTCGCGCGCGTGACGCAGCCCGCCTCATTGAGGAATTCGTACGTGAGTTTGCATCGGTCCAACGCCAGTTTCGTCTCGGTGACGTTGGCTGACGGGCCGGCAAATGGTGACGGCGGCACCGAGAGTGCGCCCCGAGCGGCCAGGCCTCCTACGGCGATCGCGCCCGCGCCGGGATCTGGGGGAACGATGATGGCCACGTCGTGGCCAGGCGCGCCGAGCGCGGCCGCGACGACGGTTGTGAAATAGCTGTTGAGAAACACATCGCCAAGCAGGACCACGGGGTGGGCGACGTTTGTGACCAACGACGCCACACGTGCCGCCAGTACCTGCTGAACGCTGCAAATCGCGTCCGCGTGTCGTTTGTGATCGGCGTCGTGCAGGTGGCGGGCCAGCGCGTCGAGTCCGTCGTGCTCGAGTGCGGCGTGCACCTCGTCGACCATCAGTGGTTCTCCCCAGCGGCCAAGCGCCTCGACCTGGGTGGGCGGAAGGTGGCTGAGGCCAAGCGCGCCGGCGAATCTGGCAATCACCACGTCTGGCGCCGGACCGTCGATGCGGCGGGTGAGTGTGGCCGACTCGGGCGTGAACGCCCACCACTCCATGCCGCTGATGCCCCGGCTGATCAGGGCATGACCTGGTTGGTGTCCTGCATACAGCCGAGCCGCAGCCAGCAGCGCTTCAGTGGTTGCGTCGGCATCACCGGTAACGTCGAACAACTCTGGATCACAAGTTGGAATGTCCTGCTCGGGGAGCAGGGTCGCCATGGCCGATCGCACCAGGTCGCGACCAAAGATTTCGTGGCTGCCCCGTCGGCGCCGCCAGCGTTCGAGCGGACAGATGAGAATCGCTTCGCCCCTGTGGGCCACGGCGAGACACTGGTTGGCCGCATCTCCGGCCAGGACGGCGGTGACCTGGGTCGACGCGGTATTCACTGCACGCATCACGTCTCGAAGTTAACACGACATCCGCGCTCCGCGAGTCCTGAGGAGACGGCGTATGCGTGGCTCCGCTCCGGCTCGCTTCGGTCTTCCCGCATCATTGTCGAGACGCGCAACGGCACGCGGTGATCGACAAGGGGAAGAAGCGTTCCGCACAGACCGTTGCCGTCGTTCTGGTCTCAAACTCCTGTGCGCGTGGCCCGTTGGCAGACGGCAGGTCTTGAGCAATCGGCGACCCTTGCCGGAGCAAGCCAAAACAGGGAACACTGGTCATCATGAGTGTTCACGAAGCCATCCGGCGCTGGAGAGCGCTGCCGCCGGAGGAACAGCGTCGGCAGATGCTGGCTCTCATCCCGGAGAAAGTGGCCCGGAGCATGGCCTTCGAGGGCGAGCCGGTGCCACCTGAATGGCTCGAAGAGCAACGGCTTGGTGTGATGTCGCAAGGAAAGAGAACTCGCTCCGCGAAATCGAAATCGACAGCCCAAGAGTAACCAGACTACAGCCTGCAGTTGGTGAATATGTTGGTCGTTGTCATGCGGTATCATCGACAGCCAGCGGCGGCGTCGCCCTTTCGTTTGATAGGGTGACCTATCCTGTCACACAGTCGTCTTAGACTCGTGGGGCGTCGTTTCAGGTAACCGTGCGCGGTCTTCGAAATGTCGTGAGCTTTTCTGCGGCCATCACAATCGCCGGGTGGGAGAGGAAATCGTATGTCCAGTCCAAAGACGTTGACTCTGTCCGATTTGTCGTCTGCTGTCGCTGGAGAAGCGGTGGCAATCCGTGTTGTCAGAAGACTCCTCCCGGCCGGCGGTGCTGAGGACAAAGTCTTCCCTCCGACCTACGTGAAGGAGAAGCAGAGCGCCACGAAGTACGCCATGGAAACAAGGAAAGTGAATGGTCACGACGTCCAGACCGTTCTGTTGGACTCCGTGGCTTCTCAGGCCAATCGAATTGAGGAAGCACTGCTTGAGGGTTGGCGGCGGCAGGAACTTTCGTTTCCTGTAATCTCAGTTGACTTTAGGGGAGCTGAGGGCTTGGGCGACCTCGAACAGATTACCTCGCTGCAGGCGCCTCACCGAGTGGCAGACGCGATTCTTCGCGACAGCGTGGACGCCAACGGCACACCATTCCGTCAGACTTCGGTCGGGCTCGCGTGCACAGATGCCCGTCCGAATCACGCCACGGCGATGTTTCGGTATTGTCCCACCGCGTTGCTCTTCGGAGTATGGGACTCGACGGGGCCGCGCGGAGGATTGGGTGCCAAATTCCAGCGGGTCCTGGTCTCTGAGATCGTCGGCTATGACGTCGTTGCTGGAGTCAAGGTCGGCAGCCGCATTGACCCACTGGCGATCGAAAAGAAGGCAGGGCCTGTATTTGAATCGAAGCTCGACGAGGGCGATTGGACGAGCATTGCAGCCGAAGCCGCGATGGAGAATGGATCGCCGAAGCCCTTCAGTCGCAAGGGGGCAGGCGACAAGGGGAGCCCGGCGACGATTAATCATGGAAATATTCCACCGTCGATCGACCACGAGTCGGGTGGTGTCACCATGGCCTATGCCGTGCATACGGTGGTGATTTCCCTCGCGGGACTCCGGCGACTGCGCTTTCAGCAGTTCACCAACGGTGGCCCGATTCCTGCGGGGGAGCGGGACGCGGCTGAAACTGCTGCACGAACGGTGTTGGCCGCTCTTGGTCTTGCCGGTGTGGTCTATCAGAACCGCAATGGCTACGACCTGCGCTCTCGGTCCCTGTTGGTAGCCGCGGCACCACTGGAGTTTGAGCTGCTGCCGAATGATGGAGGTGAGCCGACGCGGTTCGTCGTGGCTGATGTCGCGCAACTACTCCGCGAGGCGTCCGACCTTGCAGCGGCGGCCGGGCTCGTCTGGGAGCAGTCAGTAGTCACGCTCACGCCAACCCCTAAGCTCGTTCACCTCGTCGCCAAGTCGAGAGCACTGAAGGCCGCTGGATCCGGCGAGGACGAAGGGGCCGAGTAGATGTTGGCGATCGAAGTAGCGTTCCTCTCAGGGCGCTACGTCGCGACGGCCTACAACACTCGGACGGAAGCAGAGTGGCCGCCGCACCCGGCGCGTCTATTCTCGGCGTTGGTCGCCACCCACTTTGCTGCTGATTCTGAGCTGATGCTTGGTCTGGAACGGGAAAGGGCCGCTCTGCAGTGGTTGGAACAGTTGGGCCCACCAGAAATCAGAGCTTCCGAATCCAGCCACCGTGACGTGGTCACGGTGTTCGTTCCCGTCAACGACGTGGCGTTGACCAATGTCGATTCCGAGGCCCAAGTCGTCGCCGAGGCGCGCGAGGCGTGGCTGCTCGCTCAACAGGTCGGCGAAGTCAAGGACGTGAAGGCGAGTGCGAAGCGGCTCAAGGCTGGAGAGGCCGCGTACGCAAAGGCCCTCCGCCGAGCGCTGGAAGTTCCTGCCAGACCGATGGATGCGAAGTACGGTGCCCGTGTGTTGCCCGAGCATCGGGGCCGCCAGCCTCGCACGTTCCCCTCCGTAACTCCCGAGAGTGCCAAGGTGGTGTTCGTTTGGATGAATGCCGAACCGACTGGTGAGCAGCATGCTGTGCTTGATGCCTTACTTCGACGAGTCGTCCGGCTGGGCCATTCGTCCAGTCTGGTCTCGATGCGACTGACGGAGGAGCTAGCTCCGTCGTCGTGGGTTCCGTCGCCGAATGGCTCGATGGTGTTGCGGGTAGTCGGGGACGGGCAGTTAGCGGCGTTGGAGCGTGCGTTCGCGCAACACCGCGAAACGGAGCCGCGAGTCATGCCGTTCTGTTCGCAATCGTACGGGCCGCCCGGCGGCACTCATGCAGTTGCGACGGCCGGGTCGGCGTTCAGTCATGAGTGGCTTGTGCTCCGGCGGATTGGAGGCAGCCACCTTCCGATGACCGCAACAGCTGGGCTGGCCAGGCGTCTCCGACGGGCACTGATGTCGTTCAGTGATCCCGTCCCTGAGGTGTTGAGTGGTCATGCGGTCGACCGCACCCCAACGGACCAGCCCCATCTTGCCATCGTCCCCTTGCCGTTTGTAGGGCACGCTCAGGCCACGGGACTGATCCTCGGCATCGCGTTGGTGATGCCTCGCTCTCTTGGTGACGGCGACCGCAGAAGCATCTATGCGGCGGTGGCGGCTTGGGAGGTTGCGGCTCGACTAGAGGATGAGGATGCACCGGCCCTGCCTCTGCACCTCGGTTCTGCCGGAGAGTTCATCCTGGAGCGGGTCGACTGGGGCTCGGTCGCGTCCACACTGACGTCAACGGCATGGTGCCGCCCGGCTTCGGTGTGGTCATCCGTGACTCCGGTCGCCGTCGATCACAACCCAGGCGACCTACGTTCGCGTGATGTGCAGAAATTGGCCAGGGCAACCGCCGAAGCCGTGAAGAGTGTGAAGACGGCGTGCGAACGCATCGGCTTGCCGGTGCCTCGAGATGTCGAAATACTTCCCGCTCCTTCTTGGGCTGGTGCCGCGAAAGCACGACACTATCCCCGCTTTCCCGAAGCCGAGAATCGAACGCAACGAGTGTTGACCCACGCAAGGATCGTATTTGACGAGCCGGTGCTCGGCCCCGTGTTGATTGGGGCAGGTCGATACCTCGGGCTTGGCTTATTCAGACCAGAGGGCCCAGCATGAGCGTTCCGGTGCTTCGTGCAGAGGAATTCGACGAGTTTTTCCACGCCATCCACGGCTACAACCCATTTCCCTGGCAGAGTCGCCTCGCACGACGCGTGGCGACGACTGGCGCGTGGCCTAGCCTCTTGGACCTGCCAACCGGCACTGGGAAGACAGCGGCACTCGATGTTGCCGTCTTCTCTCTTGCGCTGGCCGCCGGAGGGGGCGCGTGCGCCGCCTCACGAAGAGTTGTGTATGTCGTCGACCGTCGAACGATCGTCAGTCAGGCCCACGACCGGGCCGTCCGAATATGCCAACGAATCGCCGAGGGTGAGGACGACGTTCTAAGGCGTGTCAAGGCTAGGTTGTTTTCACTGGCGTCGACGGACGTCCCGTTGAAGACCGTTGAACTGCGAGGCGGGATCGTCCGCGATGACTCATGGAGCCGCACGCCGGACCAGCCATTGATCGTCGTCTCGACCGTCGACCAAGTTGGGTCGCGTCTCTTGTTCAGAGGCTATGGCGTGTCCGATTCGATGAAGCCCATCCACGCCGGTCTCCTTGGCAATGACGTCCTCTACTTACTGGACGAAGTCCACTTGTCTCAGCCCTTCCGGGAGACGCTCGGCGCCGTCGCCAATCGCTACCGGTCATGGGCAGAGCAGCCGATCGCGACGCCGTTCGCCGTGGTCGAGATGTCGGCAACCCCGGGAAGCGCGGTCCCCGACGCTTTTGCTCTGGAGGAAGATGACCGGCACCACGAGGTGCTGGCTTCACGGTTGCGGGCATCGAAGCCGGCCGCCTTGATCGCACAGAGGCCCGTGGGCTTTGTTGATGAACTGGTGCGACAGACCATTGAACTGCTTCGTCGCCCAGGCGCGACCGTCGGTATCGTCGTCAATCGCGTCAAGACCGCGCGGCAAGTTCATCAGCGGCTGGAAGAACTTCGTCCGGGGGTGGCCCACCTGCTGACGGGGCGGATGCGTCCCTTTGATAGAGCGAACCTCGATCAGAGCTTGATCGGCCGAATTCGCGCTGGCCGCGAACGAACTGATGATGAATCGCCCATTGCAGTCGTGGCGACTCAAACGATTGAAGCAGGAGCGGACTTTGATTTTGATGGGCTCGTTTGCGAGTGCGCCAGTCTGGACGCCCTTCGACAGCGTTTTGGTCGATTGGATCGACTTGGAACGCTCAAGTCAACAGCTCGTGGTGTGGTGGTCGCGCGGACCGACACCTTCAAGGATGATCCGGTCTACGGTGACGCCATCGGTCTGACTTGGACATGGCTGAACTCCGTGGCGACCGATGCCACCGTTGACTTCGGCATCGAGGCTTTTGCTTGCCCCGGAGGCTCCGACCTGTTGCCGATGCTGGCTCCTCAGGCACATGCACCGGTGCTGTTACCCGGGCATCTGGACGCATGGGTGCAGACCGCGCCAGTTCCAGTCCCCGATCCAGACGTGTCGTTGTGGCTTCATGGTCCGAACCGTGGCACGCCGGATGTGCAGGTAGTGTGGCGGGCCGATTTGACGCAGTCCCTGCTTGAAGAGGCGGTGCAGTCAACTGCCGCGAATGAGATCGTCGTCGGTATGGTCGAGGCCGTCCCGCCAGTGAGTGCCGAGGCGATGGCCGTGCCCTTCCTGGCCGTCAGGAGGTGGCTCGAAGGTCGGACGGAACCTGAGATCGCGGACGTTGAAGGTGCGCGTGACGATGCCCCGGATGCTCGGAAGGATGGCTTGGCCGCTGTCGCGCAGCGGCTGCCCGCCCTCGGATGGCACGGCGACCGATCGAAGGCGATCCTGCCCGATGACCTCCGACCGGGTCAGACGGTGATCGTGCCGACGGCCTACGGTGGCATCCGAGCCAAGAACTGGGATCCCGAGGCCGAAGAGCCTGTTGAGGATGTGGCGGAATCCGCTAGAGCCCGCCAGAACCGGCGACCGATGCTCAGACTGCGAGCGGGGGTTGGACTCTCATGGTGGGGGGACGGATCTGTCCCAGAACCTGGCGGGCAAACTGAGGGCGAGACAGATGACCGACAACTCGTGATTCAGTGGCTGCAGGGACTGGACCCGTCGCGGGTGTGCGTCGACCTTCGGCCGTCAATTGAGGCATTTAAGCGGAATTCAAAGGCAATCAGGGTGGTGACGCTGCCTTCCGGGACTGGCGACCTGGCCCCCCGTTACTACGTGGTTGCCGGACGCAGCCCCGGGCGCGGCGAAGACGGTATGGATGATCGTGTCAGCTCAGACGGCTCGGGGGCATCCTTTACTGGTGTCGAAGTCACGCTTTCCTCGCACCAAGCGGCCGTTGCTGCGTTGGCCGTGAAGAACGCGTTGAAGCTGGGGTTGGGAAATGGGGTGACCCGGAACCTTCAACTCTCCGGATTGTGGCACGATGCGGGAAAGGCGGACGGAAGGTTTCAGCGCTGGTTGCACGGCGGCAGCGAGTTCAGAGCCATGGTGCAGACCGAACCGCTGGCCAAGAGCGTGGTGCCGCTCGTGGGACCGCAGGCCATGCGAAAGGCCAGAGAGCGGTCGGGATACCCACAAGGCGGCCGACACGAGTTGACGTCAGTGGCGCTGATGGCGGCGGCAGGCGATTCCCTGTCGGCTGCTGCCGCGGACTGGCCGCTGGTGCTCCATCTCGTGGCGAGCCATCACGGCCGCTGTCGCCCGCTCGCACCTTGGGCACCCGACGATAGTCCGGTGCAGGTGACGTTCTCCCGAGAGGGCATTGATGCATCAGTCTCAAGTCGGCACGGGCTGGAACGACTGGATTCTGGAATTGCCGAGCGCTTCTGGCTCATGGTGAGAATGTACGGCTGGTGGGGGTTGGCGTATCTCGAAACGATTCTTCGACTGGCGGACCAGCAGCAGAGTGCGAGAGAACAAGCGGTCGGGAGAAGCAGCAATGGGTGACTTGGTGGCGCGTGGCCTGGACGGATCGAATCCTCTAGGTTTTCTCGCGGCTCTTGGCGTGTTACGCGCGCTTGAGCCAGAAGGGGCGCGCCTGAAATGGGAACGAGAAGGCGCGTGGTGCCCAGTGTTTTCGAGCGACATTGGTGACATGTGTGCTCTTGTCGCCAGATTGAACGCCGATCGTCTGGCGTGCGTTGGCGATCCCGCCTTGGCGCTGGAGTACGACGGAAAGCGAGACTTGAAGCCACCGCCACAGCACTATCGAGAGTACTTGCAGGCGCTCGTCAGCGCATGTTCGCCACAAGCGAGGCGCAGTGTTGATTGGGCGGCCTCTTTTGCCACCGACGTAGCTGTCGACAGAAACGGCAATACGAAGCCGACAGCCCTACACTTTACGGCCGGTCAGCAGCAGTTTCTTCAAATGGCGAATGACCTCGCGACAAACACCACTGAGAATGACTTGCGCGAGGCCCTTGACGGCCCGTGGCAGTACACGCGGCCCCTACCGGTCATGGGATGGGATTCCACGATGGCAAGGGACTACGCCCTGCGGGCTACCGATCCGTCCACGGACAAGAAGGCTGGAGTGCCCGGTGCGGACTGGCTCGGGTTACGGGGGCTAGCGTTTCTTCTCGCTGTCCCGGTAGGACCGCGGGTCGTGACAACCGGCTGCGAAGGTTGATGGAAAGATGGGACGTTCCGCTGGCCTCTCTGGTCTGTGCCGCTGGATGGGGCCTGTGTTCGTTCTCTCCTCGCGCTTGACCTTGGGGGCATGACGGCCGACGAGCGTGTTGCACGCGGAATCGACGCTGTGCTTCGGTGTGGAATCAAGCGGAGTGATCAAGGCGGATACGGATCGTTCGAGCCAGCCACGGTCGGCTAACCAAGTGCCACTTTGGTTTTAGCTTGTTCGCGCTGGTCAGCCGACGCCAAGCAACCGCTGATGGGATGCGAGTTGCTTGGCCGAGAAACGCGACACCAATGTGAATACCCTTCTTTAGAGCAACCGATCGAGAATCGCCCAGACTTTCCCTTGAGGAGCATCCTCCTCGATACTCGGCACCGGTAACTCCACACCAAGGACCGTCGGTGCAGGTCTTCGCCAGATTCACGCTGTGCGCAAACCGCTCCGCAGTAGACGCATTTGCCAGAATTGGCTCGACGCGCTCCAAGTCTGAAGCCGCAAGCAGCAGGTCGAACTCCAGTGTCAGGGCGGACTCGACAGACGCATTGACGCCCACGCTACCACTGGCGCAGATCTGCACACCGCGTGTCCGAAGAAAGCCCAGGTCGTCCCCAAGCATGTCCGTTCGATCCACGGTGACCGCCTTCCAGAATGTCGCCGCCTGCATGTCGGGGCTCGAGCGTTCGGTTTGCGCGCAATCTCCGGTGCTCGGACGGCATTCAGGCTGGCCCTGAAGGATTTGAGCCTTCCGACCGACACTGCCTTCTGGAGACCAAGAACCCATGCGGCAGTCGTTCCTCGTTTGCTACGACATCAGCAACGCCAAGCGTCTGGCACAGGTCGCCAAGACGATGAAGGGCTTCGGCGACCGGGTGCAGTTCTCCGTGTTCGAATGCCGGCTGACCAAGAGTGACGTGGTGCGATGTCGCGCCGCGCTCGCAAGCCTCATTGACCACCGCAAGGACCAGATTATCTTCGTGGACCTCGGTCCGGCTGAGGGGAGGGGCGACCGGGTGATTACCGCTCTGGGGCGGGCCTATTCCTCCTTCGACGCCCCGGCCATCATCGTAGATTGATCCACACCGCAGTTGCAGAAAAGAAGAGGAGTGACCGTTGAGCGCGGAACCCAAACCCATCACCGTTCCATTGCCGGAAAAGGCCACGCCCGCCAAGGCAACACTCAATCGGCCTACCGTGCCGCCCGACTATCTGCCGGCGCGCATGGTCAACGAATTCGTCTACTGCCCGAGGCTGTTCTACTACGAGTGGGTCGAGGGCGCGTTTGTGCATAGTGCAGACACGATTGACGGCGCTCACAAACACAAGCGAGTCGACAAACAGGCCGACGCCCTTCCACCACCAGACGACGAGGCGCCAGTCGCGGCGCGGTCGGTCACGTTGTCCAGCGAGGCGCACCACGTGATCGCCAAGATTGATCTGGTTGAGGGCGACGGCACAACAGTGACACCCGTGGACTACAAGAAAGGCGCACCCAGGGAGGGCGACGAGGGACCTGACGCGTGGCCGGCGGATCGCGTACAGGTCGGCGTGCAGGCCCTCGTGTTGCAGGAGAGCGGGTATACGTGTCGCGAGGCCGTGCTGTATTACGCCAAGACCAAACAGCGTGTGCGCGTGCCGGTTGACGCGGATCTGTTGGCCGAAACGCTTGCCGCGATCCGTAACGCAAAGGCCACAGCGGAAGGCGGTGTGGTTCCACCACCGCTTATCGACAGTCCGAAGTGTCCACGGTGTTCGCTAGTCGGTATCTGTTTGCCCGATGAAACGGCGTTCGTCGAGGCGCGGCGGACCTTTGATGATGAGACGGCTCAGCTGTGGCTCATCGAGCCAGAAGCTCGACCCGAGGCCGAAGAGCCGCCGGTGCGCAAGTTGGTGCCCGCACGTGATGATTTGCGTCCGCTGTATGTGGCGGGGCAGGGGATGTCAGTGGGAAAGTCGGGCGACGTGCTGCGCGTGAAGAACCGCGATCGAAAAGTGGTTCAGGACGCCCGGCTGTTTGAGACCAGCCAGGTAAATCTGTTCGGCAACGTCTCTGTGACGACGCCTGCCTTGCAGGCGCTCTGCGCTGCCGAGAAACCCATCGCGTACTTTTCAGGCGGGGGATGGTTCTATGGAATGACGCAGGGACTGGGATTGCGGAATGCCTTCCTGCGAGCCGAGCAATTCCGTCTGGCCGCCGAACCGACCTTCTGTCGCCGAGTCGCCAGCGTCATAGTTGGAGCCAAGATTCGGAATCAACGGACGTTCCTCAATCGCAATCATGTGGAACCCCCGCGTCAGGCGCTGGTGCGGATGAAGGCGTTGGCTGATGCCGCGGCGCGGGCGTCAGCGTTGGATGAACTGCTGGGCATCGAAGGCATGGCCGCACGGATCTATTTTCAGCATTTCGCAGGTCTGATCAAGGTAGACGACGAGGCGCTGTCGACGTTTTCGTTTGAGCATCGAAATCGACGTCCTCCCAGGGACGCGGTGAACGCATTGTTATCGCTGGCATATAGCCTGTTGGCGAAAGACTTGACGATCGTGGCGGCCTCAGTGGGGTTTGATCCGTTCTGGGGCTTTTATCATCAGCCGAGGTACGGTCGTCCGGCGCTGGCATTGGACTTGATGGAGATGTTCCGGCCTCTGGTGGCCGACTCGGCTGTGATCTCGGCAATCAACACCGGGATGGTGGAGCCCAAAGACTTCGTCCGCGTGGGGGCGTCAGTGTCCATGCAGCCGTCGGGACGGAAAGGTTTGCTGCGCGCGTATGAACAGCGATTGGATGCGCTGGTGACGCACCCCGTGTTCGACTATCGTGTCAGCTACCGCCGGGTGTTCGAGATTCAGGCGCGGTTGCTGGCGCGGTTTATCACGGGAGAAATTCACGAGTGGCCCACGTTCGAGACACGGTGAGCGGGGCGAGCGGTGGGGTGATGGCGGATACCCGGACCCCGCTCGATGGCCAGAACTTGTTGCGCCCGTTGCACTTTGGCGGGCGCCCACCGTGGGCGAGCAGTAGAATATGCTCTTCATTGTCGGACCGCTCGCAAACGTTGCTGCAGTCCTTTGAAAACAGGATACTTACTGAGGTCGCCCTTTCCGCCGCAGAGATGCGGCGGCCCCATTGAAGCGGCGATCAGTTCGTCAAGGTGGGCTAGTTCCTGGTCTTTCCGCCGCAGAGATGCGGCGGCCCCATTGAAGCCCAGCCC
>JABMNV010000075.1 GCA_013203475.1 Acidobacteriota bacterium
AATCAATCTTGCCCGAGATAGACGCCTCAGTCAGCACGCGAGTCGTCTCCTGGAAGGAGGCCGCCGAGATGAATGAGTCGGTCGACAGCGACGCCTTGGTGATCCCGAGCAGCAGAGGCCGGCCCTTGGCCGGGCTCAGTCCGAGGGTCAACACGCGCTCGTTCTCTTCCTGGAACCGGAACTTGTCCACCTGCTCGTCGACCAGGAATTCACTGTCGCCCACATCCTCGATCTTCACCCACCGCATCATCTGACGGACAATGACTTCGATGTGCTTGTCGTTGATGCCGACGCCCTGCAGCCGATAGACCTCCTGGATTTCATTCACCAGGTACGCCTGCAATTCCCTCTCACCGAGCACCGCCAGGATGTCGTGCGGATTACGCGGACCGTCCATGAGCGGCTCACCCGCAGTGACGCGGTCGCCTTCCTGGACGTTCACGTGGACACCGCGCGGCAGCGAGTATTCCCTGGCATCACCACCGTCATCAGGCACCACCAGAATCTTTCTCATGCCCTTGACGATGCCGCCCTGTCGTACCACGCCATCGATTTCAGAAATGACGGCGGTCTCACGCGGCTTGCGCGCTTCGAACAGTTCGACCACGCGCGGCAGACCGCCCGTGATGTCCTTGGTCTTCGTTGTTTCCCGTGGAATCTTCGCAAGGACGTCGCCCGGCATGACCAGGTCGTCTTTGGCCACCATCAGGTGAGCGTTGGAGGGCATATTGTAGCGGTTGAGCACCTTGCCCGCGGCGGTCACGATTTCGATCGCTGGCTGCTTCTTCTCGTCCGGCGACTCGACAATGATCAGGCGCGACATGCCGGTGATTTCGTCCACTTCCTCGTGAACGGTCACCTTGTCGATGATGTCCTTGAATTTCGCGTGTCCGCCCGACTCGGTGAGAATCGAGAACGTATAGGGATCCCACTCGACCAGGGTCTGCCCCTTCTCAACCGCCTGTCCATCATGCACCTTGAGGCGCGCACCGTAGACGACCGAGTACCGCTCTCGCACCACACCCTTGTCGTCAACAATGTTGATGGAACCGTTGCGGTTCATGACCACCAGACGCGCGCCGGCTCCCGCCTCGGTTCGGCCCTCAACGGTCTGCAGTCCATCGAACCGGACCGTTCCCTTGTGCCGAGTCTCAAGTGTCGACTGATCGGCCACTCGCGAGGCGGTTCCGCCGATGTGAAAGGTGCGCATGGTCAACTGCGTGCCAGGCTCGCCGATCGACTGTGCCGCAATGACACCTGACGCCAGGCCCATCTCGACCATCTTGCCCGTCGACAGGTCTCGACCGTAGCATTTTGCGCACACCCCACGGCGCGCCGCACACGTGAGCACCGAGCGAATCTTCACGCGCTCGATACCAGCCTCCTCGATCTTGTCGGCCAGCACCTCATCGATTTCGGCAGCCGCCTCGACGACCACTTCGCCCGTAGACGGGTCCACAATGGCTTCCAGCGCCATGCGACCAATAATACGGTCACCCAGGCGCTCGACGATTTCGCCGCCCGAATCGACAATGGCGCGTGATTCGAGGCCGTCCAACGTGCCGCAATCCACCTCGGAGATGATCACGTCCTGAGCGACGTCCACGAGACGACGGGTCAGGTAGCCGGAGTCGGCCGTCTTGAGTGCCGTATCCGCCAGGCCCTTGCGAGCGCCGTGCGTGGAGATGAAATACTCCATGACCGTGAGGCCCTCACGGAAGTTCGCCGTGATGGGCGATTCGATGATCTCGCCTGACGGCTTCGCCATCAAGCCGCGCATCCCGGCGAGCTGACGAATCTGTTGTTTGGATCCTCGGGCACCGGAGTCAGCCATGACGTAGACGGGATTGAAGCTCCGCCCAGACCGATCGAGCGCTTCCATCTCGCCGAACATCTCGTCCGCGATCGTCTCGGTCACTTCCGACCAGATAGCGATCACCTTGTTGTAGCGTTCGCCGTTCGTGATCGCACCGTCCTGATACTGGCCTTCGACCTTGATCACTTCCTTCCGGGCGGCCGCAACCATGGCGCCCTTCTTCTCAGGAATGATCAAGTCGTCAATACCGATCGAAATTCCCGACTTCATGGCATACAGGAAGCCGACGCTCTTCAGGCTGTCCAACATGACGACCGTCGGTTCCAACCCGTAATGCATGTGGCAATAACGCACCACCTGCTGCAGGCCCTTCTTCTTGAGCAGGCCGTTGATAAACGGCATCTCCGGCGGCAGCGCCGAGTTGAAGATGACGCGACCCACCGTCGTCGTGATGATGCTGTTGGAGACCTGCGTCTCCGAGGCGTCCAACACATCCTGCGAATCTCGCGCCAATGTCAGATCAATGAGTCGACCCGTGTACCGCAAACGAATTGACGACAGGGTCTCCACGACACCCGCATCGAGCGCCAGCAACACGTCATCCACCGTCGCGAAGGCCCGACCCTCGCCGAGCGCGTCCACCTTCGCCTTGGTCAGGTAATAGCAGCCCAGCACGATGTCCTGCGAGGGCACCGCAATCGGCTGCCCCGACGCGGGCGACAGAATGTTCTTCGACGACATCATCAGCACCGAGGCTTCAATCTGCGCCTCGGGTGACAAGGGAATGTGCACGGCCATCTGGTCGCCGTCAAAGTCCGCGTTGAACGCGGTACACACGAGCGGATGAATTCGAATCGCCTTGCCTTCGACTAACACTGGCTCAAAGGCCTGGATGCCCAACCGATGCAGCGTCGGTGCGCGGTTAAGCATGACCGGGTGCTCCCGAATTACTTCTTCCAGGATGTCCCACACCTCCGGGCGCTGCTGCTCCACCATCTCCTTGGCCTGTTTGATGGTCGAGACCAACCCACGGGCTTCGAGCTTGTGGTAGATGAACGGCTTGAACAATTCGAGCGCCATCTTCTTGGGCAGGCCGCACTGGTGCAGCTTGAGCTCCGGGCCGACCACGATGACCGAACGGCCCGAGTAGTCAACACGCTTCCCGAGCAGATTCTGACGGAACCGCCCCTGTTTGCCTTTGAGCGTGTCCGACAGTGACTTGAGCGGACGGTTGTTGGCTCCGCGCAACACACGACCACGGCGACCGTTGTCGAACAGCGCATCGACCGCCTC
>JABMNV010000076.1 GCA_013203475.1 Acidobacteriota bacterium
GACGGTGCGATGTTTCCCCACACCGAATCCTTCGTCGTCGTTCCGGTCACCGTCGGCGGGCGCACTCTTCGCATCGGTCTCATCGGGCTGACCATCGAGGAGCCCCGGGCCTGGGTTCGTTTCGCGCCCGTCGTCGAATCGTCGAGAGCCGCCATCGCGAAGATGCAGGAGGCCGGCCCAGTGGACGCCATCGTCGCCTTGACGCACCTGCCCTTGACGGGGGATGAGACACTGGTGACCGCCGTTCCAGAAATCGACGTCGTCCTTGGCGGCCACGAGCACGAAAACTGGCTGCTCCACCGGGGATCGCATCTGACACCCATCGTCAAGGCCGACTCCAACGTGCGCACCATGGCCATCGTCAGCATGACGTTTCCTGAGGGGGCCAGACCTGAAGTGTCGGTGCGCCTCAAGGCCATCACCAGTGACATTTCCGCCGACGCGATCGTAGATGCCCAAGTGCAGCGCTGGACCGCGATAGCCTTCGACGCATTCAGGAGCGACGGCTTTGATCCCATGCGCGTTGTGGCCACGCTGCCCTACAGCTTGGATGGTCGGCAATCCGTCGTGCGCAACCGGCCTGGCAATCTCACCTCCGTCATCGCCGATGCGCTGGCACGCGAGGCTGCGCCCGTGGACGTCGCGATCATTAACGGCGGCAGTATTCGACTTGACGATGAACTGTCGGCGGGGCCGGTGACCGAGTACGACGTCATCCGTACCCTTCCGTTTGGTGGTGGTGTGATCCGGGTCTCGATGCCTGGTTCATTGCTCATCAAGGTCCTTGAGGCCGGCATTCGCAATCGAGGTAACGGGGGGTATCTGAACACGTGGGGCATCTCCAGGGACGGCAGCCGTTGGTTGGTGCAAGGCCAACCGCTGAACCCGTCCGTGCGCTACATGGTGGCGATGCCTGAGTTCCTGATGACTGGGCGCGAAACCAATCTGGACTTTCTGACGCGCACCCATCCGCTGATTGGGAACATACAGGACTTGCACGACATCAGGCAGGCAGTGATTACAGAACTCTCCACCTCGTTTCCTGTCACCTCCCGGTAACGCCTCTACTGGTAGACTGGCAGCCATTCTGGCCCGTGGGCCGCTCACAGAGGTGATATGAAGAGAGTCATTTCCGCCGTTCTCGCGCTTGTGCTGCTCGCCGCAACGTCCCAGGGCACTGCGCAGCAAGTGGCTCCTGAGTTGAAGCTCATTCTGCTGATCTCGATTGACCAGATGCGGTTCGACTATGTGACGCGGTTCCGGTCCGAGTTCACGGCGGGATTCGACCGACTCCTCACCCAAGGCGCGGTGTTCACTGACGCTCAGCTCGAGCACTATCCCACGGTGACGGCCGTCGGGCACGCGACCATGCTGACCGGTGCGACACCAGCGGTGAGCGGCATTATTGGAAACGATTGGTACGATCGGACCACCGGGACGCAGGTCACGAGTGTTTCTGACAAGAATCACCGAACGATTGGACAAGCCGGGAACGCCAGCGCTTCCCCACATCGACTGCTCGTGACGACCGTCGGGGACGAGTTGAAGGCGGCGACGTCCACCTTCGGAGCCGCATCGTCGCGGGTGATTGGCGTGTCGCTGAAAGATCGAGCGTCCGTCCTGATGGCCGGACATAACGCCGACGCGGCCTATTGGTACGATCAAGCGTCGGGCGCCTTTGTCAGCAGTACCTATTACTTCAGCCGCCCGCCGACCTGGGTCGACGCGTTCAACGACCGAAAGGGCGCGGACCGCTACGCCGGGGCGATCTGGGAAACGCTCGATGGATCCGCTAAACGGCAGCTGCCGGAATCGCCTGGCCGGCGGCTGTACACAGCGGTCTACGGCTCGCCCTTCGGTAACGAATTGCTCCTCGGGTTCGCGCAAGAAGTCATCACCCAGGCCAAATTGGGTCAGCGTGATGTGACCGACCTGCTCGGCGTCAGCTTCTCTGCGAATGACACGGTTGGACATGCCTACGGTCCGGACTCGCCGGAAGTACACGATGTCACGGTGCGGGCGGACGCGATTGTGGGGGCGTTGCTCGCCTACGTGGACAAGGCCGTCGGACTCGAGCACACACTGGTCGCGTTGACGTCCGATCACGGCGTGGCGCCGTTGCCAGAGGTCTTGACGGCCCGCGGGCGCGAGGCGGGCCGCCAGGACCCCCGCCTATTGCCAGGGACCATCCAGCAGGCGCTGGTGGACCGTTTCGGGGAAGGCCAGTGGAACCTCTCGACTGCCGGAAGTTCGCCGTACCTCAACTATGGATTGATTGCCGAGCGGGGATTGAAGGTGGCTGACGTGAGAAAGGTGGCCGCCGAGGCCGCCGAACGCGTGCCGCACGTGGCGCGCGTCTATACGCGCGACCAGTTGGCACGTGGAGACGTGAGAGGCGACCGCATCAGCCAACGTGTGCTCCGCAGTTTCAACACCGAACGATCGGGAGATCTGGAAATCCTGCTCGACCAAAACTGGATGCGGCTGGCGGCGGGGACGACCCACGGCACGGCGTACGACTACGACTCGCACATCCCACTCATCCTCATGGGGCCAGGCATTCGACCCGGGCAGTACAAAGACAGCGTCGCCTTGAATGACCTGGCTCCGACGCTTGCCGCGTTGGCCGGCATCAAGGCACCCTCCGGGTCGTCAGGCCGCGTCCTGACTGAAGCACTCTTGCTCGCGGGCAGGCGCGACTAACCAAGCGACGTCGCCTTCGCGAACGTCGGCGCTGACCGCGCCCGAGTCCTGATCGACGGCGACGACAACGGCCGACCTCGTGCGTCCATCGCTCGGCCCAGGTGCGCCGTGCCGCCGAAGAGTGACCTGCCGAAAGGAGGAGGTCTCTCAATAACAGCGCCTGCGTACGCGAGCGCTGGGACAGGCGTAAAATCGTACCGTGCGTTTGAGCCACCGCTTGAACACGGTCCTGCTTCAGTGGATCGGGCTGATCACGGTCATTACGGGGACGGTGTGGCTGCTGGCGCTCCCTGGGATTCGAAGGACTCTCTTCGATGAACGGCTACTGTTGGCGAGCTCGGTCGCGCACGGGTTCGACACGAGTCTCTCGACCGCGCTCCAAGCCCTGGGCCGACTGGAGGCTGGCCTGCCTGACGCCCCCGACGCGATTGCTGCGCGCCTCCATGCGTCCCGCTTTCAGTCGTTGTTCAGCGAGTCGATGTACTTGGGTGATGCGCAAGGACAGCTGATCGCGGCCGATCGGGCCGGCGTTCAACCCCTGCCGGCATCGCGGCTGGGTTATCACGAGGCCGTGACATCGCTGGTCCGCAAACCCGGCCACGAGGACGCCCCGGTGCTGGCGGCGATTCAGCCGTTCAAGCGCAACGGTCGGGACATGTATCTCGTGGCGGAAATGCGCGTCACCGGGTCCGCGCTGACGACGTCGCTGCAAGGCCTCGCTCCGGGGCCCACAATGCAGATCATGCTGGTCGACGATGACGGCGTGGTCGTCGCGGCATGGGACCCGGCGCTCCTGAAGAGCGCCTCGTAGCTGTGGATCACTTTGGCTGCCGGAATCAGTTGGGCTGGAAGCACGTTGGCGGTGGCGATGGGGAAGAACAGGATGAACCCGGTGGCCACCATGATGATGCTGCCGAAGATGAGCCCCCAGTACTCGAATTTCTGGCGATAGTCGAAACGTCCGAACTTCGGAGGCGTCGCCGTGTCTCCCGCGTAGTAGCGCAGGTTGTCGATCGCATCCCGGAAGTCTCTTCGTCCCAGAAGCATCGTGCCCTTCATCCAACCACGCAACACTCCAGTGATGGCCACCGACAGGTGCGCCACGACCAGCACGGTGAACGCAATTCCCACGGCGCGATGGAGCCAGCGCGCGGCGAAGATGCCGCCCATGGCATCGACGACCCAGACGCTGGCTGCCGCGGTCGGTCACTTCTGTGGCATGCCTGTGATGAGCAGCAGTGCGAACCGGACAATGATGGCGGCGTGCTGAAAGCGAGCCCATCGAGAGAACCGCACGACGTATGCAACGGTATCGTTAACACTCATAGCCCGTATCCTCACCTATCGGCCTGCCGACATCCTGTAACACGTGCAACGAAATATTCAGGATGAGTCCGATGATGGCGAAAGGAATGAAGAACCGGTAGAACGACTCCACGGCCCAGACCATCGGTGCGTTTCTGGGCGACGGTGGGTAGTGCGAAAGCCAGGCGACAGGAAAGGTTGGGGCTGCGTCCTGATGGCAGGTGTTGCAGGCCTGGCTGACGGTGGCCTTCATCACCCCGGGCCCGAGGAGTCTCGGCGATGCGATGTTGTGCACGCCATGGCAGACGTTGCACGTGACCACGATCTGCTGTTTGTCGTCAGAGAGATTGCGCGACAGGGACGCGGTGACACCATGGAAATCAGCCAGGTACGTCTGCGCCACGTTGGTCGAAATCCCGTACGTCGCCATCAGGGTCTCGTCGCCGTGGCAGCGGATGCACGTCTCGGGCGACCCCAGTCGGAACCGGGTCGTGCCAGGCTGTTGTATCTGGTGATGGGTGTGGCAATCCGAGCAGGCCGGCACGTCCTGGTTGTCTTCCTCCTCACGCGCGCGACCGTGCACGCTGCGGGCGTACTCGGCGTACACGTCTCCGTGACAGGCCGCACAACTGCGTGCCACCATGGCGCGTTTCGCGTGCGGGTTCGCCACGTCGTGCGCGCCGTGACAGTCTGTGCAGGTGAGCTGCGAGACGTGCACCGATCCTTCGAAGTGCTTCACGTCCACGAAGAGGCTCATGGTGGAGCCGTCCTCAAACGTCATCTCCATGGCGGTGTCTTCGTGGCACCCCAGACAGGCCGCAACGGCCTCGGGAACCGGTGCGGGCGTCTGGTTCGTGACTGGAGCCTGGAGCGCTACGGGTATCGCACGAGCCGTGGTCTGCCTGGCAGCAACCGTGAGAGCGAACACGCAAACTAAAAGCTTCAGTACGAGACGCCGTGACATCGTCGTCCGGAATCGGCGTTCTCTGACTGGCTGAAGGCACAGTCGCGGCGCGGGCCGCGCAGCTGAGGAATCTCTCCCCACGCCGCGACGGCCATCATCGTGGAGTTGCGAAGATAAAAGAGTTTGTCGCCGGTAGGCGACCATCTTGGTGAGGCGCCCCCGTCGTCGCGAAGCCGACCGCGTCGCCACCGTCCAATGGCCACAAGTAGAGGTCGGCCGCATCGTCTGTCTGGTCCTTGATGACCTTGATCGCGACCGTCCGCTGGAGTTTGGGGTCGTAGGCTTTCCAGACCGCCCCCATGCCGCCGGACGTCGTGGTCACCATCACGCTGCCGCCCGTGGCCGACAGCCTCAGCTGTGCCAAGATACCTAACGTGAACGCTTCGATTTATGCGCGGATGTCGGCGCTTCGAGCCTCGGGCCAGCGGTTTGCCGTCGCGACGGTTGTGCGCACAACAGGCAGTACGCCTCAGGTCGTCGGCGCTACACTCGTGCTCGGCCAACACGAGGATGTGAAATCCGCCGTGGGCACCCTCGGTGGTGGTTGTGTTGAGGCCGACGCGATTGATGCGGCGCGCGAGTCCATTGAGACAGGGATACACTCCCTGCGCGCTTACGAACTCACTGAAGACCTGGCCTGGAACACGGGGCTGGTATGCGGCGGCACGATGTGGATTCTGGTGCACCGCGACGATCAGGCCCTGACGTTTGGCGGCCAGGACGTGTTGGATGAGTTGTTGAGCGCTTCAGCTTTTGGTGAACCTGTGGCCGTGGTCACTCGGCTGGCCAAGGTCGGCGGTCAGATCACGCTGCTGGGCCGCATGGCCGTGCGCGTCGATGGGACGACGCTGGGGTCGTGTGGCGACCCTGACACCGATGCACGGGCCACACACGCGGCTGCGGCCCAATTGCCGCACGGCACTGCGAGGATCCTGAAGGGTGAGAACGAAGACCTGTTAATCGAAGCCATCGCCTGTCGTCCGCGTGTGGTCATCGCCGGCGGTGGACATGTCGCGCTGGCGATTGCGCGACAAGCGGCCATGCTCGACTTCGACGTGACCATCGTCGAAGATCGCCCGGAGTTCGCGGACCCGAGCCGGTTTCCTGACGCGACGATTCTGCAGGGCGACGTCCCGACGACCCTTGGCGGCCTGGCGTACAGCTGGAACAGCTTCATCGTGATCGCCACGCGCGGCCACAAACTTGACGCGGCGTGCATGCTGGAGGCCGTCAAGACGCAGGCCCGCTACATCGGTCTGCTTGGCAGTCGGCGCAAGACCGTTCTTGTTGAAGCCATGCTTCGGGAAGAGGGCGTGTCTGAGGAGCGCCTTCAGGTAATCCATGCGCCTGTGGGCCTCGACCTTGGGGGTCGAACGCCGGCCGAGATCGCGATGTCAGTGATGGCCGAGATCTCGGCGATTCGGTATCACGGGACCGGGAGGCCGCTTTCGGCACACCGGCGCTCAGGCCTGCTCCAAACATAAAGGCCGTCCACTGGAACCAGAAGGGCGGCGTCTCCGTCCCAGCAACCATGTCCGAATTGCGCCATTCCATCCGATTACTGCTGAAAGATCGCAGTTTCACCGTGACCGCCTTGCTGACTCTGGCGCTGTGCATTGGTGCCAATACGGCGATTTTCAGCGTGGTCAGGTCGGTGCTGTTGCGCCCGCTGCCGGTGCCGCATGCGGACCGGTTGGTGTTCATCTACAACAGCTATCCCAACGCAGGAGCCGAACGGGCGGGTGCTGGGGTTCCTGACTTCTTCGATAGATTGACTGCCCTCTCGGCCCTTAAGGACCAAGCGCTCTTTCGGACGAGTGGGGCGACGCTGGGCGCCGACAAGGGGGCCGAACGCCTGAAAACGGTTGTCGCCACGCCGTCGTTTTTTCGCCTGACCCAGGTCAAGCCAGTTGTCGGCACGCTCTTCACCGATGCGGAGTCTGAAGAAGGCGCCGCCCGGCGAGTACTTCTCAGCTACGCCACGTGGCAACAGCGCTACTCGGGTGATTCGGCCATCGTGGGGCAGGAAATTCGACTGAATGGTAATCCCACGACCGTGGCGGGTGTGTTGCCGGCCGCCTTCACGCCTCTGTGGAACGATATCGATGTCTTCTTGCCGGCGGTGTTCAGCGCGCGAGACAAGTCGGACAGTAGCCGGCACAGCAACAGTTGGGGGATGGTCGGCAGGCTGGTGCCTGGCGCGTCAGTCGGGCAGGTGCAGCAGCAACTGGATGCGCTCAACGTTGCTAATGACGAACGTTTTCCCCAGTTCAAGCAAATCCTCAAAGACGCAGGGTTTACAACGGTGGCGGTCTCACTGCAGGAAGATGTGGTTCGCGATCTCCGTCCCGTGCTCTACCTGTTGTGGGGTGGCGTATTGCTGGTCCTCCTGATCGGTGCGGTCAATATCGCGAACCTGGTGATGGTTCGCGCCAGTGGGCGCAGCCGCGAATTGGCGACCCGCCACGCGATCGGTGCAACGTTCGGCCGCCTGAGCCGCGTGTTGCTGACCGAGACCGTACTGCTGTCGGTTGTGGGTGGAGTGGCCGGCGTCCTGGTCGGATGGTGGGCGTTGTCGGCGGTGCCGCTGCTTGGTCTTGACGAGATTCCTCGGGGCCACGAAATCAACCTCGACGCCATGAGCGTGGCTGCCTCCCTTGCGCTGACGGTTGTGGTCGGCCTTCTGATCGGACTTGTGCCCGTCATCGGACTGCGCCGCATGAACGTCAATGCCACGTTGCGGGAAGAAGGGCGCGGTGGCACGGTTAGCCGGCGGACCAACGTGCTGCGTCGAGGCCTGGCCACCGCCCAGATCGCTCTGGCGTGCGTCCTGTTGGTGGGGGCGGGCCTGTTGGTCTCAAGTTTCGACAAGGTCCTGCGCATCGATCCCGGCTTTGCACCAGAGGGCGTCATCACGGCATCGATCAGTTTCCCGTCCGCGAGCTACGCCGAAGATCCCGCGCTCATCACGGGAGTGAATCGAATGCTCGACGGTGCACGTTCGATCGCGGGCGTCGAACTGGCCGGGGTGACATCAAGTATTCCGTTCGGTGGAAGCTTCAACGACAGCGTGATCTTCGCTGAAGGCTACGTGATGAAGCCCGGCGAATCGGTCATCTCTCCGAGTCAGACGGCCGTCACCGACGGGTACTTCGAGACGATGGACACGCCACTGGTGACGGGGCGGTACTTCACGACTGGCGACACGGCAGACTCCCCGCTCGTCACCGTCATCGATGAACGGTTGGCCGCCAGGTTCTGGCCCGGACAGGATGCGGTCGGCCGCCGGCTCTATCGACCCGAAGACATGAACGACCTGACGACGATTACCGAAAACACGAAGTTCATGAACGTCGTCGGCGTGGTGAAGAACGTTGAAAACAAAGGGCTTGCCACCGGGATTGAGCCGGTGGGGGCGTACTACTTTCCCTACACCCAGTCGACGGCGCGGAGTGTAGTGATCGCCATGCGAACGGCGGTGACACCAGAGTCGGTTGTGAACTCGCTGCGGGCGAAGGTCGCGTCTGTCGACCCCGAGTTGCCACTGTTTGACGTGCTCACGATGGTGGAACGCATGGATGACTCGCTGGTGAGCCGACGCGTGCCGATGCTGCTGGCGATGGCTTTTGCCGGTGTCGCGCTGTTTCTCTCGGCGATCGGCGTCTACGGCGTCCTGGCGTATCAGGTGTCTCAACGTCGGCGGGAAATCGGCATTCGCATGGCGCTGGGAAGTACGACCAGGGAAGTGTTCACGCTGGTGCTTCGAGACGGTGCAAAGATCGCGGGCGCAGGCTTGGCGGCGGGGCTTGCCGGCACCTACTTCGCTGGACAAGCGATGCAGAGCCAGTTGTATGACGTGGCACCCAGCGATCCGCTGGTGATCGGGGTCGTGGCCGCCGTCCTGGCGACCGTGGCGCTCGTCGCGACCCTGATTCCGGCACGACGAGCGTCCAAGGTCAATCCGTTGACGGCGCTGACCGACTAGTTGCTCGCTTCGGCGCGCTGGGCGAATGTAATCACGTACCCGTCTGGCACGTTCATTTGGACAGTGAAGCCCAGTACCTGGCGCATGTGCACGGGCGTGATGAGCCCCCGACGTGATGCGGCCTGAAGTTGACGCGAGACGACTTACCGGGTCCCTCGCGTGACGTGCAGCGACAAAATGTCGGGCCGCGAATAGTGACCGGCCACGTCCAGCGTCATACGCTCGGCGTCCAACTGCGCGGTATCAAGGCTGGCGTGCAGGATGGCCGGCTCGTCGAACACGGGCGCCACGATGAAATTGCCGTCGGGGCCGATAATGGCACTGCCTCCCCGTAGCACCAGCGTGTCAGCAGACCCGGCGCGCTCGGCGTCACGCTCCAGTTCCGCGGGCAGCGCACCGGCGCGCATCAGGGAGCCGGCCGCCAACACGAAGCAGCGACCTTCAAACGCGTAATGGCGGCTGGCGAGCTGGTGCCGTTCCAGCACAGTTGGCCACACGGCCACGTGAACGTCTTCTCCACAGGTATGCAATGCCTGTCGGGCCAGCGGCATCCAGTGTTCCCAGCAGACCAGGCCTCCGACGCGGCCGACTGGTGTATCCGCCACTTTCAGCCCGTCGCCATCTCCCTGTCCCCACACCATGCGTTCGGTGTGAGTCGGCATCAATTTGCGATGATGGTTGAGGAGCCGGCCGTCCGGGCCGTACGTCAGAAGCGAATTGTAGAGCGTGCCCGCCCCAGGGCCAGCGGTCACGCGCTCGCTGACGCCGACCACCAAGGTCACCTGATGGTCCAGCGACATTTGGCCGAGGGCAGCCCCCGACTCACCACTGACGTCCACGCTCTCAGCGCGGTAGTGTGCGAAGACGGCTTTGGTCGGCGCGTGGTCCCAGAGGGCGACATCGCGACAGACATCCAGCCACGCGGGATACCCTGGCAGCCAGGTCTCAGGGAACACGATAAGCGCCGCACCTTCGGCCGCCGCTTGTGTTGTCAGCGCGCGCGTGACCGCGAGGCCCTCAGCGAGCGACGCGGCCACGTGTGCCTGAACAACCGCGACCGGGATTACGGCCACAACCAGCCGAATGTGCCGCCGGTTAGCAACGCATAGATCAGTCCGTCCATCATCGACGTGAGCGTGGTGCCCCAGCTCTTCTTGAACCAAATCGACTGTTGCGGCAACGCCATCGCATAACCCATGAACGCGGTCGTGCCCGCCACCCGGAAGACAGTCAGGTAGTTGGCGCCTTCCGGAAGCATCCGGCCGGTCACGTAGGCGGCGAACAGACTGATCACCACCGAATAGACGAACCAGTACGTCAAGCTGGAGGCCATATTGAGCGGTCCACCGGCTGACACGGTCATGGTGACGATGGGGCCCTTCGCCATCTTCTCCACGAAGGCCGGTGACTTCATCGCCTCCATCGAGCCGGCGTGCGGCGCCGCGTAATCGCCTGGCGACACGCCAAGTTTCCGGAATGCCTCAAGTGCCGCATCCTCGTCGGGCAGCTTCTTGAAGTCGTTGCTGTGGTATTTCAAGGCCATGTGAATCACAGAACTGGCAATGAACACGATGACGGCGGAGAGCGCGATCGGAGCTGCGAGCGATGTCAGAGGAACCATGGACACACCTCGAGTGAAGACGGATGGCCGAACGAACGGTCTTTATATCACGCGTCTTCGACGACCACGGCCTCGCCATACGCCAGAATTTCCGACGCACTGCCCATGATGTAGGATGTCGAAAACTGCAGGTTGATAATGGCGTTGGCGCCCTGGCTCCGTGCAGACTCCTTCATCCGGTCCAGCGCCTGCTCGCGCGCTTCGGCCATCAACTTGGTGTACTCGCTGATTTCGCCGCCCACCAGATTCTTGAGTCCGGCCAGAATGTCTTTGCCCGCATGTCGCGCACGGATGGTGTTGCCATAGACGAGACCGAACGACTGTGTAATGCGTTTGCCAGCGATTGAGGCGCCTGGGGTCAGAATCATCGGGACACTCCTTTGTCATACGGGTCTTTGGTGCGTGAACTGAGTTGCTCGCGGAGGACCGACACCAGAAGCAGGAGCACGCCAAGCAGCAACGCGACTGCAGCCATCCGCACGCCGACGGGAAGTGACGACTCGCTCCACAGACTGCGGAGCAGGCGCGGCACGGCCCGCCAGAGGGCGAACGCCGAGAGCACAACCCCACCGCCGAGCACCAGGAGCCATGCGATCTTCCGTTCTGTTTTGTTGTAGACCGACATCCAATATCGGTCCCAGGTTTCCGAGGTCGGTTCTTTCCAGGTCATGGTTGACGTTGCCTCCTTGACACGTCGTTGACGCATCCATTCGTCGCGCACCTCTGCTGAGGCGGCCGCGAGTCGTTCCAGTTCGTTCAAGTCTTCAGGCGAGTGTTCATCGTCGAGTACCGCCATGATGAGCGCGAGTGTCCGGTCGTCGATCATTGGCCCTCCAGTGCTTTGGCCAGCCGTGCGCGCGCCGCATACAGCCGTGACATCACCGTGCCAATTGGTGTGCCCATGCGCTCGGCGATTGCGCGGTACTTCAGTCCTTCAAATTCCTTCAACACCAATGCTTCGCGCTCCACATCAGGAAGCGTGGCGAGCGCCTTGGCAATTCGCCGATGGGCTTCTGCACGTTCCGTCGCACGTTCTACCGCCGCGTCTGGCGCCTCAATCGCTGCCGCAGACAACGCCTCAAGCCAGTGTCCGCCCTCCTCCAGTCGTTGCCGGTGCGTGCGACGATCGCGCAGCAAGTTGAAGCACAATCGGCGGAGGATGGTGTAGTACCACGCATAAAACGGGCGGTCAGGGTCGATGGTCTTTCTCGCATGGAATGCACGCGCAAACGCTTCCTGAGATAAATCAAGGGCGTCCTCGCGCGAGCCCACCAGCCCGATCGCCGAGAAATATGCCTGACGCATATAGCGTGTGACCAGTGCGCCAAAGGCTGCGGTATCGCCGGCCTTTGCGCGCGTAATCAATTCCGAGTCATCAGCGTCGGACACAGTCGCGATCCAGCGTCAACGTCCTGTGACAGTCAGCATCCAGGCCGAGAGGTCATCGAGCAATCCAGGCACGAACGCCTTGTCGAGCGCACCGTACTCACTGACCAGACCCGTGTTCGCTTTTTGAAACAGGTGATTCGCCTCCGGAAGTATCTTCAGCACGGCCGCAGGGTTCTTGGCCAGCGCCTCGCGGACGGGTTGGGCGTTGATCGACGGCGGCACCTGGGTGTCGCGCTCACCAAAGGCCGCAAAGACCGGGACCGACACCTGTCTCAATGCCGTAGCGGGATCAAAGGTCGCCATGAACTTCATCCAGGGCGTTGAAAGCTGCGCCACGTGTGCGCGGTAGGCCTTTTCGACGTACGCGGCCCGGTCGCCCAATTGGGCGCGCTGTGTCGCTGGCACGCCGTCGAACTGCGCCCCAATCAGCGTCTGGACGAGTGCGGTCAAGGTCTCTGTGGACGCGCCTGCCTTGATGGCGTCCATCAGGGCCCGGTGGGCGTCCACGATAGCCGCCACGACGGTATCGCCGGCACCCATGGAACGGGCGCTGTCGGCCGCCTGCCGTCGCATCACGACGTCGCCGGGCAGACCTGGGCCGGCCAACATCACGACAAACGCGACGTCTGAAGACCTCGACGCGGCGATTGCGGCTACCGTGCCGCCTTCCGAGTGACCAAGAATGCCGATGCGCTTCCCGTCGATGTTGGGCATCGTCTTCAGCTGTGCGACTGCCGCAAGGGCGTCGCCGGCAAAGTCGTCCGCCGTGGATGTCGCGATGCTACCGGTCGAGTCGCCGGCACCCCGGTCGTCATAGCGATAGACGACGATGCCCCGGCGTGTGAGGTGGTCAGCGATCACGGCAAAGACCTTGAAGCCAAAAATATCCTCGTCGCGGGTCTGGGCACCGCTCCCGGTGACCAGGACCACTGCCGGGAAGGGACCAGGACCCTCGGGGACTGTGAGGGTGCCGGCAATCGACACGTCGCCGTTGGTGACGGTGACCGCCCCGACGCGGTAGGGCGGGCGAGGGATGGGTGTTTTCACCGGCGCCCCGCGGGTCAGCGTAAACGTGCCGGCCGCAGGGCCCTGGGTGAACGTGCCCTTGATCCCGTTGCCGTCGAGCATGCCCTCAAATATGGCATTGATTCCTGTGGGCAGCTCGAAGTGGACCGCGCTCAGGTTGTGAGAGACGTTCTTCAAGGCCAGACCCTTCGCTCCCTGCTGCGGGATGTCGATGGTGCCCGTCAGCGCATCCGCGGCGCTGCTGAATGTCACCGTGATCGACATGGATATCCCCTGAATGTTGATCGCTCCCGTCCAGGGACCGGTCAATGGTGCAGTTTGGGTGGCAGGTTGTGGCCCGAACGTGGCCAGGGCCAGAGCCAATATCAGTGTGGTCGGTTTCACAGCGTCTACTCCTACTGTGAGATTACACGCCGGACCGATGTTTATTCGCGGTAGTCGGTCAGGGTCTTGGGTGCCACCGAGGTTCGGAGGGCGTTGATGATGGCCAGAACGTCGATGAGTTCCTGAGCCACGGCTCCCGAGACTGGCGGCAGCAGTCCTGCTGCCGCCAGCACCATTCCCGCGATGCTGAGGGTCATGCCACCCACCGCGCTCTGCAGTGCGACGGTGCGCATCCGGCGTCCGATGTGCAACAACTCGTCCACACGCTCGAGTGAACTATCCAGAATCACGACACCGGCGGCCTCGGCCGTCACGTCGCTGGCCTGACCAAAGGCGATGCCGACCGTCGCGGCGGCCAGGGCAGGGGCGTCATTGATCCCGTCACCTATGAAGATCGTCGGCGCCCGTCGGGTCTCATCGCGGACCAGTGCCAGCTTCTGCTCCGGGCTCTGACCGGCATACACCTCGGTGATCCCGACCTTCTCCGCGAGATATTGCACCTCGCTCTCTCGGTCGCCAGAGACGAGCATCACCCGTGAAATCCCATGCAGGGGGGGGGGCAGGTGGCGGATAAACGAGGTTCCCTCACGTCGAGGCTCATCGCGGAAGCGCAGCGTGGCTGCGTAGCGACCGTCGATGACCACGAGACACTCAAGACCATCGGCGACTGGCGGCAGTGCTGCTGAGTCTTCGGGGACTCGAGCGAGGTGTGCGCCTCGCCCCGTCACTTGCACGGAGAGGCCGCCAATGATGCCGCGCAGGCCGTCGCCAGGCCGTTCGGTGACCTCGGTCGCTTCGTCCAGAGTCAATCCGCGCTCTTTGGCTCCGGCCGTGATCGCCGATGACAGCGGATGACGCGAATACCGCTCCAATCCTGCAACGGCCGAGAGCACATTGTCAGCGTTGACATCGGGAGTCGTCAGGATCTCGGTGAGCCTCGGCTCGCCATACGTGAGCGTGCCTGTCTTGTCGAAAATCGCAGTCCGGCATGTGTCGATCTGTTCGAGTACCGCTGGGTCTTTGATAATGATGCCTCTTCGGGCTGACAGCGAGACGGACCCGATGATCGTCACCGGAATGGCAATCAGCAGCGGACACGGGGTTGCGACGACCATGACGGCCAGGAATCTGATTGGATCGCCGCTGATCAGCCAGGCGAGGACCGCGACCGCAATGGCCACCGGTGTATAGATGGCGCCGAGTTGATCGCCAAGGCGCCTTCGCCGTTGATGGCACCAGACAGCACACTCGTGCCCACGGTCTTTGACAGCACATAGGGTTCGCCTGTCAGGTACGACTCGTCCATCGTGCTTCGTCCCCCGAGGACGCTGCCGTCAACCGGACAGGTCTCGTGGGGAAACACGACCAGAGTGTCGCCGGGCGCGACGACGTCCAATGGGACGTCTGTCATGTCGTCACCCTGCTTGCGATGTGCGACCGTTGGCAGCCGTTTCGCTAATGCGGAAAGCGCCGACGATGCCCGTCCGACGGCGTAGGCTTCCAGGGCTTGTCCGCCCGAGAGCATCAGGACGACAAGGGTGCCGGCGAGGTACTCATCGAGGAGGATGGCGGTGACGATCGAGATGCCTGCCAGCAGGTCCGAGCTGAAGTCACCCTTGGCTAGGCGGATCCCCAATTCGAAGACCAAGGGCACGCCACCCAATGCCAGGGCCGCGAAGAGTGGCCAGTCAGACCCCAGTGCCAGGTGCACCACAATCGCGACCACGGCGATCGTGGCGATCAGTGGTTCTGTCAGCGAGCGCGCTGACATCTAGTGATCTTCGTGGCGGTGATGGTCGATTTCCCGATCCATCGCGGCTGTGTCGGCCCGTCCAATCGCCGCGGCCTTCTTGTTCTTGGCGGCTGCGGCGGCTCTGGTCTTGTCGGCGGAACTGACGGCAAAACTCGACAGGAGTCGTTCCAGGTCGACGGCCTGGCATGACGGGCAACTCGTGGGTGGGTCGCCATAACCGGCTGATCGGACCAACGACTCAAATTCCTGACCGCACGCACGGCATCTGAAATCAAACAGCGGCATCGTTTGTCCCCTTCTGGATCGACACTGTGATGTTCCGCCACTTGCCCTGGCGGAATCGAATGACGCTGAGCATGGCTCTCGTGGCGTGGCCGAGAACGATCGCCAGCCAAATGTCTGGGGCCTCAAGCGTTCGCATCATGGAAATGGTCGTGCAGAGGCCGACGGGAATGATGACCTGCGACACGATCGAGATGTAGAGGGGACTCTTGGTGTCGCCAGTGCCTTGCAGGCCGCCCGTATAGGTCAGTGCCACGGTGACGAAGAAGCCAGACACGGCGAGGTAGGCCAGCAGTTGTCGTCCCAGCTCAAACCCAACGCCTTCGGTGAGCGCAAATGCGCCGAGCAGAACCCGTGGGGCGAGTACGAATGCGGCGCCCACGACGGCTGCGACACCCAGGCCGATGCGTGCGGCGACCCAGGCCGTCTGCGCGGTCCGGTCCGGATGCCCCGCGCCGAGGTTCTGGCCAGCAACGGCGGCGGTCGCCCCCATCAGGCCGACCGACGTCCAGGTAATCAACGAAAACAGCTCGGTGTATCCCACGGCATAGGCGGCCTGGGCTTCGGCGCTGAACTGCAGTCCTCCGATAAACCGGAGCATCAGCAGGCCTGCCAGGTTCATGGCGATGCCTTGGAATCCCGTTGGCAATCCGAAGCGGAACAATTCCCGAATGATCTTCCAGTCAGGCTTGAAGCTCATGCTCCGGGTGAAGCGAATCACCAACCGCCCAGAAAACAACAGCCAGACGAATCCGACGCCGGTGATGATGCTGGAAATCGCCGTGCCCAAGGCAGCGCCAAATGTGCCGAGCGCCGGAATCGGTCCAACGCCGCCAATGAGCGCGATGTTCAGCACGACGTTCATCGCCGTCATGAAGATGCCCATTCGCAGTGTGGTCTGGACGTCGCCGGCCGCCCGCAGGGCGCCGCTCATCATGAAGAAGATGAGCATGCCGATGCTCGACACGAACATGGTCCGGATGTACGGCAGGGCCTCGCGCTGCACCTCCGGCGCAGCATTGACCGCTGACAGCAGCCAGGGGGCCGCGAAGTACCCGATGGGCGCCAGAACGCCCATTGCGATGAACACGGCGGTCAGAAATGCTTGATACACCGTCCGATTCACCGCGGCGACGTCGCCGGCCCCGGCGAAACGCGCCACCAGGACGCCCATGCCGGAGAACACCGACGCGACAAAGACGATGACGAGGATAAAGAGTTGAAGACTGACGCCGATGGCCGCGTTGCCGTTCAGGCCGACATAGTGCCCGACCATGGCGTGGTCCACAATGCCCTGTAGTCCACCAATGATGTTTTGCAGCATGGTCGGCCACGCCAGCATCCAGACCGCATGGGGCAATGGGCCGTCAATGATGCGCCGATCGAACTTTTTTTGTCGGGGCGCTTCGACCGGTTGCGGCTCTTCAGACATGCCGCTCTATGGTATCCGCACTACTCAGTGAGGTCGGAACTCTTCACCCACGCCATCGACGAAAAACTCCACCCGGCCGCAGCGCGGACAGCTGTAGACGTCGAGCCGTTCTTTGTTGACGAACAACTCGCCAAGTTCTCCAAGCACTCCCCACCGCGTGCCTTCATGGAAAGCCTTCGTGCCGACATACGCGAGTGCGACATCGCACCTGGGGCAGGCCAGCGGTCTCGGCGCCTCAGTCTCGGCTTGGGGCGAAGAAAACTGCTCGGTTCCGGACCGGTCAGTTCGGCACTTCCAGCAGCAAGAGAAAGTGTCTTCGAGCACCTCGCCGCACTTCTTACATGTCCACATAAGGCGCCTCCCCCATTGCCCCATTGCCCCATTGCCTCATTTCAATTGGGGCAATGAGGCCGGCGTCCACTGGCCTTCGGTCTTGGCAATCCAGACCGCGGCCGTCAGGTCCGTGACGACGTTGACGGAAGTGCGCGACATATCCAGAATGCGATCAACTCCGAGCACGATGGCGATGGCTTCCCCGGGGACGCCAAACATCACCAGAATACCCACGAGCAAGGGAATCGAGCCGCCGGGAACACCGGCTGCGCCGATTGCGGTGACCACTGCCATGGTCATCACGACCGCCATCTGGAAGATGGACAGGTCGACGCCAAAGATCTGCGCGAGAAAGATGACGGTGATGCCTTCAAAAATCGACGTGCCGTTCATGCACATCGTGGCGCCCAGCGGCAAGACGAAGCCCGCCACTTGTCTGGAAACACCCAACTGGGTTTCCGCAGCATTCAGTGACGTTGGCAGGGTGGCGTTACTTGAGCTGGTCGAGAAGGCCGTAATCATCACAGCCTTGATGCGCGAGAAAAATACCAGCGGTGACAGGCCCAGCACGAATCGAACGATCGAGGAAATCGTGATCGCCAGGTGGAGCACCAGCGCGACCAACACCGTGATAACAAATGCGGCCACGGCGAAAAGCAGGTCAAATCCGAATCGAGAGCTGACCGTGAAGATCAGGCAGGCCACACCGTACGGCGCGAGCCGCATCGCGAAACCGATGATCTGAATCACGACGTCGCTCAACGCTTCGAGAAAGTCGATCATGGGCTTGGCCCTGGCCGGCGGAATCAGCGTGAGTGCCGCACCGAACATCAGGCCAAAGAAGATGATGCCCAGCATGTCTGTGCGCGCCGCAGCATCGACTGGATTGCTGGGCACGATGTTCACGAATGTGTCGGGCCCGAACCTAGCCGTGGTCGACGCTTGCTCGACCCGGCTGGCCGCATCCGTGCTGAACTGGGCCATCAATTCTGTGCGGGTCTCGGGCGAGACGCGCTCCCAGGGCTGGATCACGTTGACCACGATCAGGCCGAGTATGGCGGCCAGGGCTGTCGTGCCAAAGAAGTAGGCCATCGTCTTTCCGCCGATGCGGCCCACTTTGCGGATGTCACCCAGGCCGGCGACGCCCAACGTGATGGAGGCAAACACCAGCGGCATCACCACCATGAAGAGCATTCGGAGGAAGACCTGGCCCACCGGAACCGCCAGGTAGGTATTGATGAACTCGACCGCGGGGTGATCCACGCCCACGGTCAGGTTGGTCGCCACGCCAAGAACGACACCGGCCAGCAACCCGAGAAGAATTTTCGTATGCAGCTTCATAAGTTACTTCCTGGCGGCCTTTTGCTTTTCTACCATCACAGCCACGTCCGCCAATAACTGTTTGGCGTCATAGACGATGCCGTCCTTGATGGTCCACTTGATGCCGCCCACACGTTCGACCTGGCCGTTCGCATCGTTGAGGCGTACGGCGCCGTTGGCGTAGAGCACCTTGAGATTCTGGAGAGGATTCTGATCAACCAGGATCAGATCCGCCAGTTTGCCCGACTTGACGACGCCGAATTCAACTGGGTTTGCACGCCACTCGGACAACGTCGCGGCTCCATTCATCGTCGCCGCTTGAATCACTTCGAGCGGATTGAAGCCTGCCTCCTGCAGCATCTCCAGTTCCAGCGTGTAGCCGAAACCGTAGGTCTGGTAAATGAACCCGGAGTCGGAGCCCGTCGTGACCCGGCCGCCCATCTTCTTGTAGTCGTTCACGAGCTTGAACCAGACCTGGTAGAAGTTGCGCCACGCGATTTCGTCATGAGTCGTCCAGTCGTACCAGTACGACCCGTGGTTCTGTCGGCTGGGCGTGTAGTAGTCCATCAGCGACGGGAGCGTGTACTTGTCGTGGTAGTCCGCCTCGCGCATGCGCATGACGTCTCGTCCCGCCGAATAAATTGTCATCGTCGGATCAAACGTCGTGCCGAGCTCAAGGTGCTCCTGGAGATACGCCTTCCACTCGGGAGAGCCGGGTTCGTAGATTTGATTCCAGAGTCGGGCGACCTGACCAAAGCGGTGCTGCTCGTCATTGGCGTTCATGTCGACGGGCCAGGCTTGAACGACCGTGTCTTTGAGCAGTGATTCAAAGTGGCCGTAGAAGTGGGGCACCGTGTCGAGGCCCACGCGGGCGGCATCGATCGCGTTCATCTGCGCCACGCCGCTCTGCTGGAGGTGCGCAGTTGTGCCCAGGCCGTTCTTGTGTGCCTCGTCGATGACGGCAGCCATGACCTCAGGATCGTAGGCCCCGATCTTCAGACCATCGATCATGTTGACGTTCTGTCGCACCCAGGCGCGCGCTGTCTCAGGCGAATCTGTGCCACCTGGCCGCTGGTAGTTGAAGATGCGCGGCGCCACGATTTCATTGTTCTCGCTGCGCGCACGTTCGCTGGCGCTAAACTGACCGCCGCCGAGGGCCACACCACGCACCGTGGTGACGCCGCTTGCCAGCCAGAGCTTGTAGGCGTATTCGACCTCATCATTCTTGGGGGCTCCGCCACCGTGCACGTGCATATCGATGAAGCCTGGCATCAGATACATGCCGGTGCCGTCGATCTCATGGTCCGCCGGCGCGCCACCCCCTCGGCCGCCTCCGCCGCCACCCACGGATTGGATGCGATTGCCCGAGACAGTCACATTCGTGGGGCCAAAAGCGGGGCCGCCTGTGCCGTCGATGATCATCACATTGCGGATGACCATGCGGTTGAACGGGCCGAGACCTTCGCCCGCGCCGCGCGCCGGAGCCGGGGCCAGTCCAGCCTGGGCCTCGATGTGTACGGGAGTCAATCCAGCCAGGAATGCGCCAGCCGCACCAAGACAGGCACTGCTGAGCAACAGGGAACGCCAACGATTCTTCATATCATCTCTCCTGCTCGTAAGCGCATCCTGCCGACGGGCGCCAACGGGCCGTGTAGGGTTTGTGTACGCGGGAATTATCGCACCGCATCCTGCATTGCGGCGCCGATCTCGGGAAATTGAAAAGAAAAACCCAGATCGACGGCGCGTTTTGGGACGACACGCTGGCCGGCCAGCAGCGCCGGCCCGGCCATTTCTCCCACAATCACCCTGAGCGCCAATGCCGGAACCGTCAGCCAGCTCGGTCGTCCCAGAGCTGCCCCGAGCGCTGTGGAGAACTCGGCGTTGGTCGCTGGATGTGGTGCCGTGGCGTTGAACGCGCCACTGACGTTGTCCTGGTGGAGCAGCCAGACCACGAGCTCGATCCAGTCACGGCGATGGATCCAGGACATGACCTGACGCCCGGTCCCGATAGGGCCTCCGACGAAGAACTTGAACGGGGGGATCAGTTTCTTCAGCGCGCCACCGTCGCGCGCCAGAACAACGCCCGTGCGAAGGATCACGACTCGGCAGTCGAGCGCCGAAACCGCGTGCGCCTCTGCCTCCCAGTCCACCGACAACGTCGCGAGAAAATCGGAGCCGGGCGGAGCTGATTCGTCCAGTTCTGGTCCGTTTTCCGGCTGGGGACCGTAGAAACCGATGGCCGATCCCGTCAGAAACACCTTTGGCCGGGCGGTGGCTGACCGGATGGCGACGACCAGGGCTCGCGTGGCAGACAGGCGACTGCCCCGGAGCGTTTGTTTGCGGTTGGCGCTCCATCGCTGGTCTGCGATTCCCGCGCCGGCCAGATTGATGACGGCATCAGCGCCATCAATCTCCGCGTGCCAAGGCCCAGGTTCTTCGTCGGCTTCCCAGGTCGCGTAGCGCACGCCCCCAGAAGTATGGGCAGCCCCTCGGGTCAGGACCACAACCTCATGCCCCTTGGCGACGAGTTCCATGCTGAGTGGGCGGCCCAGGAACCCCGAGCCTCCGGCGATGACACACTTCATAGGACTTCCTCCAAGCCAAGACCTGACCAAGCTACGCTCATCCTATTCCTTCTCAAGAGCCTTGGCGCGACATCCTTGGCGGTACTGTTGGCTGGAGTCGCGGCCAGGGTGCAGGGCCGAGGGGAGTCGTCGAGTCGTCGGCCAAACGTGATGGTCTCGGTGCGCCCCGCGTGCCTGCCAAAAAAAATCCCCTGTGCTCGGCCGCGCGAGGGCGGAAAGCACAGGGGATGTCAGTTGTCGTGTGGTGTTAGAACGCGATCTTGAAGCCCAGCTGCATCTGTCGCTGCTGGTACGCGTTGGTCACGGCAAAGCAGCCGCTCGACGCC
>JABMNV010000077.1 GCA_013203475.1 Acidobacteriota bacterium
GATGTACGCGATCACCCACCGTGAGCCCGAGCTGCTCTCGAACCGCAAGCTCGACCAGCCGGTCCGCGATGTCCTCGCACGCGCCCTTGCCAAGGACCCACGAGACCGCTACGCCAGCGCGGAGGCGATGGTCGCGGCCTTGGAGAACCCGTCGGGCTCGCGTCCCAGCCACCATCGGCGCCCTCCATCGCGGTGTCATCGATGTACCGCCCAGACTCACGACCTTCATCGGACGGGAGCGGGAGATCTCGGAAGTGGACGCTGCTCTCGGCTCGACGCGCCTTCTCACCCTTACCGGCCCTGGCGGGACCGGCAAGACGAGCCTCGCCGTCGAAGCGGCTCGAAGCTGCGGGCAGCGTTTCGCGGACGGAGCGACGTTCGTGCCTCTGGCCTCGGTGACCCGACCGGAGCTGGTCTGGGACGCGGTGGCGCGTGCACTCGGGATCGAAACGAAAACCGGAGACCTGGCGGTCGAGGTCGAGCAACGACTTCGAGACCAGGAGCTCCTGCTCGTTCTCGATAACTTCGAGCAGCTCATCGATGGCGCCCCGATGGTGGCTCGGCTACTAGAAGCCTGCTCGAACCTCAAGGTGCTGGTGACGACACGCGTTCCTCTTCGCGTGAGCGGAGAGCTCGCGCTTCCCGTTCCGCCGCTCGAGCTGCCACGGAGCGATGCGAGCGAAAGTGAGCTCCTCAGTTCCGAGGCCGTGCAATTGTTTCTGCAGCGGAGCCGGCTCGCGCGACCGGGCTTCGAGCCCACCAACGAGGACGTTCGGATCGTTGGCGAGATCTGCAGTCGGCTCGACGGCCTGCCGCTCGCAATCGAACTGGCCGCGGCGAGAACCCGCCTGCTCTCCCCGAGAGCTCTCCTGGCACGTCTCGAAAGAAGGCTGGAGCTTCTGACCGGCGGCAGCCGCGACCAGATCGAACGACACCAGACTCTTCGCGCCGCGATCGACTGGAGCTACGAGCTGCTCGAAGAGTCGGAGAAGACGCTGTTTCAGCGTTTGTCCGGCTTCTCGGGTGGGGTCACCCTTGACGCGGCCGAAGCGACGATAAGCCGTATTACGTGCCTGTTCTCAAGTGACATAACGTGCGATATCAGACCTTGGGGCACGCTACCCAAGCGCGGATCACGCACGGAAAAGCCACCGGCAGGATAGTCCATCGGCCGATTCGACCGCAATCGGGCACGGCGACTCGGCCCGGGACAGACCGCGTACGCACCTCCGGCCAATCAGGGCCCCGTAGGAACCGGATCGGCCGTCAGCGTGTCGGTTCTGGACTTGCGTCAGCCGCCGCCCGCCCACACGGGATCAGCGTCGACATCCAAAGGCAACGGCGGCTCGCGCGCAGGCCGCATCACCGGCACCGCGTCCGGTACATGCAGATGCCGCAGGATGCGCGCGACGACCGCCGCGTCACGAATCAGGGCCACCAGCGTCATGCGCCCCGCGCACCGCGGACACGCCAATACATCAAACCCGAAGCTCCGCGCCATCAACTCGGCCCAGTCCCAGTTGGGCCGGCGCCCGACCCGCTCGTGCCGGCACGCCCTCGCCTCACCCGGTTCATGGCGCTCGTCAGCGGCCTGCGCCGGAACCACCGCGCTACGCCACGCGGCGCGTGGCGCCAACACGCCGTGATAGAGCACCAGGTTAATCCGAGGCCGTGGCCCAGCGCGGCCAGGCGCTCGAGCAGTTCCACGGGCTCAAACACCAGATGCGTCGTCCCATTCGCCCACCGACGACGCAACTCAAGCACCACCTGCCCGTCGGGACTGAGGCGCAGGCGCTCCTGCCCCACCGCCGGACGCAACGCATACCGACACAGGCGCTCCAGACGATCGCGCGCTCCCGCCCGCACCGCGATCCCCGCATGTAGATCGAACCCCTGCACCCTCGCGTGCCACTCACGCGCTCCCGCCGCGTCGAAAGCCGCGACCGGGTCGCCGCGCCGCCTGACCGACAGCCCCGCCCGCGGCCCCATCGCCGCGACGCCACGCACGGATGCGGCCGCCAGTCCCGCCAGCGTGGGTGCCTCCTCCACCCACGGGTCGGCCACGTCAAGACCGTCAGCACCGTCGGACACCCCGTGGCGCGCCAGCAAGCGCCCAATGCGCCTCGCGAGCGTCACCAGGAGCGACGTCAGGTCCGGCGCCATCGGGTACCGCGCGGCGTGGAAGCGCACATCGCCACGCTCATCCCGCGCAAACACACCATCCATCACCATCGCGTGGAGGTGGACGTTCAAATTGAGCGCCGATCCGAAGCGCTGGACGATGACGACGGCGCCGCCGCGACCATCCCGCACCCCTCGGGCACGCGCCTGCTGCCGCGACCACCCAAGGACCGCACGCATGTAGACCGAGACGACCGCGCGACACAGCGCATGGTCCCACGCCAGCACATAACGTACGCGCGGCGGCAGCGTGAGTACCCACTGCCGTACGGGCACCTCCGGAAACACGTACTCGACGAGATGCGCAGCCCGCTCAGTCATTCTCCGGCCGCCGCAGCTCGAACAGAAGCCGCGCCCCTTGGAGGAAAAAGCTACAAGCCGCTCGTGCCGGCACGCCGCACATCGAAATCTGGCGAAGCCAGCTGCGAGGCATCCACACGTCAGAAAGTCTTCGAATGCCCGCTCCACAAACCGCGGGAGGCCCTGCCCGTCACGTCGCTCCGAGGCCTGCGCGCGAAACGTCTCGTAGTGATCGCGGACAATCCTGTGGAGTACCTCCTGATCCGGGCGGCGCGGCCGATAGACAAGGGACGGGAACGACACGGCACGGTGGAGGGCAAGGACCGTGCCCGAGGCGTCGTCGCCATCACCGGCAGACGCTTGCGCCAACGCGCATCAACGATCGCAGTAACTGCGTACGCGGACGGTGACCTTGACGCAGGATTTGCCACGCAGCCACTGCGCGACGCGCCTGTCACCGTGGCTCGTGGCCCGTGCCTAGAACTAGTACCTGGGCGCGACCGACCTGGGCAAGGCCGCAAGTTCGGCCAAGTCTTCCTCCGTGAGCAACACGTTGACGGATGCAACGTTTTGCTCCAACCACCGCCGGCGCTTTGTGCCTGGGATTGGGACCACGTTGGGCCCGCGGCTCAGCACCCACGCCAGCGAGACCTGCGCAGGTGTCACCCGGTGCCGTGATGCAACCGCCGCGATGCCCTCGACAATCGTCGTGTTGGCCTTCATCGCCCCCGCCGTAAAGCGCGGATTGGTGCTGCGAAAGTCGCCATCCTTGATGGTCGCTGGCGTCAGGGCACCAGTGAGATATCCGCGTCCCAGTGGCGAGAAGGCCAGAAAGCCAATGCCATGGTCGGTGCAGTAGGCACACACGCCGTTGTCGACGTTCTCACTGGTCCAGAGAGAAAGTTCGGACTGCACGCTGCTGACTGCGTGCACGGCCTCAGCACGTCTGATTTCTTCAACAGTGACCTCAGACAATCCGAGGTGACGCACCTTGCCGGCCGCGACCAGGTCAGCCATCGCCCCCCATGTCTCTTCGAGAGGCACCTGGGGATCAACGCGATGGAGCTGATACACGTCAATATGGTCTGTCCCCAGTCGCTTCAGGGACGCCTCACATGCCGCTCGCACATGCGCGGGCGAGCCATCGCGGCCGTAACTGGTTCGGTCGATCGGTACAAGCCCACACTTTGTCGCGATGACCACCTGATCCCGAAGGCCATCTCGGACAATGTAGTCGCCGAGAATTTCTTCATTGGTCCAAGGACCGTAGACATCGGCCGTGTCGAACAGCGTGACCCCCAGGTCGACCGCGCGGTGCAGCGTTGCACGGATCTCGACAGGATCAGCGTCGTCGACGTTGTAGCCCCAGGACATGGGCATGCATCCCAGTCCAATGGCACTTACGGCGAGGTCGCGCAGATGGCGTTCAGGTAAAGGCATATGTGCACTCGCAATCGCTTGGCGCCTGAATCTTATCCCTCTTGATGGTGCGATCGCGGTTTCTGCGGTAGCCTTGCACACCAGTCGTCAGAGCGTTCTGAAGGAGTCCTTTATGTTGCGCATCGTGGTCGCATCCGTTCTCGCCTCTTTCACGTCATTCACTGCCACGCAGCCCACGGTGCCAGCATCGCTTCCCCAGACGACCGCGGTCGCCGGACAGCCTCAGGGCCAGGGAGCGGGACGCGGACAGGGCGCGGCCGGGCGCCAGGGTGGCCGAGGCCCACAGACACCTGAGCAAATCAAGGCCAGACGAGACACCGAAGTGCAGCGTCAGATCGTCACTGACGCGACCTGGGCCAAGGCCGCCGAAGACGTGATGACGATGGAGAAGACCACCTACAAAAGCCGCGTGGGAGGGATGACCATTCCCGTATTCGTCTTCGCACCGCTCCAACCCAGGGGCGACAAGGGTCATCCCGCCATTGTCTGGGTGCATCCGGACATTCGCGGACACGTCTACGAGTACTACATCCCCTACGTCCAGGAAGCCGTCAGGCGGGGATATGTCGTGATCGCGCCCGAATACCGAGGCAGCGTGGGCTATGGCGCCGAGCACTACGATGCGATCGACTACGGCGGTGCGGAAGTCGACGACGTGCTGACCGCCGTGGACTACCTGAAGACGATGCCGATGGTGGATCCTGAGCGGATCGGCATCATTGGCTGGAGCCACGGCGGCATGATTACGCTGCTTTCGGCCGCGCGTGAGACGACCACGTTCAAGGCGGCCGTGGCGATGGTCCCGGTCACAAATCTCTTTCAGCGCCTCGCGTGGAAGGGTGTTGAGCGACAGCACATGGCGATCGACCCGGCCAATCGGTATGGCGGCCTGCCGAATGAACAGCAGGACGTCTACAAGGAGCGGTCGCCTCTCTACCAGGTCGACAAACTCCAGATTCCTGTCCTGGTGCATGTCGCGCGTAATGACAGGGACGTCAACTTTGAAGAGGCGGAACAGATCGTCGACGCATTACGGTCGCGCAAGGCTGCGCTCGCCGAGACCAAGATCTACGATGCCCCCCAGGGCGGGCACCTGTTTGATCGGCAGTACGCGCGCGTCGGCCAACCGACTGACCTCGACTACTACACGCCCACCAATACGCCCGAACAGCGCGACTCCTGGAATCGCGTGTGGACGTTTCTCGACTGGAACCTTCGACCCTACCAGGGCTCGGCGCGATAATCGACTACTCCCCATCAGAACGAATGCCGCCAGACGTGGCGATGGGCAGGGGCCCGCGCGTGCTCAGGGTGCGCTGGGGGAACGGGATCTCGATGCCTTCGGTCTTGTAGCGCGCGTGCAGGCGCTTGATGAACTCGTGCTTGACGAGGTACTGCGACACGTATTCCCTTCCCCGCAGGATGACGGTGAAGTTGATGCTCGAGTCGCCGAACTCGCTGTAGAGGATGAACGGATCGTGGTCAGGGACCCCGCCTTCGACCTCCTTCATCACCTCGCGGCCGACTTCGGTCGTGACGCGCTCGACGTGTGCCAAATCGGAGGCATAGTCCACGCCCAACTGCACAGGCACCGACAACCCCTGGTCGGGTAACTGAAAATTCAGGACCGTCGCCTGCGACAACTTCAGGTTCGGTACGATGATGATGTTGTTCGCCAGTTGCCTGATCCGCGCTGAGCGCCAGTTGAAATCCACGACGTACCCGTCCAACCCATTTTCGAGCCGGATGAAATCTCCCACCCGAATGTGCCCAGCCATGCTCAGAAAGAACCCGGCGAACAAGTTCCCCAGCGGCTCCTGCAGCGCCAGTGCCACAGCCAATCCGCCAACGCCCATGGCGGTCAACATCGGCGTAATTTCCACGCCGATGCCACGCAGCACCACCAGTCCGCCGACGATCGAGACAAAGATCGTCAACAGGTTCTGGGTCAAGCCTGTCAGTGGCAAGCCAGGCGCCAGGATGGCGCCGTACAAACGCACGAGGCGCGAGGTCGTCGCCACGCAGGCCGCGGTCACAGAGAGTCCCGCGACGACGAACAGGAACTTGTGCGCCAAGTCCAGTGCCGTCGAGTCTGCTCCGAGTGCAGGCCAGTGCCCCAGCGCCAACCAGGCCCCGATGAGCAGACTCCACCAAGGCACCCGACGTTGAATCTCGTCAATGATGACGTCGTCCCACTCGCCTTTGGTCCGGCTCGCCAGGAGCACCAGTCGCGGGGCGATGAATCGTTTGATCAGGTGGCCGACCAGATAGGCCGCAGCGATAGTCCCGAGGGACCACAGCAGTTGCGGCACCCAGTGCGGCAAAGAGGCGGGGAGGCCTAGTTGTTGGATTTGAGCCATAGACACGGTATCGATCCTGTCACATCGGACGGACCGTGTCCGAATTGGTGGCGAACTCCCCGGGGCTCGCGCCCCGGGGACTGCCCTTACACGCCGATGACGGTGGTCAATTCCTTGACCGCCGCGGCAGACTTGTCAAACGCCGTCTGCTCGTCTGGGGTCAATCTGATTTCGATAATCTCTTCCGCGCCGCCCTTGCCGAGCTTCACCGGCACACCAACGAAGAGGTCCGTCACTCCGTACTCACCCTGCAGGTAGACCGAACACGGCAGGATGGACTTCTTGTCCTTGAGAATGGCTTCCACCATCTGAGCCACCGCCGCGCCTGGGGCGTACCAGGCACTGGTCCCGACGAGTTTGGTAATCTCGGCGCCGCCGGCGGCCGTGCGCGCGCAAATCTCGTCGAGTTTCGACTGGGAAAGGTGGCCCATCGCCACGAGTTCAGTCAGCGGTATGCCGGCCACCGTGGAAAACCGCGGCAGGGGCACCATCGTGTCGCCGTGCCCACCAAGCACAAACGCATGCACATTCTCCACAGAGACGTTGAGCTCCGCCGCGATGAACGTGCGCATACGCGCTGAGTCGAGCACGCCCGCCATACCAACCACCCGCTCACGCGGGAAACCGCTCAGGCGATACACGGCCTGGCACATGGCGTCGAGCGGATTGGCAACCGGCACAATGATGCACTTTGGCGAGTGCTTCACGACCTGCTCGACGACGGCTTGCATAATCTTGTAATTGACGTTGAGCAAATCGTCGCGGCTCATGCCCGGTTTGCGCGGCACGCCGGACGTGATGACCACGACGTCCGAGTCGGCCGACGCCGAATAATCTGAAGTGCCGACCAGGCGCGAATCTGATCCATCGATCGGACACGCCTCATAGATATCCAGCGCAATGCCCGCGGCCTTGTCCGCCGCAATATCGACGATGACCACATCGGCCAGTTCCTTGACAGCAATGGCGCGCGCCACTGTCGCCCCGACGTTGCCCGCTCCACCGACGACCGTAACTTTACGATTCATGACCTGCCTCCAACTTCCGTGACTTGACAACTTCCCCACTTCCCCACGTACCTAGAGCCTCGCAATCATGGCGTCAGCAAACTCCGACGTCTTGAGTTCCGTCGCACCGGGAATCATTCGCGCGAGGTCATAGGTGACCTGCTTGTCATCGATCGCACATTCGAGTGCGTTGACCACAAGATCAGCCGCTTCGGGCCACCCCATGTACCGGAACATCAGCTCGCCGGACAGGATGACCGAGCCGGGATTGACCTTGTCCAGGCCGGCATACTTGGGCGCTGTGCCGTGGGTGGCCTCGAACACGGCGTTTCCAGTCTCATAATTGATGTTGCCGCCCGGCGCGATGCCAATGCCGCCGACCTGCGCCGCCAGGGCGTCAGAAATATAGTCGCCGTTGAGGTTGAGGGTGGCGATCACGTCGTACTCGGCCGGCCGGGTCAAAATCTGCTGCAGAAACGCGTCAGCGATCACGTCTTTCACGATCAGGCCGCCGGGCAATTTGCACCAGGGACCGCCATCCACGTCCACGGCGCCGTACTCGCGCTTGGCCAGTTCGTAGCCCCAGTCACGAAAGCCCCCTTCGGTGAACTTCATGATGTTGCCCTTGTGCACCAGCGTCAGGCTCTTCCGACCGTTGGCGATCGCGTAGTCGAGGGCGGCCCGAATCAACCGTTCGCTGCCCTCCTGGGACACCGGCTTGATGCCAAACGCGGACGTCTGTGGAAAGCGCACCTTCTTGAACATCGTCGGAAACGACCCCGACAACAGTTGAACGAACTTGGCCGCATCATCGGTCCCCTGCTCAAACTCGATGCCCGCGTAGATGTCTTCGGTGTTTTCCCGGAAGATCACCATGTCGACGAGATCCGGGCGTTTCACCGGCGTTTCCATTCCGCGGAAATACCTCACCGGACGCAGACAGACATAGAGATCAAGTTCCTGACGCAACGCGACGTTCAGCGAACGAATCCCTCCGCCCACCGGTGTCGTCAGTGGCCCCTTGATCCCAACCAAATACTGACGGAACGCCGCAAGCGTGTCCTCCGGTAACCAGGTGCCGGTACGCGTGAACGCCTTTTCGCCGGCCAGCACCTCTTTCCACGCAATGGCACGCGTGCCGCCGTAGGCTTTGGCGACTGCGGCATCAAACACCCGGACACTGGCGCGCCAGATGTCGGGGCCAATGCCATCACCTTCTATGAAAGGAATCACAGGATTATCTGGAACCTGCAGTGTTTTGTCAGTACGAGTAATCGCGGCGGAGTTCATGTTGATCTTGATCCTCAGTTATTAGGTCACGTCCCTGCAGTGCTGGCAGTGCCGTCACGGGATCTTCACAGGATCTGTTGAAAACTATGTGTAAAAGTCGTCGCCGATGTGTGAATCTCCGCGTGTTTGCGGTCGCGGCAGCGGATTGCACCACTCTGGTGCGCCTCGCACGTGCAGCGAACACAACATTATACAACTGCCGCCAGCGGCACGTGGATCATGACGGCAGTTCACTGAATAAAAAGAGAGCGGGAGCCGGACACTAGCGGATAGACAGACGTTTGATGGTGAGAGTATCGACGTAGACGACATCCACAAACGTGGCCCCAACGTCACGGACGAGGAATGCTCCTGTCGTCTCCCCGACCTTGAGCATCTCGACGCCATCGCCGATGCCGAAGACGGCCGTCCGGGTGGGAGTGATGGCACCGTCGGTCAGCACCGCCACAAGCGAAGGCCAGGCGATAGCAGGCGCTGCGTCGACGGCCGCCGGCGCCTCAACGTCGACTTCCGGCGTACCGGAGACCGGGCGTTCGGGGCGCCGTACGTTGCCAAAGCTGAAGGGATCGCGTCCCGCGACTGGTACGGCAGGAGTGACCAACAGGCGGGCACGCAGGCGCTCGGTTTCCTGCGCCACGTCCTCCGCCACCGACACCATCGCGTTGATGGCCGCCACTTCTGCTGGGGTCACGCGCGGAGGGGCCGGCCTGGGTGCCGCGGGCGCATTGATATAGGACATCAACAGGACGCCACCACCCAGAACCAGCGCCGAGGTCAGGCGTTGCATTCTGGATCGATCCTAGCACCGGGGCGTAACGTCCACAACACGACTTCGAGAGTCCTTCGCTCCCGCCCCGTGCTAATATCGCTCGTGCCAGTCGTCTTTCCCGCTGGGCTCGGTGTGCACGGCCGAGTTGTTGCGATCATCCCCGCCAGATATCACGCCACTCGTCTCCCTGGAAAGCCCCTCGCCTTAATTGGAGGCGTACCCATGATCGAACACGTGTATCGTCGCGCGTCGGCGGCTTCACTGGTCTCGACGGTGCTGGTCGCCACCGATGATTCGCGCATTGCCGACGCCGTTGACGCCTTTGGAGGCACGGCGGTCATGACCAGTCAGGACCATCTCACCGGAACGGATCGGTTGGCGGAAGTGGCTCAATTCCTGCAGTGCGACATCGTCGTGAACGTGCAAGGCGACGAACCGCTCCTGGATCCCGCCGCGGTGGACGCCGCGATCGCCGCGTGCCTGAACGATTCTTCTGTGGTCCTCAGTACGTTGCGGACGCCCTTGGCGGAGTCTGACGCCTCCAATCCCAACGTGGTGAAGGTCGTGATCGATCTGCGTGGTGACGCGTTGTACTTCACCCGCGCGTCAGTACCCTACGTACGTCCGGGACACGCCCAGGCGCAGGCTTGGCGACATCTTGGACTGTATGTCTATCGTCGGGCCACGTTGTGTGCGCTCGCCCGGCTCCATCCCACTCCGCTTGAACAGGCTGAGGGCCTGGAGCAGTTGCGGGCCCTCGAGCATGGCTTTCGTCTTCGAACCGTTGAAACACTGGCGGCCTCGCCATCTGTGGACACACCTGCCGATTTGGATCGGGTGCGCCTGCTGATGTCTGGCATGCCTCAGCCCGCGAGCGTCATTCCCCATGCATGAACTTGTGATGTCCCACTCTCAACCTGATCGTCCAGTGAAGTACATCTTTGTCACCGGCGGCGTTGTGTCCTCCCTCGGCAAGGGCTTGGCAGCCGCCTCGATCGGATGCCTTCTGGAAGGTCACGGCTACACAGTGGCGCTCCAGAAGTTCGACCCCTATATCAATGTGGACCCGGGCACGATGAGTCCATTCCAGCACGGCGAAGTCTACGTGACCGACGATGGGGCTGAGACAGACCTGGACCTGGGCCACTACGAGCGGTTCACGAACATGGTCGCCACCCGCAATAACAACTGGACCACGGGCAAGATCTACGCATCGGTGATTCAGAAGGAACGTCGCGGCGATTACCTGGGCCGAACGGTCCAGGTCATTCCACACATCACGAACGAGATCAAGGAGAGCATCCGGTCTGCAGCAGAGGGAGTCGACGTCCTCCTGGTCGAAATCGGCGGCACCGTTGGCGACATTGAGAGTCTGCCGTTCCTCGAAGCCATTCGCCAGTTCCGGCAGGATGTCGGTCGAGGGAATGCCCTCTTTATTCACCTGACACTGGTGCCTTACATTGCCTCGGCGGGCGAGCTGAAGACCAAGCCGACGCAGCACAGCGTGCGCGACCTCCGACAGATCGGCATTCAACCCGACGTCCTCCTGTGCCGAACTGACCGCCCCCTGGGCCCCGACCTGAAAGAGAAGATCGCGCTCTTTTGTGACGTCGACCAGGAAGCGGTCATTACGGCGCGCGATGTGTCCAACATCTACGAAGTACCGCTGAGTCTCGCGGGCGAGGGACTCGATCGCATCGTGATGGAGCGTCTCCACCTTCCCAAGACCGAAGCGCAGATGGACAAGTGGAAGGCCCTGGTCGACAGCATCCGCGAGCCGACGGGCGAACTCACGATTCACTTTGTCGGCAAGTACGTCGAATACGAAGACTCCTACAAGAGCATCAATGAGGCGCTGTACCACGGGGGTTTCCGGCACGGACTCAAGGTCAACCTCAAATTCGTCGAAACGGAGGCGCTTGAGAGCCCGGAAGGCCTGCTGTTACTGGAAGGGGCATCGGGTATTCTCGTCGGACCGGGCTTTGGGAACCGGGGCAGCCGCGGCATGATGGCCGCCGCCGAGTTCGCCCGGATCAACCAAATCCCGTATTTTGGTATCTGCTACGGCTTCCAGTGGGCCGTGGTCGAGTTTGCTCGCAACGTGGCGGGGCTGGGCGAGGCGGACTCCACGGAGGTCACGGAAGAGACGCCACACAAAGTCATTTACAAGCTCAGAGACTTGCTCGGTGTCGACGATATGGGCGGCACGATGCGTCTGGGTAGCTATGCCTGTCGCCTGGCGCCCGACTCGATCTGCTTCCGCCTGTATGGACAGGAAATCATCCACGAACGGCATCGCCATCGGTATGAGTTCAACTGCCAGTACGAACAGGCACTGGCCGACAAGGGGCTGCGGGTCGTGGGTCGTTCACTCGACGGGAAGTTTGTCGAAATTGTCGAACTGCCCGATCATCCTTGGTACGTTGCGGTGCAGTTCCACCCTGAGTTCAAGTCGAAACCCTTGCGGCCCCATCCGCTGTTCGCTGGTTTCATCGAAGCCAGCTACCACTACGCCCAGACGCACGCGGGACAGGCGCACGCCGCCGCGATTGGCGATGGCCGCCGATGAATCTCGTTCCCGTCACCGACACGGTCGTGCTTGGCCGCCGCGAACTGGTACTGATCGCGGGACCGTGTGTCATCGAAAGCCCGTCGCACGTGGTTGACTTGGCACGTGAGATTGTGGCGATCGCCGGTCGGGTGGGCATGCCCTACATCTTCAAGGCGTCGTTCGACAAAGCGAACCGCACGTCAGCCTCGTCATTCAGAGGTCCCGGCATGACTAGTGGCCTCGCCGCATTGCGGGGCGTCAAGGCTGCCCTTGGCGTCCCGATCTTGACTGACATTCACGAGGCGGCTCAGGCGGCCGCCATCGCCGAAGTCGCCGATGTACTCCAGATCCCTGCGTTCCTCTCTCGCCAGACCGATTTGATCACGGCGGCCGCGCTGACCGGGCGCGTGGTGAATATCAAGAAGGGACAGTTCTTGGCGCCGCTCGACATGCGCCATGCCATCGCCAAGGTCACGGCGGCGGGTAACCCCAAGGTCTGCATCACCGAACGGGGTTTCTCGTTCGGCTACAACAATCTCGTCGTCGACATGCGCGTGTTCCCGATGATGCGGGCACTTGGCGCGCCGGTCATCTTTGACGTCACACACAGCCTGCAACTGCCGGGCGGGGGCGATGGAGTCACCGCCGGTCTGGCGGAGTACATCGAACCGCTCGCGTCGGCGGGCGTCGCCGCCGGCGTGGACGGCGTGTTTCTTGAGGTCCACGAAGATCCCGCTCGGGCAAAGAGCGATGCCCAGAACGCGCTCAGACTCGATCTCCTCGAACCCCTTCTACGTCGCCTCGTCCAAATCAACGACGTGGTGAAGCCTCCGAACGTAGAGGAGGCGGACAAAAACCGATCATGACCGATCACGACAACGAAGACCTCGACATCGCGCGGCAGGTCCTCGACACGGAGGCGCGGGCGATTCTTGGCCTGATTCCCCAGTTGACCATGGACTTCCCTCGGGCGGTCTCCCTGCTCGAAGCCTGTGCCGGTCGAGTGATCGTCACGGGCATGGGTAAGTCGGGCATCATTTCGCACAAGATCGCCGCCACGTTGTCGAGCACAGGCACGTCGGCATTTTTCCTGCACCCCGCGGAGGCGATTCACGGAGATCTTGGGGCGGTCCGCGCCGAAGACGTCGTGGTCGCGCTCTCGCACAGCGGCGAAACTGAGGAACTCATCCGGCTGGTCGAAGCCATCCGACGAATCGGCGCCCGACTCATCGCGCTGACGGGCGATACCCACTCCACACTGGCGCAGGCGGCTGACGTGGCGCTGAGCTGCCACGTTCCGGCCGAAGCGTGTCCCTTGAATCTCGCACCGACCGCCAGTACCACGGCCGCGCTCGCGCTCGGCGATGCCCTCGCCTTGGCCTTGTCGCGCCGCAAGGGGTTTCGCGAGGAGGAATTTGCCAACCTTCATCCCGGGGGCAGACTCGGCAAGAAACTCGTGCGCGTCGAGGCCCTCATGCACGGGGGCACGGCCACACCCATCGTGCGCCCTGATGCGCCCATGGCCGATGTGATTCACGAGATGTCGAACAAGCGGCTCGGGATGACGTGTGTCGTCGATGACGCGGGCGCCCTGTTGGGGATCGTCACGGACGGCGACCTGCGGAGGCACATGACGCCGCAGTCCACCCTGCTTCACCAGCAGGCTCGAGATGTCATGACTGCGCGCCCGGTGACCATCAGCCGGGGTATGCTGGCAGTGGAAGCCATTCGCCTGATGGAGGAGCGTAAAATCACGTCAATCGTGGTCGTTGATGACACCCAACGCGTTGAGGGCGTGGTGCACCTGCACGACCTCTGGCGTACGCAGATGATGTGATGCCGATCTCCAAAGAACAGTTCGAAGCCCGGTCCCGCAGTCTCCGCATGATTCTGCTTGATGTCGACGGAGTGCTGACCGATGGCACCATTGATGTGTCCGGTCAGGGTGACGAACAGAAGTCTTTTTTTGTCCGCGATGGAGCCGCGATCGTCTGGGCGCAGAAGGCAGGACTTGAGGTGGGCCTGCTCAGCGGCCGGGCCTCGGAAGCCACCACCAGGCGGGCGAATGAGCTCCACCTGACCACGGTCATTCAGGGCCAGCTCGACAAGCGACTGGCGTACCTCGACCTGGTGAAGGCCCGAGCGTTCAAGGACGACCACGTGGCTTACATGGGAGACGACCTGCTGGACCTGCCAGTCTTGCTTCGAGTGGGCCTGTCGGCCGCGCCGGGCGATGCGTGCGAAGAGGTTCGCCAGCGCGTGCACTATACGTCGCGGGCCGCAGGCGGACGAGGCGCTGTCCGCGAATTTATTGAACTGATTCTCCGTGGTCGCGGTCGCTGGGATGGGCTCGTCCGAGCCCACCTCACGTAGCGCGCAGTAATTGATACGCAGTGCCTAGTACACAATGATGGAAAGCGGTTTCGTCCTCATTCTCGTCATCACGGCACTGCTGGTTGGCTTGGCCTCAGGGAAGCTGTGGGAGCGGTACCGCCTGGTGCAGGGCCACTGGGTGGATCGACGACGCCTTCGTCAGTCGCCGCACTTCATCGTCGGTCTGAATTACCTGGTGGATGGCCGCGTCGACCTCGCCATCGAAGAACTTGAACAGGCCTCGACCCTCGACCCTGGCGCGTTGGAACTGCGCATGGTCCTTGGCAATCTGTATCGCGAGCGCGGCCAGGTCGGGCGGGCCATTCAGGAACATCAGGCCCTCTTGCAACGTCCGCGGCTCAATCCAATGGAACATGCCAACGTCCTGTTGTGCCTCGGCCTTGATTACCTGCGCGGCGGGTTCGTCGACCGCGCCACCGAAGCCTTCTCTGAAGTACTCAAACTTGCGCCGAACAACGAAGCCGCGCTGAATAATCTCGAAAAGCTGCAGGAGGAACAGCATCAGTGGCAGGCCGCGTATGACACGCGCCAACGGCTCGCCACGATTTCCGGTCCCGCCAGCCAGGCACGATCGAAGACCATCATGGCCTTCCTTGAGCATGCGCTGGGCGTGCAAGCCTTGGGACAGGGCGAGATCGACGAAGCCCGCCGACGCTTTCTGGCCGCCACCGAGCTGGACTCAACCGTGATTCCAGCCTATCTGAGTCTGGGCGATGTCCGGCTGCAACAGGGCGACCGCGCGGGCGCCGCCAAGATCTGGGAATCAGCCGTCAAAGTGTCGACGGACCGCGCTTACCTTCCGCTCGGACGCCTCGAAGCGCTGTATGTCGAAGAGGGAGCCCCCAACCGGTTCATCGCTCTCTGCGAGCAACTCACCAGCGCGGCCCCCCGCGAATGGCGGGCCCGCGCCGCATTGGCCAGCCATCTGGTGTCACAAGGCCAGCCGACCGCGGCACTGGAGTCGCTGTTCGCCGCTCTCGAACACAATCCCCACGCGCTGGCGATCCATCAAGCAATTTGGAGTCTGCTATCCGCACTGGACCTACCGCAACCTTTGGTGGCCCGCTACATTGAAGTGACCCGCCAGTCAGTCTTCTATCTCGATCCCCACGTGTGCACCCGCTGTCGCTATCGAAGCACGGAACTGCTCTGGCAGTGTCCGCAGTGCCACGAGTGGAACACCTTTGTCGAAGAACGCATCACCCCGGCCAGCGACGTGGAATCTGAAATGTCCCAGGGCGTGGGTGAGTGACCATGGAATCTTGCGCCAGACGCATTGCCCTGACAGGCGGCATCGCCACTGGCAAGTCGCATTGCCTCGCTGCGCTGGTGGGCTGCGGCGCATCGGTGATTGACGCAGACACACTGGCGCGAGACTCCGTGGCCCCGGGTTCACCCGGTCTGGCAGCGGTGGTGGCGCGCTTCGGTCGTCAGGTCCTTCGGGCCGACGGCACCCTCAATCGCGCCGCACTCGGCCATCGCATTTTTGCAGCCCCCGATGAACGCACGGCCCTGGAAGCCATCATTCATCCGGCCGTGTACGATCGGGTCGCACGCTGGTTTGGCGCATTGGCGGTTCCGGCCGGGGTGGCTGACATTCCCCTGCTCTATGAGACGGGCCGACAGACCGACTTTGACCTCGTCATCGTCGCAGCCTGTGAACCGGAACAGCAACTGGCGCGTCTCATGGCGCGCAACCAGATGAGTGAAGCGGACGCTCGCGCACGAATCGCCGCGCAGTGGCCAATCGCCAGGAAGGCCGCCCTGGCCGACCACGTGATTGATACGTCAGGAACAGTCGAGCAGACGCAGGAACGGACTCGGGCAGTCTGGGCGTCGATCAGCTGACCTGGACAGTTTGTGTTCGCCCACGATCTCGACCCGTCGACGCTACCCTCGGGCCTTGGCGGCGGCAAGCGTATTCTTGAGCAGCATCGCAATGGTCAGCGGACCGACGCCTCCCGGCACCGGCGTCATCGCACCGGCAACGGTCTCCACAGACGGATGGACATCACCAACGACCAGTGACCCGCGCTTGTCGAAGTCCGCGATCCTGGGATGATCGGCTCCAAAGAGACTGACCGCGGTTTCGCGCGTATCCACGCGATTGATCCCGACATCGACCACCACGGCCCCTGGCTTGACGAAGTCTGGTGTCACAAACCCCGGTCGACCGATCGCGGCCACAAGAATATCCGCGCCACGGCACGTCGCCTTCAGGTCTGGCGTTTTCGAGTGACAGATGGTGACCGTCGCGTCGCGCTGCAAGAGCAACAACGCCATGGGTTTTCCAACAATTTCTGACCGACCGATCACGACCGCGTGCGTTCCGGCGATGGCATGTCCCGTGCGATCGAGCAGCTCAATGACACCAGACGGCGTGCACGGCTTGAGCGCGGCCCGCCCCTGCACCAGCAAGCCGACATTGTGCGGATGGAATCCATCCACATCCTTGCGAGGATCAATCGCGTCAAAGACCTGCGCGGTGCCGTCTTTCCCGATCGCACGCGGCAACGGCGCCTGGACGAGGATGCCATCGCACGCCGGGTCCGCGTTGAGGCGACGCACCGCGGCCAGCACGTCATCGAGCGTGACGTCGGCGGTCAACCGGTGGACCGAGACGATGAGTCCCGCCTCGGCGCCGGCGCGTTCCTTGTTCCGCACGTAGATCTGGGACGCCGGGTCGTCTCCGACTAGCAGGATGTGTAATCCCGGCTTCCGCCCCCGTGTGCTCTGAAATTGCGCCACCTGCGGCGCCACTTCCGCGCGAATGATCTTGGCGACGCCCGCACCGTCTAAACGTTCTGCACTCATCGTCCGGAATTCGTCCTAGCTATTTGAGCCTTCTGCGCGTAGTCGGCTGTGTTTATGACCGTAAACGAAATAGAGGATCAGGCCAGCCGCCAACCACGCGCCCAACCGCAGCCAGTTCGTCCAACCGAGACCGTAGATCATCGCGCCACACACCACAATGCCGAGCACGGCAACGACGGGCAGGGCCGGCACGGTGAATCCCCGCACCAAATCTGGTCGGCGGACACGCATGATCCACACGCCAGCGCACACGAGAATAAACGCGAACAGGGTGCCAATACTGGTCATCTCACCCACGACGTCGCCGGGCACGAACGCCGCAAACGCCGCCGTGAAAACGAAGAACAACATGTTCGACTTCCAGGGTGTCTGGAACTTCGGATGCACCTGGGAGAACACCTTGGGCACCAGCCCATCGCGACTCATGGAGTAGAACACGCGCGACTGCCCCAACAACATGACAAGGATGACGGAAGAGAATCCAGCCAAAATCGCGATGGTCACAAACTTCGACAGCCAGGCGTAGCCGGGCATATAGGTGGTGATGGCGAACGAGACCGACGCCTCACGTCCGACCGTGCGAAAGTCTTCCACTGTCGCCACACCGCTGAGCACATGCGAAAACAGCACATAGAGCACCGTGCACACCACCAGCGAGCCCAGAATGCCGATCGGCATGTCTCGCTTCGGGTTCTTGGCTTCCTGCGCCGCCGTTGACACGGCGTCGAATCCGATAAATGCAAAAAACACGACGCCAGCTGCGCCGAGGATACCCATGATGCCCCCATATTGATGGGTGACTCCCAGGGGCGTTGTGTAGAGCGTCGGGTCTGGAATGTACGGCGTGTGGTTGGCCGGATTGATGAATCCCCACCCAATCGTGATCACCATCAAGACGATCGCCACCTTAGTCACGACGATGATGTTGTTGACGAAGGCGGACTCCTGCGTGCCGCGCACCAGTACGGCGGATAGCACAAAGAGGATGGCCACGGCCGGCACATTCATGATGCCGTGCACGCCAGTCCCGGCCATGACCTCAAACGGCGAGTGCGACCATTGGTACGGAACATGGAGCCCGACGTACGAGAGGACCTCGTTAAAATATTCCGTCCAGGCAATCGACACCGTCGCAGCGCCGACCGCGTATTCCAACACCAGATCCCAGCCGATAATCCACGCCACCAGCTCGCCCATCGTGGCGTACGAATACGTATAGGCGCTTCCGGCGATGGGGATCATCGACGCAAATTCGGCGTAACACAACCCGGCGAACGCGCACCCGAGACCGGCCACCAGAAAGGCAAGAGTGACCGAAGGGCCGGCGCGCTCGGCGATGGCCGCCGCTGTGCGCACGAACAAGCCCGCGCCGATGATTGCACCGATGCCCAGTCCGACCAGCGACCAGGCGCCCAGCGTGCGTTTGAGTGTCCCTTCGCCCGTGGCTCCGCCGTCGGCCATGAGGCGGTCAATTGATTTCGTTTGGAACAATGTACTCGCCACGCAGGATCCTGTTCTTGGCTGCTGCCAAAAGGCCGACGATGATAGAGCGGCCATTATAGGGCAAACAAATTACGGCGCAATGGCACTTGAGTCTCAAGAGCCTCTGCCCGTATCATCCTCAGACCGTTTACAGGGAGCGGTGAGTTGGGAGTCCACACGATGGCAGGAGCACGCGGCGCGTTCGGGTCCAGGTTCGGGTTCATTCTGGCTGCGGCAGGTTCCGCGGTCGGCCTTGGCAATATCTGGGGATTCCCGACCAAGGTCGGTCAGGGCGGCGGCGCGCTCTTCGTTCTGATCTATCTCATCTGTGTGGTCATGATTTGTGCACCGATCATGATTGCAGAGCTCGCGGTCGGACGCCGTTCTGGCAAAGATCCCGTGGGGGCGTTTACCGCCATCAAACCCGGGTCGTCATGGTGGCTCGCTGGCGCCTTGGGCGTCATGGCCGGCGTCGGCATCCTCTCGTTCTATTCGGTGATCGCCGGCTGGACCATCGGCTACATCTATTTCGCAGCCTCGGGAGCCCTGACCGGCGACTCGGCGGCCACGAGCGCATTCTTCGGCGAGTTCGTCGGGAATGCTCCGCTGAGCATTGGCCTGACGTTCGTCGTGCTGGCGATCACGGCCGGCACCTTGATGGGCGGCGTGAAACAAGGCATCGAACGGATGACGAAGACGCTCATGCCGATGTTGCTCGTGCTGATGGTGCTGCTGGTGGTCCGTGCGGTGACGCTGCCCGGCGCGGGCGCCGGCCTGTCGTACTACCTCAATCCTGATTTCTCGAAGTTGAGCTTCCGCATGTTCAACACGGCGCTGGGGCAGGCATTCTTCTCGTTGAGTCTGGGCATGGGCGCGATGATTACCTACGGCAGTTACCTGGCCAAGTCGGAGAACATGACCCGCGCGGCGATGTGGGTGGTCCTGGTGGACACGTTGGTCGCGCTCATGGCCGGGTTTATCATCTTTCCTGCCGGGTTCACCCTGGCCGGCTTCGACCCCACCAGCACGGGCCCTGGCTTGATCTTTGTGGTGCTTCCCCAACTCTTCGCCACCATCCCGGGGGGGCAGTTGGTTGGCGTCGCGTTTTTTGTGATGCTGACGATGGCGGCGATCACGTCGACGATTTCTCTGCTGGAAGTGCCGACCGCGCATCTGATCGATTCACACGGGTGGAACCGACGCAAGGCGGTCCTGGTACTGGCCGGTCTGACGTTTCTGCTGGCCGTGCCCTCGGCACTCTCCCAGGGCGCCTCGCCGTTCTGGTCGAACTTGCCCGGTGTCGGCATGGATTTCTTGAGCCTGATGGCCATTGTCTGGAACGACTTCGCCCTGCCGATCGGCGGTTTCCTGCTGGCGATTTTTGTCGGACACGTCTGGCGAGTCGATCAAGCGCTCGACGAACTCAATCAGGGCGGCACAATGCCTGCGGCAGGCGTGTGGAGCTTCCTGATTCAGTGGGTGTGTCCGGCCGCGATCGGACTCATCATCTTTTTTACCTTCAAGGATCTGCTTAGCTAGCGCCTAACCCGAGGACCTCATGGATTTGACACAACTGACTAACTGGATCACGTCGATCGACGGCCTAGTCTGGCAACCGTTTGCAATGCCACTCGTGCTCGTCATCGTGGGCGGCCTGCTCACGGTGATGACTGGCTTTGTCCAGATTCGCCGCTTCCCCGCGGCGTTGCGGACGGTGATGAAAGGGGCGTTTCAGAAGTCCGTCCCTGGATCGAAGACAATCACGCCATTCCAGGCCCTTTCCACGGCGTTGGCGTCAACAGTCGGCAACGGAAATATCGGCGGCGTGGCCACGGCCATCCTCATCGGTGGGCCCGGTGCCGTCTTCTGGATGTGGGTCTGCGCCACCGTGGGCATGGCGACCAAATACGCCGAGGCTGTGCTCGGCGTCCACTACCGGGTCACGCGCGAGAACGGTGATTTGGCCAGCGGCCCGATGTACTACATCACCCGCGGACTTGGGAATAGCGGCCTGGGTAGAGCTCTGGCGTGGATGTTTGCGTTCTTCGGTGTGGCGACGGCCTTGTTCGGGACCGGCAACATGGCACAGTCCAACACGGTTGCCCGCACCTTTGTCGAAGCGGTCCGGGTCACGACCGGCACTGTGGTGGACTCGTGGATACCGGGCTTGCTTATTACCATCGCGGTCGGCCTCGTCCTTTTGGGGGGGATCAAGCGCATCGCACAGGTGGCTGAAAAACTTGTGCCTTCGATGATCGTGCTGTACGTCGTGGCCTCCGTCAGCTTCATCATCATTAACGTGGATCAAATCCCGCACGTGTTTGGCCTCATCTTCTCCTCGGCATTTTCTCCATCGGCAGCGGCTGGCGGGTTCGTGGGCGCCACCGTGGCGGGGTCGATCGCTGCTGGTGTCAGCCGCGGCGTGCTCTCCAATGAAGCGGGCCTGGGCAGTGCGCCCATCGCGCACGGCATCGCAGACGTGAAACACCCTGCCGAACAGGGCGTCGTCGGCGTATTCGAAGTCTTCATCGACACCATCGTTGTGTGCTCGATGACCGCCTTCGTCATCCTCTCCTCTGGCATGTGGATGGACCCGGCCTACCAGAGCGCGTCGGGCGATTTGACCGCCGCGGCCATGAGCACGACGATTCCGTTTGCCACAATCATCGTCGCCATCTGCTCCTTCCTCTTCGGCTTCTCGACACTCATCGGCTGGTGCTACTACGGCGAGAAGTGCTTCGAGTACATCTTTGGGTCGGCGTACACGAAGATCTATCGCATCGTGTTCACGCTGCTCATCATGGTCGGCGCGGTGGCCTCAGTACCGCTGGTGTGGGCCATCGGCACACTCTTGAATGGGTTCATGGCGTTCCCGAACCTGATTGGGCTCTTCATGCTCCTGGGTGTGGTCAAGAAGATCACCAAGGACTACTTCGAAGGTGACGGCACGAAGTATTCCATCGACCATCCCAACACAGGGGCACGCATCGGGAACTAAAGGGGTCCAGGGGTCCAGGGGTCCAGGGGTCGGAGCACAGCGCTCCGGGCTCTGGGCTTTTTGTTCTACAGTGCCGACACCCAGGTTCGCGCGCGCAGCTGCACGCCTGCGAGATCGGACGCGGCCAGCAAGTCGGTAATCACCGCCACCGAGTCCGCTCCCGCCGCCAGCACCTGTGGCGCCCGTTCCAGAGTGATACCGCCAATCGCCACCAGCGGCGTTCCCGCCGCGTGGACCACGACAGCCGCGCGAGTCACCTGCGCCAGCCCAACGGCCCCATAGCCAGTGGCTTTGGTGTGTGTCCCAAACACCGGGCCAATCGCCACATAGGACACCGGCTGCACCGTCGCGTCCGCCACCTGGTCATCGTCGTGCGTCGACCACCCCACGATGGCATTGGGGCCCGCCACGACCCGAACGTCCGTCGGAGATAGATCGTCCTGCCCGACGTGCACGCCATCGGCCCCAGACATCGCCGCGATGTCGGCCCGGTCGTTGATGATGCACACGGCACCGGCCTGTCGGCACCGCGACACGCAGGCGTCAGCCAGCTCGAGGAACGCTCCGGATGAGAACGACTTGGCTCGAAGTTGGATCAAGCGAACACCAGCAGACAGCCACGCATCGCACACGTGCAGCGGCGTCCACGCCGGGGTCCGACCGAGGCCTCCCAGAACGTCAACGTCAAGAATGGCGTAGAGACGGGGCATGGTGACGTGGCCAGGACGAACGCCCGCGCCCGGCGCCACTAGTGGCCTGTCCTGGCCACTAGGCGCTCTCTGCGAGTTTGTTCTTGCCGGCGTGCTTGTCCGGCATGAAACGCTCCATGAAGCTGGTGTTGATCCGGGCCGCGAGAAAATCGGGGTCGTCAAGGATCCGGAGGTGCAGCGGAATCGACGTCTTGATGCCTTCAATCACGGTCATCTCCAACGTCCGCTTCATCCGCGCAATCGCCTCGTTCCGATCGCGTCCATACGTGATGACTTTGGCAATCAGTGAATCGTAATACGGCGACACTGTGCAATCTGAGTGCACGAATGAATCGATTCGCACGCCAGGCCCCCCGGGCACACTGTAGGCGGTGATGAGGCCGGGGCTCGGCGTAAAGACCACCGGGTCCTCGGCGTTCACGCGGCATTCCATCGCATGCCCGCGGATTTCGATATCGCTCTGGCGGACGGACAGCCGCTCACCGGCGGCCACGCGAATCTGTTCCTTCACGATGTCCAGGCCGGTGACGAACTCGGTCACCGGATGTTCAACCTGAAGTCGGGTGTTGACCTCCAGGAAGTAGAAATTGCCGGTGCCGTCGAGCAGGAATTCAAACGTGCCGGCGTTGCTGTACTCCACGGCTCGGGCGGCCTCGACGACCGTGGCGCCCAACTTGTGGCGCTGCTTATTGGTCAGCACGGCCGACGGGGCTTCTTCGATCAGCTTCTGGTGACGCCGCTGCACGGAGCACTCGCGCTCACCGAGGTGCACCACGTTGCCATGATGGTCGCCCAGGATCTGAATTTCGATATGGCGCGGCGCCTCGACGTAGCGCTCCAGGTAGACATCGCCCAATCCGAAGGCGGCCTCGGCCTCGCGCATCGCGGCCTTGACGAGTTTGGGAAGTTCTTCTTGTGTGCGCACGATCCGCATCCCCCGCCCACCGCCACCAGCGACGGCCTTGACAATCAGGGGGAGCCCTAGTTCCTTGCCAATCTTGATGGCGTCTTCCTCGCCCCGCACCGGGCCATCACTGCCGGGCAAGATCGGCACGCCGGCCTTCTTCATGGCACGACGGGCGCGGGCTTTGTCCCCCAGCAGTCGAATCACGTTCGGACTAGGCCCGATGAACTTGATATGACACGCCTCGCAGACCTCGGCCAAATACGCGCTCTCTGAGAGAAACCCGTATCCGGGGTGAATCGCGTCAGCACCAGTAATCTCAGCGGCGCTGATGATCGCGGGGACGCTCAGATAGCTGTCTGCGCTACGCGCCGGACCGATGCAGACGTCCTCATCAGCAAACCGCACGTGCAACGAGTGCTCGTCGGCCTGCGAATACACGGCCACAGTCTTGATGCCCATCTCACGACAGGCACAAATGACGCGTAGCGCGATTTCTCCGCGATTGGCGATCAGAATTTTCTTAAACATGCGTCCGCAAGGAGCGTCAGTCTACCTTCACGGCAAATAGCCGGTCGCCAAACTGAACGGGGTGCCCGTTATCCACGTACACGGCGGCGATCTCGCCGTCGCATTCACACTCAATCTCATTCATCAGCTTCATGGCTTCGATGATGCACAGCACCTGGCCCTTCTTGACCCGGGTGCCCACCTCGGCAAATGGCCTCGACCCAGGCTCGGCCGACAGGTAGAGTGTGCCAACGATGGGCGCCGTGATGACGGCAAGCGGGACTCCCTGGTCAACCGGTTGAGGCGCAGGACCGGCAGGCGCAGCAGACACGGGTGCCATCGCCGCCATCGGAGCCAGCCCAGCCGGAACCGGAGCCGCCACATAGGCCGCCCCGGCCTTTCGGATGCGCACCTTCAGGCCGTCGCGTTCAATTTCGAACTCCGCGAGATCGTGCTCGCGAACCAATTCCAGAATGTCTTTGATGTCGTCGAGGTTCATAGCATCAGACGGTCAGTAAGTCGCGCGGTCCGGGTGTGAGAAGTTCAATGCCGACGTCAGTCACGAGCACGTCGTCCTCCAACCGTGCCCCGCCGATCCCTGGGACATATGCGCCAGGCTCAACGGTGCAGACCATGCCGGCCAAGAGACGATCGTCAGGAACCGCCAGGCGCGACAGTCGCGGCGCCTCGTGAACCTCCCGACCGAGTCCATGGCCTGTTCCATGCACAAAAGCCGCACCCAGTCCTTGTGCCTCAAGCACCTGACGTGCTGCCGCATCTACGGCGCCGGCAGTCACGCCAGCGCAAATCATATCCAAAGCGGCCTGCTGAGCCTCCCGCACCACGCGGTAGATTCTCAGGGCCTCGTCCCCGACCCGGCCCACGGCGGCCATCCGGGTCAAGTCCACGCAGTATCCGTCCAAGACCCCGCCGAAGTCCAGCACCACCAGATCCCCCCTGGCCAGCCGTCGGTCACTTGGCCGGGCGTGCGGATGCGCCGAATTAGGCCCAGAGGCCACGATGGTGTCAAAGGCTGGGTGTGAGAATCCAGCCCGATCAAGGCCTCGATTGATGTCAGCCGCCACCTGTCGCTCGCTCCGGCCTGCGCTCACCCAGCCGCCCAATTGGCCCGCAACATCCGCCAAGGCGGCCCCGGCCCGTCTGAAAATGGCGATTTCATACAGGTCCTTAATCAGCCGGAGTCGCTCCACCAAATCTGCGGAGGCCCGCCAGTCCGAAGGAGACAGCGCGGCAGCAGCCTGCCACCTGACCAATCCGGCAACCGTCACGTGATCTGACTCAAAGGCGACCTGGGTGATGGCATCGCGGACAATCAGTCCACCCAGTGCCGCCTCGTACGTGGACTCGACACCCTCGACCACGACGGCGCCCATCGTCCCCTCACGGGTCATCTCGGCCGCAACGGTTGTGTAGCGTCCATCGACGATGAGCACGTCCCGGGTGGCCGTTTGAAGCAGAAGTCCGGACGAACCAGGAAACCCGGTCAAATACCCAATATTGGTGGGTGACGAAATGACACAGGCCTGTTGCCCATCGGTGCGCCAGCGATCTCGAAGCGCGGCCAATCTGGCTGGCCAATCGGGGTATGCAGCACTCACTCAGGTGTATTGTGTCAGACCCACGCCGCTGAGCGCCTGCACGGGTGGATGAGAGGCGTCACGCTTGGCGGGGCCGACGGGACGAACCGGGACAGCCTCTGATCGTGGCTCTGGCTCACAGACCTCGTCGAGGCATTCCTGGAGGGTATGCAACTGGGCCAGACCACGAATGGCGGCCAGATTATCTGGGGCGTGCATGCGTACGGTTTCGAACGCCTCCCGCGCCTCATCGAGACGGCCCAAGTCGAGCAGCGCCCAGCCCAGCGTCACACGCATCGACAGATGGCCGGAAAATCGAATCAAGGCGTCCCGGCACAGGTCAACCGCCGCTGATGGCTGACCTGAGCGGCGCAATTGTTCAGCGGTCATGGCAGTTCCTCCGTGGGAGGCTGGACGACCACCGTTGTCGAGGTCACGCCCTTCCGGCCCGTGTTATCGGTCACCGTCAGCACGACGGTAAAAGTGCTGGCAGCGGTGAACGTATGAATCGGCGCTACGCCGGTCGCCTGGTGTCCATCGCCAAATTCCCAGTCCCACGCGACGATTTGACGGCCCGTGGCCACCGACGATATCGCAGCATTGAAGACGATGGAGGTTCCAACCCGTGGGTTGGTCGGCGAAATGGTGAAGGCGGCTACCGGATTGGCCGCGGGCTGGACGGTGTGAGATGCAGGAGCGGTGGAGGCACTCAAGCCGCGATCGTCGGTGACCGTGAGTGTGACGCTGTAGGTGCCAGCCAACTTGTAGGTATGACTACGTAGCCGGCCGGTCCCCTCTTCGCCATCGCCAAAATTCCAGACATAGGAGACGATTTGTCCATCGTCGCGCGAGGCACTGGCATCAAAAAATACAGGTTCGTTTTCGGCAGAAGCGGATGGTGACGCAAAAAAGCTCGGTTGAGGCGTGCCGTTCGGCGGCAGAATCACGCCGGGCCGCGTGAGTCGGATGTCTACGGTACGGGCTTGGGCACTGGCGTAGTTGGTGCCAATCGGAATCGCTCGAATCGTCACGAGCACGTCTGACTGCGCGGCCGGCGGTGGCGGCCCCGGCGCGACGTAGGTCACGCTGGCGCGACCATCGCTTCCCGTGATCATCGTCTTGCTGCTCAGCACACCAAAGTCCACCAGGAGGCCATTCGCCAAGGTTTCCAGGCGCAGGCTGAGTCCGGCCATCGGCTGCGCGAATGCATCGCGCGCCAGCACCTGAATCGTCGACTGCGCGGTTCCGTCCTGACGAATCACGTCGGGTGTGGCACTCAGCACGAGAGAGATCGCCAGTTCTGACGGCCCGGTAGGCAGTGGCGTGGTCACACTCTCGACGCTGCACGAAGTGCCAACGACCCCGCTGACCACCAGACACGTAGTGAGTAATCGACGCCGCATCACGCGCTCCTCATTCCGGGTCTCCCCAGTCGGCAAAGTTCACACTGATACGA
>JABMNV010000078.1 GCA_013203475.1 Acidobacteriota bacterium
AATGACCCCGGCGCGGTCGTCTCGCGGTTGGGGTCGGAGGGGTGGGCGCCCGTGAAGCGCCGCCCCTCCGTTTACTTGACTCAGAGTTTACTACTCTTCGTCAGCAGAGTCGATCATCTGGTGTCCTCCGCGCCCGTGCACACAAAATGTATGACTGAAATCACGGGCCACGCCGTTTCAGCTAGCGCAGGAAGTGCCGCGCCTTCTGCTCAGCCACCGGCGTACCATCCTCGCCCTGCTTGATGATGAACGCCTTCTGCGCGTCGCTGAACTTCGATGCCTTCATCGTCTTCCGCTCCTCTCCCAGCCAGGGAATCAGACCCGGAAAACTCTAGCCAAATTCGAGGGCGTTTAGCGGAGGCACATCATTCTGCCTTCCGCCCATTGAGGCTGACGCCGTATGTGGGTTTCGTGGCGCTTGTGCGTCACCAGTCACCCAGCCCCGTGACCAGTCCTGACTTTGATACAAGTGCGATCCTGAGGCCGGATTTCACGACCAGGGGCCGCTTCTGTAGAGCGACAATTATGATTGCCGCTTAGCGTCGACTATGGTTGCCTATGAGAGACGTCGCCGAGTGATGTTATTTCGTTAGCATGGCACCAAGAGCGCGGCAATAGACAGGGCGGAATCATAAATCGTTAATGCGCTGAGTGTCGTGAGGGATTCTGATGGGCGTGACAGGGAGGTCCGTCCATGAGTATCAGTTTTCTCGACCACCTCGGCGACGTTGAGGATCCGCGGATCCCCGGGATGGTGGTGTACCCGCTCGACGAGATCCTGCTCACGGTGCTGGTGGGTCTGCTGTGCCGTGCGGAGGACTTCGATGAGATCGAAGATATCTGCGGCGAGTTGCTCGACTGGCTCAGACAGTTCCTGGCGTTCAGGGACGGGGTCGCGCCGGCGCAGACCTTGAAGCGGACGCTGGCGCGGCTTGAGCCGCGATCGCTCGAGGCGGCGTTCGCTGCGTGGGCGGCCAGCCTGGCTCGGCGCGTCCGCGGCGTCGTCGCCATCGATGGCAAGACATTGCGCGGCTCCAAGCAGGCCTCGTGCGGGAAGGACGCGCTGCACCTCGTTCAGGCCTACGCGCACGAGGCCGGGCTGGTCCTCGCGCAACGCGCGGTAGACACCAAGAGCAACGAGATCACCGCCATCCCCGAGCTTCTCGACATGCTCGCGCTGGAGGGCGCGATCGTCACCATCGACGCGATGGGGACGCAGAAGGAGATCGCCGCCAAGGTGGTTGCCAGGAAGGCCGACTACGTGCTCGCGCTCAAAGGCAACCAGGGGACGCTCCAGGACGATGTCGCGCTGTTCTTCGCAGATCCCGTGCTGAGCGCGGAGTGTCCGTGCCATGCAGAGACCGACGCCGGCCACGGCCGCATCGAGGAACGCACGGTCCGCGCCGCCGACGCCGCTTGGCTCGCCAAGCGCCATCCCCAATGGAAAGCGCTCAAGAGCATCGCCGCCGTCACCGTGCGCCGCACGATCAAGAAGACCGGAGCGATCACCACCGAGACCCGGCTCTTCATCGCCTCGCTGCCTCCCGATCCGGTACGCCTCGCCGAAGCCGTGCGCGCCCACTGGAGCATCGAGAACAATCTCCACTGGATCTTGGACGTCGGGTTCCGAGAGGACCAATGCCGAACCCGAAAGGACCACGCCGCGCGAAACCTCGCCATGATCCGTCGCGCCGCACTCAACATGCTCCGTCGCCAGCCCGCAAACCTCTCGATCAAGCGCAAACGGCTCAAGGCACTCATCAGCCACGACTTCCGCGCCGCCGTACTTGCACGTTAACGATTCATGATTTGGCCCTGCGGCAATAGATTACCAGCGGCGACAATTACAGTAATTGTCGCGTTCATATGCGAGCGGTGACCGGGATAATTGTCGCTACCACGATGGAATGACAGATATCCCGGCTTCTGAGGTGGAACGGACTGGTTCTATTTGTCGGCGGCCACCTCTTTCGGTCTGGTGCGGGCGATGGCGGAGCGCTTGCGATAGCTCTCGCCATTCATCTCGATGATGGTCGCGTGGTGGACCAGCCGGTCGATGGCGGCGACGGTCATGGCGGGATCGGGGAATACCTGGTCCCAGGCCGAGAACGGCTGGTTGGCGGTAATGGCGATGCTGTGCCGCTCGTAGCGATGAGCGATGAGTTCGAACAGCACGCTGGTCTCGGCCTGGTCCTTGCGGACGTAGGAGAGGTCGTCGAGGCAGATCAGATCGAACTTGTCGAGCTTGTCGAGGGTTGCGGCCAGGGCCAGTTCGCGCCGCGCCGTCTGCAGTTTTTGCACCATGTCGGTGGTTCGGGTGAACAGGACGCGGCGGCCGGCGTCGATGAGGGCGCTGGCGATGGCGGCAACCGCGTGCGACTTGCCGGTGCCGGATTGGCCGAAGACCAGCAGGTTGTTGCCGCCGTCGATCCACTCCTGGCCGGCGGCGAGGGTCAGCATATGGGCTTTGCGCAGGCCCGGTGCCGCGTCGAAGTCGAAGCTGGCGAAGGTCTTGCCCGCCGGCAGGCCGGACTCGGCGCGATGACGCTGGATGCGCCGGGTCGAGCGATCGGCCACCTCGATCTCGACCAGGGTGGCGAGCAGCCTGGCCGCCGGC
>JABMNV010000079.1 GCA_013203475.1 Acidobacteriota bacterium
GAACATCCCGTATGTGGCGCAGACGGTCGACGAAATCGCGACGCGCACTGGACGAACCAGCGATGACGTCCTGCGGGTGCTCGGACAGATGCGGCAAACGATGTACGAGGCCAGAAATCTGCGGCCTCGCCCGCATCTGGACGACAAGGTCATTACGGCGTGGAATGGCCTGATGATCGCGGCGTTCGCGCGCGCGGCGCGGACGTTGGTCGACAGTCCTCGTCGCGACGAGTGGATGAACGCAGCGCTGCGAGCTGCCACAAGTCTGCGCCTCACGGTGTGGCAAGACGCCGAACGGACGTTGCTCCGGCGTTATCGGGATGGCGAGGCTGCCGTTGACGCGTTCTGTGAAGACTATGCCTGCCTCGCGTACGGGCTCCTTGAGTTGTTCCAGGCCACTGGAGATGCGCAGTGGCTCGAGTGGGCGATCACGCTGACCCAGATCCAGACGACGAAGTTCTGGGACGAGAGCGATGGCGGCTGGTTCAGCACCACGGGTGCCGACGCGTCGGTGCTGCTGCGGCTTAAGGAAGACTACGACGGTGCCGAGCCGGCGGCGGCATCGATCACGGTGCGGAATCTGCTGACGTTGGCGCACCTGACCGGTGATCAGGCGTGGACGGACCGGGCGCGGAGATCGCTGGAGCGATACGGTACTGAATTGGGGCAGGTGGCTCGAGTGATGCCGTTCATGGTCTCGAACGTCGCCGCCTGGCACGGTACGGCTGCGCAGATCGTGATCGTCGGCGACGCGGGTGAGGCGAGGCGCGCGCTGGAGCGATCCGTGGCCAGCCGGTATCTGCCGTTTGCGGTCGCGGTGACGATCACGCCCGGTGAGGCACAGCAGGCGCTGGCCGGGCGGTTGCCGTGGGTGCAGGCCATGACGCTGCGCGATGGCGCGCCTGCGGCGTACGTCTGTCAGGCCTTCGCCTGCCAGGCGCCCGTGACGACTGCGGCAGCGTTGGACCGTGTCCTGAGTGCCGCGATGAGCCCCCGGTTGATCGTCCTGCGGTAATGCCTAGGACTTCGTCTTTCGGCCGACAAAAATTGTGTGCTTTGGGCCGCCCTGTTTGAGTCGGGCACGGACACGCTGGACGCGTACCGAAAATCCAGCCCATCGCATCCGCTGTTCAAACTTGCTGTCGTCCCAGGCCGACCACACGGCGAGGACGCCCTCGGGACGCAGTGCGGTGTGCGCCGTCAACACGCCATGGTTGGCATAGAGTCCCGCGTTATTGATTGAGGTGAACGCATCTGGACCATTGTCGACATCGAGGAGAATGGCGTCGAAACCCGCGGCGTTCTTCCGCATCGCCACCGCCACGTCGCCCAGTGTCACGGTCACCCGCGGGTCCAGCAAAGGGTGGCCGGCCAGCGGGGCGAGTGGCCCCTGGTTCCAGTCCACGACCCCGGGCACCAGTTCCGCAACAATGACCTCGGCGTCGGCAGGGAGGACGTCCAGGGTGGCACGCAGCGTGTAGCCCAGGCCGAGCCCGCCGACCAGCACGCGAGGATGGGTGGCTGTGGTGAGGTGCTCGCAGGCCAGCGAGGCCAATGCCTCCTCCGAACCGTGCATCCGACTCGACATCAAGATCTTGCCATTGGCAAAAATCACGTGCTCCTGATCGCGCTTCATCAGCGTGAGAAGGTCGCCGTCAGGTGTGTGGCTCGTGCCCAGCAGTTCCCAAGGTTTCATCCGGCTATTCGCTCCGCAGCGTGGCTTGCGGCGAGGCGCGGGCCGCTTGGCGCGCGGGAGACCAGCTCGCCAGAAGCGCCACACCAGTCTGGATCACGAGTGCGGTTACATACCAGCGCGGATCCAGGGGCGACACGCCCACGAGTCCAACGCGCGCGAGCGTGCCGCCGAGAGCGGCCAGAGCCGTGCCCAGCACAAGTCCTGGTGCAATCAGGCGGAGCGATTCGCCGAGGACGAGGCGTCGGAGGTCCAGAGGAGTGGCTCCAAGCGCCAGTCGAATGCCGAATTCACGCGTGCGTTGCGCGACCGCGTAGTACGTCACCCCGAACAGGCCGATGGTGACCAACAGGACGGCCAGCGTTCCGCACGTGGCGAAGAACGCGGCACCCACACGCGCAGGCCACAGCGGCAGCGCCATCAGTCCGTCCATCGTCTGGACGGCGGTCTGGGGGAGGGTGTGATCGATATCTCGCCACGTCGCGCGCAGCGCTGCGGCGGCCAGGTCGGCGCCGGTTCGACTGCGTGCCGCGATCGTGACGGCACCCGTGAGATGGTCCGCCGTGAGCGGGCGATACAGATACGGGTCGTGGGGACGATCGAAGCGAAAAGTGACGATGTCGGCCACGACGCCCACCACTTGAGATGGTGGTGCGTCCGAGTTGTCATAGACCCACTGTCCCAGAGGACTGGCCCCTGGCCACAGGAGGGCGGCGGCGGCCTCGTTGATGACCACTGCGTTGGCGTCACTCCCTGCGGTGTGGTCAAAGAAGCGGCCGGCTCGCAGGGGCAGTTCCAGAGTGTCGAAGAAGCTCGTGGTGACCCCAGACGTGGCGACGGCGAAGCAGGTGTTGGCTGCGCAGTCTCCGCTCGTGGTCGAGACTTGCCGCACGTCGCCACTCCCAATGTCGAAGGGCACCCGGTCCGCGACGCTGACGCCAGCGATGTCGGTCGTGAGGCTTAGTCGGGAGACCAGGTCGTTGACCAGACCGCGCTGTCGCTCTGGCGAGAGGGCGAAGGCCTCAGGCGTCACTTGCATGACCGCCACGTGCGTCGTGTTGAAGCCCTGGTCGATGCGGGCCGCCGATACGTAGCTGGTGACAAACATCAACGCCAGTGTCAGGAAGGCCGTGGAACCCACCACCTGCAAGAGCACGAACGTTCGCCGCGCGCGTGCGGGAGCCGCGCCCCCGCCCGAGCCTGCGGCGGCGGCTTTGAGCCAGAGAATAGGGTCCGTACGGAAGACCTGCCACGCCGGTGCGAGCACCGGCACGACTGCGGCAATGACCACGAGCGCCGCGGTGAATGCCACCATGCGCCAATCCATGCTGAAGTGCAGTCGCTGAGGAATCGGGGCTGGCAGGCTCAGCCCCCCCAGAATTCGTTCGCTCCAGATGGCCAGCACCAGTGCCGCCGTGCCGGCAAGACTGGCGAGCACGAGGCCTTCGACCAGGAGTTGGCGGGTGAGACGCAGCCGACTCGCGCCCAACGCTGAGCGCAGCCCGAGTTCCCGCTGCCGCTCAGCGGACCGCGCCAGGATGAGGCCGGCGACGTTGAAACAGGCGATGAGCAAGACGAGGCCGACTGCCGACATGGCGAGGGCCGCGGCCGCCCTGAGGGAACGGGCCTCGGGGTGCCCGTCGATGATGGGGACGTATTGTGCCCAGCGTTCAGGCCCGTTGGTTGGCGAATCTGCCGCGGCCGCGTCATGTCCAGCAGCGATGGTCAACACGTCGGTGGCAATCTGCGCCGGTGTTACTCCAGCTCCAGGTCTCGCCATCATGGTCAGCCACGGATCTGTCGGGCCCACCGAGAGTCGCAGGAGGTGGGTGGCTTCGAGTGGAAACCACAGGTGAGGTTCGAAGATGCCGCCGGGGCCCTGAAATCCATCAGCGACCACACCGATGACGCTGGTGAGTTGCCCGTTCAGGACGGGATGGACGGTGGTCATGTCGGCCGCATCAAATCGGCTCTGCCAGTAGCGCTCGCTGATGAGAATCGGGATCGCGCCGTCGGCGACGTCGGTGCGAGAAAGGACTCGGCCCACGACCGTCGGGGCAGTGACCACGGAGAAATAGTCTGAGGACACCGCCAGCCCCCAGACCTGCTCGGCACCGTCCGGGCTGGTGGCTCCAAGGGAAACGCGGCCCTCCGCCACCAGAGTGTCCAATGTGGAGGCTCGCGAGCGCAGGGCCTGGAAGAGCTCCCGCGAGACATTTCCCAGATGATTGTTTGGCGGGCCGGCAAACACCCAGCCATATTCAGAGGCGTGCGGCGTGCGGAAGGGCTTGAATAGCAGGGCGTTGACGCTGGAGAACGCCACCGTGTTGAGCCCAAGCCCCACGGCCAACGTCAGCACAACCAGCGCCGTGTGACCCGGTCGGCGGCCGAACCCGCGGAAGGCGTATTTCAGGTCTTGCAGCACCGAAGTCACAGCAAGTCAGACGAGTCCACGGGACAAGATGTTTTCATCTCCCCATCTCCTTATCTCCCGGAGAGCAGGCGAATCCGGCGCACGGCCAGGCCAAGAGGCCGACCATCGGTGTTGCTTCGATCAAGATCTGGGGGGCGAACGATCTGTGAGACTCCGAGCCACACGCGATTCATCCCCGCTCGCCAGCTCTCGGCCGGCACATCCCAGCGATACTCGCGCCGGGTCGCTTCCAGAGTCACGGGGGCGAAACGTGTCTCGTTCACCCAGAGTTCCAGCGTCGTTCCTGCGCCGGCGATTGGATGCGCGTCAATCACGATGGCGGCGCTCTCCTGACGATCCATTGGCAGGAGAAGCTCGGCCCTGGGTGCGCTCGTCCAACGAAACCGCTCTTTCTCTGTGCGCTCCAACGGATGCCATCCGAACACAAAGAGGTCATTGCGTGCCAGCTGCACGTCACGACTGACGCGTGGACTCATCGAGCCACAGAGGTTTGCCGTGAGGGCACCTGGCCCGGCCTCGACTCTGGCGAATGCCAGAGTGGCGAACCCGCCCAGTCTGAGCTCAAGCTGGCGTCGCGACCCAGGTGAGCGAACTCGGATCCGGTGGACGTGGGGCTGGTCCAGGAGCGCGGCGACCTGCCCGTCGAGGCCGTCCTCTTGGAGGCGGCTGAGCAGGGCTGAACGCCCAGCTGTCGACCGCGTGTCAAACGCCGTGGAGTCAACGGTGGGCACCTGCCGGCGCACGACCGTCTGGTAAGGGGCCAGCGAATGATCTGCCGCCACGTACAGGGTCAGGTCCTGGTCCGGCTCGGTCAACCCTCCGAGAGCGGCGCGGGCTGCAAGGTCCGAGATGTCGCTCCAGACTCCCGGCTGAGTCAGCACACACGGTTCGCGTCCAGTCACGAGGCTCGGCGTCAGGCCAGGCGGGCTCACCAGGATCCGTCCATCTCGGCTCAACTCAGAGTCAAACACCGCCTCAAGGTGGCCTGACGGCCGAATCACGGCGAGCGCAATGCCGGTCTCGCTCGACGTCACCTCACGACCTCGGTACTCGATGAACGCCCCATCGGTCAGGCTGCGGACACCGATCGCAGCGGGAGCCCGGAGGTTCGGGAGCAGTGCCTCTCCTGACTCGGCGGCCAATTCGACCTCGTGCGGTCCCCCTTGCTCAAGCAAGGCTGCGGTGCGGCCCTTGACTCCAATCAGGGCATAGTGCGACGTCGACGTCCCGAACAGATCCTGGGTGCCTCCGATGGCGCCGAACGTCGGGCCTCCGCCGGGCAGAATCCACGAGGAGAACCGCGAGCCGACAGCCACGGCGACAATCCATCCATCCGGCACGGTGTCCAGGAACTGGGCCACAGTCATCGATACGCCCGTGGAACTGACGGGCTCGAATCTGAACCCAAGCGCTTGCAGGTTGTTCCGCGCTCCGGCGAAGCCGACGACGGGTCTCGACTCTCTGAGTGCCTGCAGAACTGCGTCCGGTGTCTGCGCGATGCGAGAGAAGGGAATGTCGGACTGCTGACGCAACCGAGCACTCAAGCGACCGTCAATCAGGCCCCCTTCCGCCAGGAGGACGGGGTCAGCGGGCAGTCCGGTTGCGAGTTGAGCAAGATACTGGTCGGTAAAGGCGCTGACGCTTCCCGCCCGAGCGCCGTTGTCGAAGTCGGCGGCCAGACTCATCATGGGCAGCAGCGCGATGATTCCGGCGATGCCAAGGCGGGCGGCCCTTGTCTCTCCACACGCAGCCACCCACTCCATGCCCACGGCCACAATCAGCCACAGCGGTGCAAAGGCCAGCACGAGCAGGCCCGGCCAGTCCGTGGGTCTCCACACAAGGGCGCACGCGACCATTCCCGACGCAGAAGCGGCCAGCAGGACGAGTCGGTCGGGCCGTCCCGTCATCCTGACCATCCCGATCAACAGGAACGCTGCGCCGAGGATGCCGAAGTCGCCAACGAACGTGCTGGTCAGCTTGCCGAGACGACCAACCGAGGACGTGAGCGCGTTCGGCGCGATCCAGGCCTGGAAGGAGGAGTCGCCGCCGGTCGCCAGCCAGAGACAGGTCGCTCCCGCCGCCGCGCCGGTCGCGAGTGTGGCCGTCGGCACGATGCCGCCGTAGCCGGCCACCCACAGCAGGGCAGGCAGCGCGCCGAGCGCCACCGGGTGGCCAGCGACCGCCAGCGCGTAGCACACGGCCGCGCCGACGAGAGGGAGGGTGTGTTTGGTGTCGCGCCACAGCAGGAGCCCGCCCACTGCGCCGAGGCCGTAGAGCACGGCATACGTTGCCGGCTGTTCGATTGACGTCCATTTCCAGAACGATCCGCTGAACAACAGCGCGAGCGCCGCGACCGCGGCCACGAAAAGCGAGCACCCGAGGCGTCGGCTCAGCGCGAAGATGAAGAGGCCGCTCGCCGCTGCGGCAAGCCACACCGGGCCGAAGTCGACCGACGCCCCAACGACTGGCCATCTCAGATGGAAGGCGGTTGAGCCGGTCGGCTCGAAATGGGCAGCGTACCCAGGCAGGGGATACCAGATGGCGTCAGTGGCCCACGTGTGACTCACGATCAGCGTCACGGCAGCCAGCAGCACGGTCACCGCTGCGGCGAACGGAAGAGGGCGACTGGCGCTGTGCGTGGTTGTGCCTGATGGGATCGGAAGCATACTCGCGACCGGCATAGTATAGTCGGCCGCTGGCAGCGGTTCGCCCGCCGTGGTGCGCCCGATTGCCGCTTGCCAGAAACGCCATGACCGATAGTTCGAATGCTTCGTCTTCGCCACAGGTAGAGCGTGCCCGTGGCTACTCACGTGAACGCCTGGTCGTCATCACGCTGCTTGTGCTGCTCACCCTGCTCAGGAGTACGGCGCACGTGGTGTTTGAAGGGCTTAATTTCGACTCTGATCAGGCTCTGATGGGCCTGATGGCCAAGCATCTCATCGAGGGCCGTGCGTTCCCGGTCTTCACGTACATGCAACCGTACATGCTTGGCGTCGAGTCCTGGATGGCTGTTCCGTTCATGCTCGTGGGTGGCGTCACGGTGCCCATGCTCAAGCTGCCGCTGGTGTTCGTCCATCTCGCGGTGACCGTTCTGCTCGTCAGGTCCCTGGAGCGGTGGGGAGGATTGCGGCCCGCGCTGGCAGCCATCCCCGCGCTCTTCTTTGTGCTCGCGCCGCCGGGCACCACCGGTGTCTTGCTTGAGCCCAGCGGTGGGAACGTCGAGCCGTTTCTTATCGTGCTGCTGCTGTGGGCGACTCGCCGCCGCCCGTTGCTATTCGGCGCACTCCTCGCGTTTGGTGTGCTCCAGAGGGAGTTCGCCATCTATGGCCTTGGCGCTCTGGTGCTGCTTCGACTGATGGATGGGTCGGTGCGGCGCGTCCAGCAGTGGCGGCCGGTTGCCCTCGGCGTCGCGTCATTCGCGGCTGTCTGGCAACTCGTCTATCTCGCCAAGCAGTATTCGAGTATTGATGGACCGGGCACTTGGGCGGGCTGGGCCCTCGCCGGCACTGGGGCGAATGTTTCTGCGCTACTGCGTTTCGTGTGCATCGACCTGGGGATGATGGCTTCGGGTGTGCAGGCGGTGCTGACCAGCCATTTCGCCACGATTATGGGCGCCGAACCGCGTCCATTGGTCGACCTTGGTATCAATAGCATGCTCACGCAGGGCGGGAGCTGGATGTGGCCCGTCGTCGGGGGCAGTTTCGTCCTCATGCTAGGCCGACTTGGCTGGCTGATGTACCGCCGGGCCATCCGGCCTTGGCAGCCCCCGCTGGAGTTCGCGGCCTACCTTTTTCTGATTGGCGTGCAGTCGCTCGCGGTCTACGCGTTGCTTCGATGCGGCGTCATCAGCGTCGGCACGATGCGTTATGGCTTGCTCGGATTGTTTGCCGGAATCGGAATCGTTGCCGCGTATCTCAAGCTTGAATCCGTGAAGGTCCTCCGCGGCGCTGCCGTTGGAGTCGTTCTGGTGTGGGCCATCTCAACCGCGACAGACCACGTTCGCCTTGCGGCCGAGTACACGTTCAACCGCCCCGTCTACGCCCACCGGTTGCTCGCCGACCGGCTTGTGAAGGAGGGGATACGGTTCGCGTACGGTGATTTTTGGGACGCGCTGAGCGTTGTCTACCTGACCAACGAACAGGTGATCGTCGCGTCGACGAGCGTCGTGTTCCTTCAGGAATACCAATGGCTGGTTGACGATCACCGGGATGAGGCCTACTGGATCAAGCACGAACCCTGCCCCGGGGGGATGAAGGTTGCGGACGCGATGTACATCTGCCCACCGACCCCGCCTGACAATCAATCGGAGTGACTCGGACCGGGAAGACAGTTCCAACCGTTAGATGAGGACCGTGATTGCGCTGTTGCTGTTGTGCCTGGTCGCGGCGCCGGTTGCTGATCAGCCCGCTCGCCAGGTGGCGATCACCATCGACGATCTTCCCCCAGGAGGCGATCGCGGCCCGAGGGATCTTGCAGGCTTTGTCAATGCCGGCAGAGTTGAGAGCCTGGGGTCGCAAGGCTCGGCGCTGTCCGACGAGGCGTACGGTATGCGCGACGGCTATGTCGGCCGTGGTGGCTTCTCCTGGATCCATCGCTGGTCGATGACAAAGGGCATCAAGCCCAAGGGCGAGCCCGAACCAGCGGCGTGGGTCAGGAGCCATTGCGCCTCTATAATGGATCCACTATGGCAACCCAGACAATTTCCATCAAGAATGTTCCGAAGGCCGTGGCTGATCGACTCAAGGCGCGTGCGGCGAGACACCATCGGTCGTTGCAGGGCGAACTCATGGCGATCCTCGATGAGTCCACGCGCGAGTTGACAGTGGACGATCTTGCACAATTGGCTCAGCGAATTGGCCTGCAGACGCCGAGCGAGTCAGCGGCCATCGTGCGTGAGGACCGACGTGGCCGTCGTCGTTGACGCGTCGGCGATTGCCGCCATTGCGTTCGGGGAGGCCGAAGGCCCCGACCTGGCGACACACTTGGCTGGGCAGACGCTGCTTGTTCCGACGCTGTTTGATTACGAGCTGGCGAATATCGCGTGGAAGAAGGCGCGGCGCCGCCCCGTCGCGCGGCCGCTGATCGCCGCGGCGCTCACCGCAGTCGGGCGCCTGGGACTGACCCGCGTCCGCGTACCTCCGGCGGATGCGTTCAGAGTGGCGAGCGAAACAGGCCTGACTGCGTACGACGCCAGCTATCTGTGGTTGGCGCTGGTTCACGACGCTGAACTGGTGACGCTCGACGCCGCCCTGATCCGGGCCGCAGCGCGCACAAACATGGTGCCGGGGGCGGGAATCGAAAAATCACGATAGGGCCAATGAACATGGCCCTGTTCTGACCGCCGCGGTTTCGGATGCGCTCGGTTGTCGGCCACCGTGACCGCAGAATCGACGTGAGTCTCTCCCTCGCCTTTACACTCCACGCCTCATCTTCCCGGGATGTTGGATTTGAATGCGGGAATCTGACGAACGGCCCGTTGGAGTCACCGTCGGCACCCGAGCCGGGCTTCAAGCCACAGGCGCGACGTTGAAGAAAGATCTGCCGCAGGGGGCCACTTACGACGCAGGTCGTCTTGTTCCGTTCCGCGCCCCTCCCTGGGGTGGCCCTTGGCACGACTGAGACCGACTGGGTGCAGCGGCTCAAGGCGAAAGTTGGACAGCATTTGAATCGTACCGGGAATGTCAGAGGGCGAGTTAATTGAGTCAGGCCACTGCGGCCTGCTCATACGACCGCGCTTCAAATTCCGCCGGCGGCACATAGCCAATCGGCTCGAGCAGTCGGCGCGTGTGGAA
>JABMNV010000080.1 GCA_013203475.1 Acidobacteriota bacterium
CCGCCTCCGGCCCCCCGGCCACGTCGATCTCTACGGCTACTGGCATACGAGTCATTCATCGAACCTTCCTCGCCCCTACACTAATCTCAACGACGAGGTTGTCTCACGGATTATTGGCACAGGGGGGACCACCGCTGACACGCTACTAGGTCATAATTGGGCCGTTCATGGCGACACTCCTCAGGCGAGCGAGCTGCGTGACGGGGATTTGCCTCACGGGTATCGTGACGCTCGGAGGCGCTCAGGCCGTCGTCCCTGCGCAGCCTCAGGCCCGGTTCAAGGTCACGGTCACGGCCGATGAGACAGTCGTGGCCAAGACTTACGACTTTCTGGAACTCATTTCGAAACGAAACGCAGTCCGCGCCAGGCTTGCCACAAACTCGATGGCCCCTGCACTCGAACTAATCAGGCTGGTGGCCCGCCGCACGACGCTGCCGACGCTGCCGACGCTGCGTCGCAGCCAGGACGTGGTGGTACTGCGCGTCAATCAGGACACCGGCATCGCGACGATTGAGTTCTGCCGCGCGCGATGTTCCGACGTGAACCCACGCCTCGACCGCTTCGAGAAGCCACTGGCCGAGTTCATGACCCTCCTCGATGAGACCATCGCAGGTCTTGAGCGGTATCGGCGACCGGTGCCGACCACGGCCCTGCTCGGCCAGGTGCGGCGCCTATCCTCTTAGCCCGACACCACCGCGAGAATTTCTTCTCCGTACATCTCCCGGCGCCGTGGACCGAAATCGACAATGTCCGCGAGATCCTCAAGCGTACGCGGTGAACGCCGGGCGAGTTCCTGAATCGTCGTTCGCGGCAGGATGACGTCTGATTCCACGCCGCGAGCTCGGGCCCGCGTCTTTCGCCAGTTGTGCAACCGGTCGTATCGATCACGCACGTCGTCGGACTCACGGTCGACGATGGGCACTGGTGGGACGGAGGCGCGAAGCCCCTCCTGGACGGCGAGGAGCAGGGCCCTGCCGTGCCGATGGATCTGGACCGGCGTCATGCCGGCGATGGGCTTCAGATCGTCGATGTGCGCTGGGGCTCGCCGAGCCAGATCGAGCAGGGTGGAGTCGCCAATCACCTTGAACAGCGGCTGATTGATCCGTTCGGCCTGGCCCTGGCGGTAGGCGAACACGGCCTCCAGGACTGCTGACTGCTGGGGCCCCAAATCGCGCGCGCCCTTGACGCGCCAGAACGCCATCGGATCCGGCGTTGGGCTTGGGGGTTTGGGCTGCACCCGGGCCACGCGCTCGAAGTCCTCCTGAGCCTCTGGCCAGTGGCCACTCTCCACCAACGCGGCATGGAGCCGATCTCGAAGCGCCGGCAGATAGTGCGTATCCAGCCGCGCGTAGTCGAGCATCTCGGCCTTGAGGGGACGACGTCCCCAGTCGGCGCGCTGATGCCGCTTGCTCAGAGTGACGCCGAACTCCGCGTTGAGCACCGCCGCCAGGCCGACGTGAGACCAGCCCAGCGTGCGCGCCGCCGACATCGTGTCAAAGATGTTCGCGAACACAAACGGAAAGTCACGACCCAGACCAAGCAGGTCGCCCTCGGCGGCATGAAAGATCTTCTCGTGCGCAGGACTCGCGAAAAAGGGCGCCAGGGACGTCAGGTCCGAGAGGGCGATCGGATCGACGATGTAGTCGGCCGTCGGCGTGGAGAACTGAATCAGGCACACCCGCTCGCGGAGGGCATGGAGACTGTTCGACTCCGTGTCCACGGCCACGGTCGCGCAGGACGCGAGGTCCGAGACGAGGTCCGTGAGGCTTGAGGTGGTGGCGACGAGAATGGGAGCATGTGTCACGGTGAAATCCAAAAACTGGCCTTGATGACGAAGACGTTGTCTGGCTTGGCGCGGAAGAGGGCCTGGCGATCCCGGCCGAAGTTGAAGTTTCCAATCCCCGCGGCGTAATCGGCGCGAGCCTGCTACCAGGCCACGTAGAGGGTGGAGCCAGGCCGGTACTCCCAGCGCAACACCGCGGTGCTCCGCAGGGAACGGTAGTTGAAGTCGGGGTTCCCCGTCGCACCCGTCCACGGCGTGAAGGTAAATCCCTTGGGCGCGTCCAGGGAGCCCACGCGCCCATAGTCGCCGCTTGAAATGAAGGGCTGGGCGTAGAGCTCGAAGGAGAGCTTGGGCGTGAACGTGACATCCAAGCGGGTCTCTATGGCCAGCGTCGTCTGCTTGAGCGGCGCGAACAGGTAGGAGGCGCCGTAGGTATTCACGGCAGCAGCGTCAGCCACCGTGCCCACGTACTGAGCCGGGTTCGACTCCTTGGAAAAGGAGGGGCCAATCTGGAGGTTCCAGCGCTCCGACGGCCGGATGATCGCCGTGATCGCCAATCCTCCCGACCGGAAGCCGTAGTCTCCCCTGGCGCCGTCGATGGTGGTGACCACCGAGACCTTCTTGCGGCTGTCGGAGCCGACGCTGATGAACCCGGAGGTCAGGGCGGGCCGTTCCATCAGAGGGCCGCCCCGGGTGCCCCGGTCATCGTTGGCCGTGAAGTACCGTGTCACGCCGATGGTTCCGCCCCAGAACTCAAGCGTCCGGAAGTTCAACCGGAGGCTCCCGACACCCAGGATGCGCTCCCAGTCGGTGTTGTGTTCGAAGCGAAGGGTGGAGTTGAGCGAATAGTTCCGAAAGAACGACCCCGGCGTGTTCTCCACGTAGTTCACACCACCGGCGATGTCACGCCGGTCAGTGCGGTTCTGGTAGCCCAGGTCATTCACCTCGAAGGTGGGTGACGTGGCCGCCACGGCCAGATTGCCCCGCCAGTGGGTGCCGCCCTGTCGGGCGAGCGACGCGCCGATGGAATACCCACTCATGGAGGTGGCTTGCTCGTCCACTTCGAGGTGCTCGGCATCAGG
>JABMNV010000081.1 GCA_013203475.1 Acidobacteriota bacterium
CACCAATGGGCGCCGGTTGGCTCGCTTGCGGAACATCCGCTGCACATCGAGCCGAATCCGTTCCTTCACCAGCCCTGGATCCTTCCGCTCCTCGCGCGGAACTTCGGCCAGGGCCGCTTCGAGCAGGCCCGCGGCATCCCGGAGGAGCTCGTCCTGCCGGGGATCAGTGGCCATGCCACGAGCGATCACCTCAGGGGGCCTCTCGAGCTCGCCCGTCTGGCAATTGATGGCCACCACTGCCACAACGAGGCCGTCAGCTGCCAGATGGCGGCGATCCCGAAGGATTTCGTCGCCGATCTCACCCATCCGAGTGCCGTCCACTAAGATTCGACCGGTGTGGAGCCGATCGATCACGCGCGCGCCTTCTGCGTCAAACCGGAACACGTCGCCATCTTCGAGCATCTGCACCGTGGTCGTCGGACTCACCGCGCGCGCAAGCCGTGCGTGTTGGGCCAACTGGCGGTACTCCCCATGTATCGGCACGAAAAACCTGGGCTGCACCAGTGAGAGGACCAATTTGAGCTCTTCGGCCGATCCGTGGCCAGAAACATGGACGTGTTTCATGCCGTCCGTGATGATTTCGGCCCCTCTTTTGGCCAGATTGTTCATGACCCGGGCGATGGCTTTTTCGTTGCCTGGAATAGATCGGGCCGAAAACACGACCACGTCATCGTCCTGGACCGTGACGTAGCGGTGGTCGTCGATCGCGATTCGGGGCAGGGCGGCCATCGGTTCGCCTTGGGAGCCCGTGCACAGGCAGAGGACATCCTGGGCTGGGTAGTCGCGCAGGTCACTATCGGCGATCTGAATGCCGGGCGGAATATTCAGCACCCCCAGTCGGGCTGCCGTTTCCGAGTTCCGGACCATGCCCCGGCCGACAAATGCCACCTTGCGCTCGAATTGATCGGCCAGGTCGACCAGGACCTGCATCCGGTAGATCGACGAGGAAAACGACGCGACGATGATTCGTCCTGGGGCGCTGCTGAAGATTTCTTCAAAGCCCGGGATCACGTCCCGGTCTGACCCGGTGTGGCCAGGATTGTCGGCGTTCGTGCTGTCGCCGAACAAGGCGAGCACGCCCTGCGCGCCCAATTCGGCCAGGCGATGGAGATCGAAGCGTTCGCCGTCGAGGGGAGTCTGATCGATCTTGAAGTCACCCGTGTGAATGATGACGCCCTGTGGGGTGTGAATCGCGAGGGCCACTGCGTCAGGAATGCTGTGGGTGACGTGGAGGAACTCAACGGTGAACGGCCCGATCTCGACGCGCTGCCGTGGCGCGACCGTGATCAGGCGTCCATCGTGGTCGATGTGGTGTTCGTCCAGCTTCGGCGTCACCATCGCGAGAGTGAAGGCCGTGCCGTACACGGGTCCGTTGAAGTGAGGCATCACATGCGGGACCGCCCCGATGTGATCTTCGTGACCATGCGTGAGAATGAGAGCCGCGATGCGGCCTTTGTACCTGTCCAGTGCCGCGACATCCGGGATCACCAGATCGACCCCGAAGAGTTCAGGTTCCGGAAACATGACGCCGGCGTCGATCAGCAGGGCCGTGTCCCCGCAGGCGACCAGCATCATATTCATGCCGAACTCACCGAGGCCCCCAACAGGGATGACCTCGACGGCAGGCGCACCGACAGCAGTACTGTGAGCCGTCATCATCGACAGCGACCTTCAATCTCTCGTTCGGACAGCAACCCCTGAGCGAGCGGCAGCTCACCCCAAGGCAGGACCACGACGCGGGCGCGTCGTTACAGCAGTCAATGTGCCCGACCTGTGGGTCGCTGGGAAGACCCGAAAAACAGGTAGGAAAACCGTGGCGACTATAACACAGGGATTTTGGGAGTACAAGTGTCCGCCCCGAGGGTCACATGAAGCCATGAAGCCATGAAGAGGTTGGCTGGAGGCTGCTGAGCCCCGGCTGAAAGTCTTGTTCCCGACAGACGGCCAGGCGTTCATCTGACTTCCTCAAATGGAAAGCGGTCTTTGATCCGCCTGTTGAAGTAGTTGCCTTTTGAGGAAGCAAGAAGGAGTCCGCGAAACAGGAACTCCGGGACGCCGGAGTACCGGAAGGTTCCGTAGCGATGAAATAAAACCTCGAGTGTCTGGCTATCAGCATCGTAGGCAACGGCCTTGATCGACGTGGACTCAATTGGGTGTCGCTGCATCGGAATTGCCTCTCAGAGGAGTTTGTTTCAAGAAGGTGATTCGACGTATCTTCGCTGAGTATCGTAATATGTCGATTCGATGAAAGAGCGTCTCACGTCGATCGAACTTTGCGCCGGTGCTGGAGGACAGGCGCTCGGCCTTGAGGCCGCCCGCTTCGACCACTTGGCCTTGGTAGAGATTGATCAGTACTGCTGCCAAACTCTGGCCCACAATCGACCGAAGTGGAGGGCGCAGATCCATTGCTCGGACCTCAGGCAGTTCGATGCACGAAAGTTTCGAGGCGTTGACCTTCTGGCCGCTGGCTTACCGTGTCCCCCATTCTCGATCGCAGGGAAACAGTTGGGCGCGGACGATGAACGCAACCTCTTTCCCGACGCCCTTCGGATCATTCGCGAGTGTCAGCCGCGAGCGGTCATGATTGAAAACGTTCGCGGCATCCTTGGTGCGGTGTTCGAGGACTTTCGGGGTGGAATCAAGAGAGAGCTGGAATCGCTTGGCTACACAGCCGATTTCCGCCTGCTCAACGCGTCGGACTTTGGCGTGCCACAGTTGCGTCCTCGTGTCGTTTTCGTCGCGCTTCAGAAGCAACTCTGGGATGAGTTCGAATGGCCGAAGGGGCGGAAGCGCGCTTCCACTGTTGGCGAAACTCTCTATCCGCTGATGTCTGCCGGTGGCTGGAAGGGGGCCACTCGGTGGAAGGGCCGCGCGGATAGCATCGCTCCCACAATTGTAGGAGGATCAAAGAAACACGGCGGCCCAGATCTTGGCCCGACCCGGGCCCGAGCTGCTTGGAAAACGCTCTCGGTAGATGGCGGGAAGCTCGGAGACGCCCCTCCTCCAAAGGACTTCGTAGGGTTGCCGCACCTGACGGTTCCGATGGTGGCGTTACTTCAGGGATTCCCGGCGGACTGGACGTTCGTTGGTAAGAAGACGCATGCCTATCGTCAGGTCGGGAACGCCTTTCCTCCACCGGTGGCCGCAGCAGTGGCGAAGAAAATCGCGAAGGTGTTACTGGCACATAGGGCGGCTGGAAGCTCGTTGAACGAAAGCGTGGCTTAGACGTCGAAGCCGAACAAGCGAGCCAGCGCCCTCTGGTCGGGCAGCAGGCGGTGAGAGAAGTACTCGGTGCGAGTCGGAGCTTTGAATCCGAGCTGTTCGACAAGTTCCCGATCTCGCAGTTGAGAGCCGGAGAGTACCAGAATCCCCTCAGCTGCGAGTTGATTCCGAGTGCCCCCCTTGCCATCCGCTCGAACCCTCCGTGTGAAGTCCAACTGCCCGGCTACATCGGCGATGACCTTTCGGGCAATCGGACGATCGCGGATCTCGCGAAAAAGCGTGAGCATGCGTTCGTTTCCGCTGCGACCCGCGGCAATCAGCCTGGCGACGTCAGGTTGGACCGTCAGCCAGAAATTCTTCGGATAGGCAGCAGCCTTAAACAGCCAGAGGATGTTCGTCCTTCCGGCCGCCGAAATACTGCGCTTCGCATCTCTGTTCGCCCCAGCCGTCAGGTACTCCGACCTTACGACCAAGAGCCCCATGTTGAACGTGGCGTTCTTCTCGTCGGCAGAAATTAGGACGCAAACATGTCCAAGCGCCTCGGGCGGGATCATCCAGTTCTTCCGGCCAGTGAATTTTACGTCCACGTCGTGTCCGGCAACCTCAAGGTCCTGCGTAGTCCCCTTCGAGAGGCCGAGCTCACTTCTTAGATCGATCTCAACACTGGTGCCGATGTACGTCTTCTCCGTGTTCTGCAGTTCTTCGTAGAATCGCCGTCCTGTCTTTGGCGCCTGAATCACCTTGTCAACACATTCGCGCAGGATCTCGCCAACCAGTTGTTCCAGCCTGGTCGTGCCGCCGCCGGCGTCCATCAAAGCGTCTGAGATGGATAGAAGCAGCGGGCGGTCTGGATGCTCGTTGGGAAGACTCATGCTTGGACACCACCCGGGACGGTCAATTGCCGACGAGTTTTGAGCTTAGCTTGTTATCCGCAAAGGTAGGCCAGAGTGGTACGCGAAAAGTGGATTGCCTCTGGCGACTCATTGAGCTCCCCGCTGCCCTCAAAACAGCTTGGCTCCCCGTCATGCAAGGGGAGTCCCGCTGCCTGACGCGCGGACGGAAACAAACAGTTCCGTGAGTCGCGCAAATTCAGCGAGTGTGAGCGTCTCGGGGCGTCGCTTGCCGTCGATGCCAGCCAGCGCGAGCACGGCCGGTGCCGTCGGGTCGAACTGCTTCAGCGCGTTGGACAGCATCTTTCGTCGCTGCATGAAGGCGGTCTTGACGACCTGCTGAAAAACCAATTCGTCGACAATTCGAACCAGATTGGGTCGAAACGTGAGCCGGACGACGCTGGAGCGGACCTTGGGCGCGGGCTTGAACGCCGTCGGGGGCAGGTCAAGTTTGCGTTCGATGGTCGCGTAGATCTGAGCAAACACGCTCAGCACGCCGTAGGCCTTGGTCCCCGGCTTGGCGACCAGTCGGTCCGCCACTTCACGCTGCACCATGAGCGTGGCGTCTGAGAACAACGCGTGGGCGCGCGAGAGCTCGATCAACCTGAACAGAATCGGCGACGAAATATTGAACGGCAAATTACCAACCACGCGGAAGCGTCGCGGTAGCTGCGTTGCGGGATCCGAAGACGGTGGCCGGTTGGGTTGCAGCGCTGTCAGAAAGGGCAACACATCTGTTCGGAGAAAGTCCGCTGTCATCAGACTTACATTGGAGGGGACCTTGTCGGCCAGTGCTCCGGCCAAATCCCGATCGATTTCGACCGCCAGGATCGGTGCGCCCGTGGCCGCGAGAGGAATCGTGATGGCTCCGGCACCTGGGCCTATTTCCAGCAAGACGTCCTGCGGCTGCACGTCGATAGTCTTGACCACCTTCTGCGCCCACCCGTCCGCTAGAAAATGTTGACCAAATCGCCTGCGCGGACGATGGCCGACGATTCCGCGAGGTGGGACAGGAGGACGGCGGGGGGACGAGGGGCGAGGCACGATGGAGAGTGTACCGTGTGTCTACTGATCGTCGCTGCGCCAGTATTTTTCTTCG
>JABMNV010000082.1 GCA_013203475.1 Acidobacteriota bacterium
GCACTGGACAGTGCCGGCACGTTGTTCCCAGGGACCGCACTCGAACCGCTGGACTCACCGGCGGGTCGGGCGATGACACTGGGCGTGCTCAATTTCAGCCACGTCGTCTTCGAGTTGTTCAAGGCACCCAAGAGCGGTGATTTTTCGGGTGCGCGCTTCTTCCGATATCGTCCCATTTCGCCGGCGGCCGACGATCAGGTGCTGGCGCGGTTTGCGGATGGTTCGGTCGCGATGGCAGAGCGACGCGTGGGCGCCGGACGTGTGATTGCGTTTGCGTCCACACTTGACAGTCAATGGAACAATCTGGTCCTTGCGCCTGTGTTTGTGCCGCTTTTGCATCAGGTCACGCGGTACCTGGGCCAAATGGAAGAAGAACCGGCTTGGCAAACGGCCGGCCAGGTGATTGACGTGACGCAGCGCGTGGCCGCGCTGACCGCCGGCGGGACCGACACCCGGGTGACATCCGCCGTGGTCGTGGCGCCTGGCGGCGACCGCCAGACGGTGGGCGGCGAGGCTGGCAGCTCGGTCGAACTGCGTGAGCAGGGGTTTTACGAAGTGCGTCCACAGGGTGCGGCGGCGTCCGGCCGACCGTTTACGGTCGCGGTGAATATTGACCCGTCCGAGTCGGACTTGACAGCGATGGATGCCACGGAATTCACGGCCGGGGCCACCGGACGGGCGTCGATGACCGGCTCGGCCGTCAGGACGGACATCAAGCCAGAGGAGACCGAGCGACGTCAGTCTTTTTGGTGGTTCCTGCTCTTGGTTGGATTTGTGCTGCTCGTCGCCGAGAGCGTCGTGGCCAACCGTTTGTCGCAAACACCGGCGTTTTGATGTGAGGAGAGCTCGATGATCACGAAGCCACTCGGAAACGATCCCCGCGCACAGTTGACGTTGGTCATCAGTGAGGTGCGTCGTCGCTGGCGCATGAAGCTGGCGTTGAGGGGTGGGGTCTTGGTGTTGGGAGGCACGGCGCTGGTGCTGCTGGGCTCAGCGCTTGGCATCGACGCGATGCGCTTTTCACCCAATGCCATCATGGGCTTTCGTGCGGTCGCCCTGTTCGCCGTGATCACGTTGGTGGCGATCTGGCTCATTCGCCCCCTTCGGCGCCAGGTGACTGACAGTCAGGTGGCGTTGTACGTCGAGGAGCATGAGCCGTCGCTGGAAGCGTCAATCCTGAGCGCGGTGGAAACCGTCGACACGGCGGCAGAGTCGGCCTCTCCGGCGCTGATCGAAAAGCTCGTTGAGCAGGCGATTGATCGCTGCCACACGCTCAATGCCAGCAAGACCATTGGCCAGCAGGCGCGCCGCCGATTTGCCGTGGCGATCGTCGCGGTGGTGGCCGCCCTGACGGCCGCGTTCACGCTCGGTCCGCAGTCGCTGCGCCAGGGCCTGTCTGCCCTGCTCGTGATTGTGCCCGCCGAGGCGGCCAGCCCGTACTCGATTGAGGTGTTGCCGGGGAGCGTCACCGCACCGCGTGGGTCGGATCAGAACGTGAAGGCCCGGTTGGTCAACTTCAGTTCAGACGAAGTGTTGCTGATGATGCGGACGGGCACCGAGGGTGATTATCAGCGGGTGCCTCTGGTGCGCGGTCTCGAAGCCGGCATGTTCGAAGGCATGTTGTTTGACCTGGCGCTGAACGTCGAGTACTTCGTGGAATCGGACGGCGTGCGGTCCGAAACGTATCGAATGACCCTGGTCGATCTGCCGGCCGTCAAGACACTGGATCTGGAATACCACTTCCCGAAGTACACGCGCCTGCCGCCCCAGATTGTGGAAGGGGGCGGTGACGTGGCGTCGCTCAAGGGAACCACCGTCAATCTCGATATCGAGTCGACGATGCCCACCACGGGTGGACGTATTGTGATGGGTGACGACCGGTCACTGCCGCTGACCCTTGAGCCAGATGGGACGCTGACCGGCAGCTTTGTCGTGGACAAGAAGGGCTTTTACCGGATTGAGCTCGAGGGACCCAATGGTGAGGCGATCAGCGCATCCCCGTCCTACACCATTGACGTCATTGAAGACATGGCGCCGACCGTCAAGTTCGTGAAGCCGGGACGAGATTCGTCGGCCACGGCCGTCGAGGAAGTGTTTCTCGAAGCACAGGCCGATGACGATTACGGCGTGAAGTCGCTCGACCTTGTGTATTCCGTGAATGGCGGCGAAGAGAAACGCGTGCGCATCTACAGCGGCGGAGCGACGCCGCGTGCGGAAGTGTCGGCGGCGCACACCGTGTATCTCGAAGAGCTGGACGTCGAGGTGGGGGATTCGGTGTCGTACTACGCCACGGTGTCGGACAACGACGCCGTGACCCGTGGCAAGGAGACGACGAGCGATATTTACTTTGTGAAGATTCGACCGTTCCAGCAGGCGTTCAAGCCCGGCCAGTCGGCCGAAGGCGGCGGCGGGGGCGGCGGAGGCGGCGGCGGAGGCGGCGGCGGAGAGGAAGGCCCCGGCGCCCTGTCTGAGAAACAGCGCGAGATTGTGTCGGCGACGTTTAATCTCAATCGCGACAAGGCCAAGGCCGCCCCGGAGCAGTTCAAGGAAGATGCCGTCGTTATCGCCCTCTCGCAGTCGAAGCTGCGCGAAGAGGTAGCCGGGCTCATCCAGCAGATGGCGCAGCGCCTTGGTGGCGATCCGAGTTTTCAGCCGATCTCGGAGTCGCTCAAGAAGGCCTCGGAGGCGATGGCGCTCGCTGAGGGGGAACTGCGAGCCGAGAAGACCAAAGAGGCGCTGGCACCTGAACAGGCGGCCCTCAAGCATCTGCAGGATGCCGAGACGACCTACGAGGTGGAAGTGCGCGAGCGGCAGCAGCAACAGGGTGGCGGCGGCGGGGGCGGCGGTGGCGGACAGATGGCCGAGGACCTGGCGGACCTGTTCGAACTTGAGCGAGACCGTCTCGCCAATCAGTACGAGTTGCAACAACGCGCCAACGAGCAGCAGGGCGGTGCGGGTGGCGGCGGCGACGAGGAAGTGGACGAAGTGGCCCAGCGCCTCAAGGAACTCGCCGAGCGACAGCTGCAGGAGGCCGAGCGGCAGCGCCGACAGGCGGCAGCCCAGCAGAGCGCATCGGGCAGTGGATCGGGGCAGCGTGCGCTGGCTGACGAAATGGAAGAGCTGGCGCGTCAACTGGAGCGGTTGAGCCGCGATCAGGAGCGCGCACAGGAGCAGCGCCAGCAACTGGCTGAGGAAGCGCGTCGGTTGCAGGAAGCGGCCAACACGGCGCGTCGGTCGGCGGCCAGCAGCCAGCAGGACGGCGGCAGCCAGGCGTCGGCAGCCGCGCAGCAGCTACAGGATGCGCAGCGTCGATTGCAGAACGCCGCGAACGGCAATCCGCAACAGTCGGTCCAGGACGCGCAGCGTCGTGCGGAAGAGCTCGTGCAGGAGCAAAAGGGCATTCAGTCTCAGGTGCAGAACTTGCCGCAGCCAGGCGCGGCGCGCGACGAGCAAGTCAAGAGCATCAGCGACCAAAAGGATGCGATGGAGGCGAAGGTAAATGAGCTGCAGCAGCAGCTCAGCCGGACGGCTGGGCAGATGCGCAGCGACCAGCGTGATGCCGCCAACAAACTTCGCGAAGCCGCTGAAGGCATTCGGAATGACCAGGTGGAAGCAAAAATTCGCTACTCCAAGGGTGCGCTCACCGGTAATTCGGAATTCTCGCGCAGCTACGAGCAGGCCATAGCGAATGACCTCAACGATTTGCAAAACACCGTCGAGCAGGCGTCTGAGGCGATGAGCGAGACGATGCGTCAGGACGCGCAGACCGAGGCGCTCGACCAAGCCCGCAATCTCCTGCGTGGCCTTGAGTCGCTGAATGATCGCCTGCAGCAGCAAAGCCAGCAAGGCCAGCAAGGCCAGCAAGGCCAGCAAGGCCAGCAAGGCCAGCAAGGCCA
>JABMNV010000083.1 GCA_013203475.1 Acidobacteriota bacterium
ATCCAAACCGGCGCATTGCGGGCAGGCACGATGCTTGCATGAGTTCCAAACAACACGCGACTCATGACCCTCGGGGCACACCCACTCGTGGCCACCAAGAGCGGGTGTCCGGCACGCCATGACCGAGTGGGCCCAACGATAGACCGCGAAACGCATACCATAACGGGCGCTGAATCGTGCGAATCCGGTGCGCAGCGAAGAGTCCGCCAGCCGACGGCGATGTCGCGCCGTACGGAGAAGGGGTCAGGCATGACCGCCCAACCCCTCTCACATCGATGGCAATAAGCCGATCTAGCCCATGCTCCGGCAGGCCTCGCCGCCACAGGCAGCCGCCCAAGCCATGTGTGGTCACACCGGTACACGGCTGGCAGACACCGGGTGGACTGCGGCTGCGGCGGAGGACTACTCGAACTTATTGGCGTGCGCCTTGGTGTCGTCCACGTACGAGAAGTAGTCCCAAGTGTTCCCGGCCCCGGTGGCCACCCAAAGTCCTCCATTCGTGGCCACCCCAAACTCCTCCACTTGATACCAAGTAACGGCGCCCTGCCATAGGGCGCCGGCGGCGGGACGTACACTCGCTCTCCTGACCAATCACAGGGGAGAAAAGGAGTTGAACGTCTTGAAGCAGCACCTGCGTATCACGATAGAGACGCTTCTCGAGGGGGGCGCCAGCCAGCGCGAGATCGAGCGGCGTACCGGTGTCGACCGGAAGACCATCCGCCGCTACGCGCGGTTGGCAAAATCCCCCACCCTGGCCACCGGCTCTTCGGGGCCGTCACGGCAAACTCCCCCACCCCGGCCACCGGGATCTGGTGACGGCGAAGGGGCCGAGGTCAGGGAGGCACATCTCATGACCTCGGCCCCGGACCGGGCTGCGGCAGCGGGCCCATCTGGCTCGCCACCGCCACCGTCCTGCGTCTCTGCCTGTGCCGAGCACCACGAGTGGATCGCGGCGCAGGTGGGGCTCGGGCGCAACGCCGTGAGCATCTACCAGGACCTGGTCGAGACGCGCGGCTTCGAGCACGCCTACAACTCGGTCAAGCGCTGTGTCGCCAAGCTGCGGGCCCGAGACCCGGAGCGCTTCGACGTGCTGGAGTTCCCGCCGGGCGAGGAAGCGCAGGTCGACTTCGGCCGCGGGGCACCGACGCTCTACAGACCCGGCTGTTACCGGCGTCCCTGGCTGTTCGTCATGACGCTGAAGTATTCGGGCAAGAGCTTCCGCATCACGAACTGGAAGGCGGATCAGGAGACTTGGGCACGCCTGCACGAGCAGGGCTTTCACACGTTCGGCGGCTGTACACGCTACGTGGTGCTCGACAACCTGAAGGCGGGTGTGCTGCGGCCCGACATCTACGAGCCGGAGCTGAACCCGGTGTATGCCGCGTTGCTGGCGCACTACGGGGTCGTGGCTGATCCCTGCCGGATCGGCGATCCAAACCGCAAGGGCACCGTCGAGAGTGCCATCCAGCACACCCAGGGTACGGCGCTGAAGGGCAAGCGCTTCGACTCGATCGAGGCCCAGAATGCCTGGCTGGCGCACTGGGAGGAGCGCTGGGCGGCGCCGCGCATCCACGGCCGCAAGAAGCGTCAGGTGCTGGAGATGTTTCGTCAGGAGCAGCCCTCTCTGCAGCCGCTGCCAGCGACGCGTTTCCGCTGTTTCAAGCAGGGCCTGCGCACCGTCGACGACGGTGGGCTCGTGCAGGTAGACGGCTCCTACTATGCCGCCCTCCCGGCGCCGCTGCACAGCCAGGTCGTGGTGCGCATCTACGATCGCGAGATCGAGATCCTCGACACCACGGGCCAGGTCCTGCGCCGCCATGAGAAGTCCGCCTGCAAGGGCACTTTCATCCTCGAGAGCGGCGACCGGCTCTTCAACCCCTCGCGCGAGACCGGGCGCCTGCTGAGCAAAGCCGAGCGCATCGGTCCACAGACCGCGGCCTTCGCTCAGCAGCTCTTCGCCCGCCTCGGTCGTCCCGGTCAGCGCGCCCTCTACGGCCTCACCAACCTGGCCCGCACCTACACGCGAGACGAAATCGAGGCGGTGTGCACCAGGATGCTGGCCGGACAGTGCCACTCCTACTCCGCCGTCAGACGTGCCCTGGAGCGCATCCGCGCCCTGGCGGCACAGCCGACGCCCACCCGTACACAGGCCGACCCCGCGATCCGCGACATCGGCGAGTATCAGACGTTTTGGGACACCCACTCACACTCTCAGGAGGACCGCACCAATGCCCATGTCGACCCCCGAGCTTGAGCGCGCGCTGCGCAGTCTGCGCCTCTCCGGCATGACCGCGACCCTCGAGGCCCGCGCCCTGCAGGTCGCCAACCACGAGATGGACTTCCTCGAGGCTTTCTCCTGGCTCGTCCAGGATGAGCTCGATCGGCGTCACTCCCGCCTCCTCGAGCGTCGCCAGGCCCTGTCGGGACTGCCCGACCACAAGGACCTCAAGAGCTTCGACTGGAGCTACAACAGCCGCCTGCCCAAGCGCGATGTCCTCGAGTTGGCGACCCTGAAATTCATCGACGCCAGAGAGGACATGCTCATCATCGGCCCGCCCGGCACCGGCAAGAGCCACGTGGCCAAGTCCCTGGCCGCCAGCGCCGTGCAGCGTGGCTACAAGGTCCTCTACCGAGAGGCCCATCAACTCATCGAGGACATCACCGAGGCCCGAGAGTTGGGCGACCTCCGGAAGCTGCGGGCCCAACTCCACAGCGCCGAGTTGCTCCTCATCGACGACCTCTTCCTGCGCAAGCTCCCCGCCCACGCCGGTGACGAACTGGCCGACGTGCTCATGGGGCGTTACGAGAAGGCCTCTACCATCATCACCTCCAACCGACCCCTTGACGACTGGACCCAACTCCTCGGCGACGTCGTCGTCGTCACGCCGTTGCTTGACCGGCTCATGCACCATGGCCACCTGCTGCGCTTTGAGGGCAAGAGCTGGCGACTGAAGGAAGCCGCGGCACGAGCAGCAAAGCGCAAGGCCATGCACTAACTTTCACCCTGTTCCGCCGCCCTGCGGGGTGGGGGAGTTTGACCTGGCCACAGGTGGAGGAGTTTGACCTGGCCACCGGGGTTCCCGGAGCCCGAGTTGTTGATGATCTTTGCACTGGTCGAGCCCGGATACACGTAGATGCCGATCATGGTGTCGCTGATCTCGTTGTTCACGAAGCGCAGGTTGTCGTTGTCCCACAGGGCGAGGATGCCGGTCGAGGCCCAGGTGAACGGCGTGTAGGTGGCGCCGCTAATCACGTTCTGCGTGACCGACGCCGTCATCGTCGGGTCACCTCCGAGCTGCATGCAGTTCTGGGCGATGATGTCCGTGTCACCCCACCCGGTCACCACGTTCCGGTGGATCTTGGCCTGGATCGGCCCCCAGATCGTGATCCCGTTCTTCTGGAAGTTGGTCACCCTATTGTCCCGGATGTTGACCACCCGGGCCTCGTCGTCGCCGACCAGCACGTAGAGCCCCAGGCCCTGCTGGACGCCGTTGCCCCAGGAGATGTCCTTGATGGTGTTGTCGACGATCTGCCCGGAGGAGTTGACCATGAACACGCCGTAGAACCGGGTGTCGCTGTCACCGCCGGAGTTCCGGGCGCCATAGGCGACGCCGGCGCCGTCGGCGCCATCGACCGTGAAGCCCTTGAGAACGATCCCCTCCGAGTCCACGATCTTGACGAGCTGGCCCTGCATGCCGCCGTCTGGCACCGTGATCGTGGCGTCGCTGCCTCGCAGCTGGACGTCGGTGAGACCGCGGATCTCCACCTGCTCGGCGTAGACGCCCGGGCCGACGTCGATGACGGCGCCGTCCCCGGCCGCGTCGATGGCGGTCTGGATCGTCGGGTAGACGTCCGGTACCGTCCACGTCTTGCCCGTCTTCTTCGCCAGCGGCGCCGGGGGCTCCTCGACGGCTACCGGATTCGGGGCGTCCGAACATCCCTGCGTGACGACCGCCGCGGTCACCAGCAAGCCCATGGTCTTCAGTATCGGTCTCATCTCCACACCTCCTTTGCTGCTGGCGCGTCTCAGTCGCGGCTCGACGAGGTCGCCAGCAGATATAGGGTAATGTGTAACGGGCATCGTAGAAAAGTCAAAATGAACCATCTTTGGACAATACGGCGACGCCACGGCACCACTCGTGGTCTCGTACGATCCGAGTGAGGTACGGGAGGTTACTCTCGGTCCACCCTCGATAACGCAGTGTTCAGCCGTGGACGGAGTCACCGATTGCTTTGAGTCAACCGAATGAGAATGAGATCCACCGCCAACTCAAAACCACCGTCGATCCATCGGCTGCAGCAAATGTTAGGCAGCTCTCACATCTACCAATTCGCTCTCGGAGCTTGGTTCCGGCACGAACTCTCCATTGTCCCGTAGGCTCTCGATGTGCAGGTCTATTGCCTCTGTGATGAGGCTCATAACGTCCTCCCTGGTCTCCCCGACTGCGACGCAGCCAGGTAGATCTGGGACATGCGCGCCCCAACTGGATTTGCCCTTTTCAACTACGACCAAGTATCGCATTCATCTACTCCTTCAGTCCGGCTTGCTTGAGAACGCTATTGAGTGTCCCCTTCGGTACATCGATTCCGAGATTGCCAGAGATCGTAACCGTGCCTGCCCTCGTTGGATGTCTGAACTGCCGATGGCTTCCCCTTGTCCGGACAAGACGCCAGCCATCGTCTTCAACGGCCCGTATGAGTTCTCGTACTTTCACGTGCTCTTGGGCCCAATCGTGTCCGCTTCGATCATACTGCTCTCTCTAGTCGAGCATGCGATGTTCATGTCTCGCGTTAAGCCAATCTCGGAATGCCTCGAATGTGCTAATGTCGCAATCAAGTACGG
>JABMNV010000084.1 GCA_013203475.1 Acidobacteriota bacterium
ATTCGAGATTTCAGATTTCAGATTTCAGATTTCAAATCGTCCATCTTACCGAATCAGATTCGCCAGAATCCTGTAGGCGCCCGGCGTCCCGGCGGGAAGCTGACGCCACAGTCCGAGGCCGACGTAGGTCCACGTGCCGTCGCCCAGTGTGGCGACCGTGAGCAGGCCCTTCTTCTCACCCGCGTTGTTAGGCCAGGGATCCGTGGCGGCGAGGAGGTCCGTGTAGCGAGGGTCGTTGGCCCCGAAGAAGTACAGGCCGCGTTCCTGGACCCAGCCGCTGAAGTCCGCCGTCGTGATGCGATTAGGCCGATTCATTTCAGCCGTGCCGTCTTCCAGGATGCGGATGGGCGTTTCCTCCACCGTCACCCGGGCGCGGCTGATGCCGCCGGGATATGGCACGTACGGACTGGAGGGCGGAGCCGAGCCGCGTCCACCTCTTCCTCCACCTCGGCCACCTCGGCCGTCGGCCGGGAGTCCCCCGGTGAAACCGCCCGCGGGTGGGCCAGCCTGGCCGCCGCCGAGTTGGTTCATGGCCGTTTTGTTGTACTGCACCACCAAATGGCCGCCGGCACGCGTGAAGTCGAGTAACCGCTGGTTATAGGCGCGCAGGTCCGGTCGCTTTTCATACGCTCGAATCCCGAGGACGATCGTCGAGTACTTCGACAAGTCTCCGAACGCGATGTCGTCAGAAGACAGCATGGTGACCGTCGCGCCGAGTTGGCGAATGGCCTCCGGAACTGCATCGCCGGTCCCCATCACGTAGCCCACCTGAAGATTGGCTGGCATGACGACGTCTATCATCTTGATACTGGATGCGGCCGGATGGAACAGGTGGCGTGTCTGGATGTGGTTGTAGGCGATCACCTGGTAGCCCTCGCGGAACGTTTCATTTCCGCGCACGGCGACCGCCCGCACTTCGGCGACACCCGGAGAGACCGTCGTGGGCGGGGTGACGAAGAACTGGGCCGTCATCTCTTCCTCTTCCACTGAGAAAGTGAGCGTGGTCTGCGCCGGTGCCACGCTCCAACCCGAGGGGGTCTCCAGACGGACCGTGACGGCCGATCCTGTCTGCGCGTTATTGAGCACCGACACCCGGAATTCCTTCTTCATGCCGCCGGCCGTCAGCGGCACAATGGCAATCGATGGCGTCAGGGTCACCGAAAGATTCGGCACGACGTTCATCACCTTCTGTTTCTCACCGCCCACCCAGGGGCCGTCATAGCGGTAATACGCCGGAGCGTCGATCGTCGCGGTGGCGCCGCCCGCGGTGTAGTCGACCGTGGCGGTCACGTCGGGCGGACTCCACGGCAGCAGATGGTGTTCAGGAATCTCGAGGTCGTAGCGGTCGCCATCGACGGATGGCGTCGGCATGGCTTTCCGCTTCCAATAGGGCTGCGAATACCGAGCGTTGCTGCCGACCGTCACGTCGTAGATGAGCGTCACCGCTTCGTTGTACGCGACCAGACCTGCCTGTCCCTGCCTGAGCGTCGACGTCCATCCCTGCGGCACGTGCAGCGTGATGTCGTTGACCGTCAGGGGGTTCCGGCCGGTGTTAAAGACCTGCGCCATCACGGTCACGGTCTGGCCGCGGACCACATTGCCGTCAGGCACGGTGACGTGCACGACAATGCCCTGTGCGAGTTGCAGGGCCTTCATGAAATCCCCTGCCTTCCGGTCGAGGCGCCACACCAGTTCCTCGCGCGCGTCGGTCGATAATGTGCTGGCCGCCACGGTGGCCCGTAACGCGTGCACCTGGGCGAGGCCTCGTGCCACTGACGGAATCGTCTTGGACGTGTCACGTGTATCAAAGGCGGCGATGGCGGCGTTGGCTGAGCCTTCAATGGCCGCCAAGTCGGCCGCCAGTGTCGGCACCTTGGCCTCCTCATTCAGTGCAAACCTGACCATTCGACCCAACGAGGTGTCGATCTCTTCAAACACGTCGGCTTCGGCGCCTGGCACCCGCGGCTCGCTGTCGTAGAGCGAGTAGGAGCCACCGGCCTCGCCCGGACGGCTTTCGGATTGGCCCATCCCCTGGCAGAGGTGGTTGCGGCGGGCCAACGTGCCGAACTGGGCCCACGACATGCCCAAGAGCGGGTCGAAGTCGCCGGTACTGATGCGGACGGGTTCTTGAGGCGGCGGAGCGCCGCCAGCAGAGGACAAGGCCTCCCCTCCAGCGGGGTTGCCGGCACCGGCCTGGTAGATTTTGCGGGCCTGCCACGGCCGAAGTCCGGCGCGAATCTGTTCGGGGTAGCGGGTGGGATCGGCCGCGACACGGAAGGCTTCGTGCGCCAGTCGTGCCGACGCCATGTGGTGCTGTCCTCCGGCCTGCCCGTCACGGTTCATCGTGAGGATGACGTCGGGCCTTGTCATCCGAATCACCTTGACGACGTCACCGAGGATCTCGTCTTTGCCCCACTTGTCAAACGTCTCGTCCACGCTGAACGAGTATCCAAACTCGTATGCGCGGGTGAAGTACTGGTCGGCGCCGTCATAACGATGCACGGCGGCCAGTTCCTCCGATCGCACAATGCCGATGGCCTGAAACAGTTCAGGACCAATTTCGTTTTGACCACCATCACCCCGGGTTGTGGTCAACAGCGTCGTCTTGAGGCCGCGGCCGCGGTTCAGGGCGACCAGCACGCCATTGTTCTCATCGTCAGGATGCGCGGTGACGTAGAGCGCCGAGCCTTCCACCGGTAACTGGCGTAGCGCCAATCCGAGGCCGAGAGGCCCGGAGTCGTGTGGCAGCGCGGTGACCTGTGTGGACACGGACTGGGAGGAAAACAGCACCACCGCAAGGGCGGCGGCTCCCAAAGCGAAATTGAACATCCGGCGTTGCATCACACGAGCTCCTTTTTAGAAGAGACTTCCTTAAATTAGCGAACAAAGTCTGCTAAAAGCAGTAGAAGCCTTCGCTTCTTCAGTGTCAAGGGGGCGTATCGATAGCATTGGCGTGGTGAGATCGCTGCTCTCTCGTCTTGACCCCCGAGGGTGATGGGTCGTAGAGTCGAGCCGTGCGCAACCGCCTGACGGTGCAGATTCGATCGTGGATTCTTCTCGCCACCTTCGTGTGCATGCTCGGCTCGACAGTGCTCAGCATCGACCATCTGGGCCTGATCGATTCAGCGTGTGGCGCCTTCGGCTTGTCCAACCAACCGGCGGACGCGCAGGTGCAGTCGGCCGTGGACGGTCCCCTCCAACACTGTCCCATCTGCCATTTCTTACGGTCGATGAATCAGGTCACCACTTCCACGGCCGTTCGTGTGGTTTCGCTTGAGGCCACTCGCGTGCTTGGGCCAAGTGTCGGACAGCGCGCCCGCGCCGCGGCAGTGGTTCATCTGCCCTCTCGCGCCCCGCCAGCCTCTCTCTCGCACTCATTTTCGTAGCACGCCCGCATTCGACCAACAGGGGCGTGAAGTCCTGGTTCCTGTTGTGAGGTCGTGTATGCGTACGTGGAGTGGTTTTCGAAATGTCGTCGTCGTCGTCGTTGTCGGTTTCGCCGTCGTCGGCCTGTGTCCGACTCTGGGGCAGGCGCAGACTACGGTGACCAAAGTGGTGTCCGCGCAGGCGGCGGAAGTCGCCGTTCGCGAGGAGCTTGATCGGCTGCGGCGCGAGTTTGATCTGCTACGTGCCGACTACGGTCAGCGATTGGCAGACCTTGAACGTCGCTTGGCCGCACTGGGCAGCGGACCACTGCTGGTGCCGCCTGTGCCGCTTGTGCCACCGCTTCCCGACGCCACTGCGGTGCCAGAGGTGCCTGCGGTCGGACCGGTGGCCGTTGAACCGGCTTCCGCGGCACCGCAGGCCCCTGCGGGCCGGACCAACACGTTCAATCCCGACACCTCGGTCGTGGCGAACTTTGTGGCTGCCGCCGGCCATAACCCGTTCAGCGACCAGCCATCCTTCCAACTGAGCGAGGCGGAGCTCTCGTTTCGTTCGGTCGTGGATCCGTATGCGCGCGCCGACCTGTATCTGGCCGCCAGCCCTGAAGGACTCGAGGTTGAGGAAGGGTTTCTCACGTTCACGTCTCTTCCGGGTAATTGGCTGGTCAAGATGGGCAAGATGCGAGCTCAGTTCGGCAAGGTCAACACGCTCCATACTCACGCGATGCCGACCGCGGACCGTCCGCTGGTTACGGACAATCTGGTGGGCGGGGAAGAGGGCATCTCTGATTCCGGTGTGTCCGTGTCGCGACTGCTTCCGAACGACCTATTGTTTCTGGAAGCGACCGGCGAGGTGTTCGCTGGTGCGTCTTCGGTGTTTGAGACAGACCAGCGGTCGCGGCTCAACTACGTGGGACGCCTGCGCGGGTACCGCGACCTGACCGAAAGCAGCAACCTCGATATCGGCGGGTCAGTGGCTTGGGGACCGACCAGCGGTGGAGAGGACCTGAACCGCCGACTGATTGGCGTCGACGCGACGTTTCGGTATCGTCCACTTCGCCGGGCCATTTACCAGCGGTTTCAGGCGCGCACCGAGCTGATCTGGAGCCGCCTGGACTTGCCCCGTGCGCCGCAAGCCAAGGCCTTCGGGTTCTACGCGCTCGCCGAATACCAGTTCGCGCGTCGGTGGTACATCGGCAGTCGGGTCGATCGCTCCCAGCGGGCGTTTGATGCGGCCAGCCAGGACTCCGGGGGCTCGGTGTTTCTGTCGTTCTGGCCCAGTGAGTTCAGTCAACTTCGTGGCCAGTACCGGATGACGAAGTACGCCGAAGGGCGACGGGCGCACGAAATCTTGTTCCAGCTCAGTTTCGGTATTGGCGCGCATGGCGCGCATGTGTTTTAGGAAGGGTCATCCATGCGTTATTTCCTCTCACTCGTTGTCCTTGTTCTGGTGCTGGCTGCGACCGCGACGACTGCAGCGACCACTGCGCGGGCGGTTCGAGCCGTCCCTGCTGCCGCGACGCTCCGAGTCGTCGCCACAACCGAGGACCTCGCCTCGCTTGCGCGCGAGGTGGGCGGTGACAAAGTCACCGTGGATGCTATTGCGAAGGGGTATCAGGACCCGCATTTCGTGGAGGCCAAACCAAGTTTTATCCTCAAGTTCAGTCGTGCCGATCTGCTCCTGATTGTCGGTCGTGAACTCGAGATCGGCTGGCTCCCGTCGCTGATCAACAACAGCCGAAATTCCAAGATTCAGGTCGGCGCCAGTGGGTATCTCGATGCGTCCGCTGATGTGAAGATTCTCGACATCCCCACCGGCCAGATCACCCGCGCCATGGGAGATGTGCATCCGTCGGGCAACCCCCACTACTGGCTTGACCCAGGGAACGGCCGCATTATGGCCAGGTCGATTCGCGATCGACTGACGCAGCTCGATCGGGCGAATGCGGCCTATTACGCCCAGCGCTATGACGACTTCGACACGCGGTTGGCCGCCGCGGAGTTGCGGTGGGATGCCATGATGGCGCCTCATCACGGATCCAAAATGGTCACCTACCATCGTTCATGGCCGAACTTCGTGGACCGCTTTCGGCTTGACGTCATCGGCTACGTCGAACCCAAACCAGGCGTGCCTCCGTCACCGTCGCACACGCTTACCCTGATCGAAGAAATGAAGAGCCAGGACGTGATGATCATTGCGATCGAGCCGTACTTCGACTCGAAGACGCCCAAACAGATTGGCGGACAGACCGGGGCCGAGGTGCTGGTCCTGGCGCCGTCGGTCGGTGGCGTCCCCGGCACTGACGACTACATCAAACTCTTCGACTACAACGTCAAACTCCTCGCCGACGCACTGGCGAGGGCTGGAAAGTAGCCATCTATGGATTGGGCGATTCTTGAGTTCCTGTTTCCGGCGATCGTCGCCAGCCTGATCATCGCTGGCATCCACGCCTATCTAGGCCTGCATGTCGTCGAGCGAGGCGTGATCTTCGTGGACCTGTCATTGGCCCAAATCGCGGCATTGGGTGCCACGCTGGCCTTGCTGGTGCCGTGGTTTGGCGGCGACCCGCATAGCCCTGGCGTCTACTGGATGAGCTTGGCCTTCACGTTTGTCGGCGCGGCAATATTCGCTGTGATCAAAGGGCAGAAAGCGCGCATCCCCCAAGAGGCCATCATCGGCATTTCGTACGCGGTGGCCTCCGCCGCGGTCATCGTCGCCATGAGCCAGTCCACGGGTGAAAGTGAGCATCTCCGCGACATGCTGGTGGGGAACATCCTGTCCGTCTCGTGGGATGAGGTCTGGAAAACGGCTGGCATCTACGTGGTGATCGCGGTCTTTCATTTCGTCTACCGGAAGCGGTTTCTGCAGATTTCGATCGATCCCGAGGCGGCTGCGGCATCGGGGATCTCCATCAGGTTCTGGGATTTCCTGTTCTACGCCTCGTTCGGCGTGGTCGTCACCCGGTCGGTGGCGATCGCGGGTGTCCTGCTCGTGTTCTGCTACTTGATCGTGCCGTCGGTGGCCGCCATGCTCTACGCCGATCGCGTGGGCCCGCGACTGACCATCGGCTGGACGATGGGCGTGTTGACCTCGATGCTGGGGATGTACTTTTCGGTCTTGTTCGACCTGCCGACTGGTGCGACCATCGTCGTGACCTTTGGGCTGATTCTCATTCTGATGGCCGCCGTGCGACCGCTCTTGCGCCGCGCGCACGTGGTCGGGGCCGGTTAGTTCTGACGTGAGTCGAGTGCGTCCCATCGCGCGAAGGCTGCCGTCAATGACTCCCGTTCTTGTTCGAGTCGTGCCATTGTCTGCCGGATCGCCTCGGCACCCTTGAGGTAGAAGTCGGCACTGGCGATCTCGGCCTCAAGGGCGGCCACTGCCGCTTCTACCGTTTCGATCCGCTCGGGCAGGGCGTCGAATTCGCGCTGCTCCATGTAGGACAGGCGCTTGCGCGACGGCGCCGATGCCGCAGCGGCTGCGTCGGCGGTGGAGGGCGCCGCCGCACGGGGCGCCTCGTCCGCAGAGGGGCGCGTGCCACGCTGGCGGACCCAGTCGTCGTATCCGCCGACGTATTCACGCACGACGCCGTCGCCTTCACACACGAGCGTGCTGGTGACGACGTTGTTAAGGAAGGCGCGGTCGTGACTCACCAGCAGCACCGTGCCGTCGAACTCGGCGAGCTGTGACTCGAGGAGTTCCAGCGTCTCGATGTCGAGGTCGTTGGTGGGTTCGTCGAGCACGAGCACGTTGGCCGGCCGGGTGAACAGTCGAGCCAGCAACAAGCGATTGCGCTCGCCGCCCGAGAGCGCCTTGACTTTCGAGCGCGCGCGCGCCGGCGGAAACAGGAAGTCTTCCAGGTAGCCGTGCACGTGCCGACTGCGTCCACCCACGGTCACCACGTCGTTGCCGTCAGCCACCGTGTCGACCACAGTGCGTTCTGGATCGAGTTGCTCGCGCTGCTGGTCGTAGTAGGCGATCTGCACATTGGTGCCCAGCCGTACTTCCCCCACGTTCGGGGTCAAGTCTCCGACCAGCAGTCGCATCAGGGTCGTCTTGCCGGCCCCGTTGGGTCCGAGCACTCCCACGCGGTCTCCACGCATAATGCGTGTGGAGAAGTTGGAAATCACCGGCGCCCTCGACCCTGAATAGCGTTTCGTCACACCGTCCACGTCAAACACGAGTTTCCCCGACCGCTCCCCGCTCTCCATCGTCATCCGAACCGAACCGATGGCCTGGCGACGGGCGGCGCGCTCGGTGCGCATGGCGAGCAGGGCTTTCACGCGGCCTTCGTCGCGCGTGCGGCGGGCTTTGATGCCGCGACGCAGCCACACTTCTTCTTGCGCCAACAGCTTGTCGAATTTGTCGTGGGCGACCGCGGCCACCGCCAGGCTCTCTTCCTTCCGGCGGAGGTACTCGTCGTAGACCGAGACCGTGCCGACGCCGGTCGTCCGGTCGCCAGCCTTGGTCACGCGTTCTGGCGCGTACGACGTCAGGTGGCCGCGGTCCAACTCGACGAGACGCGTGGCCACGCGCTGCAGGAAGGCACGGTCGTGTGTTACGAAGACGACTGCGCCTGGCAGGGAGGTCAGCAGGTCCTCGAGCCAACTGATGGCCTCGATATCAAGATGGTTGGTTGGCTCGTCGAGCAGTAACACGTCGGGCTGGGCCACCAGGGCGCGCGCCAGCCACACGCGCCGACGCCAGCCACCAGAGAGTTTGTGGACGTGCGCGTCCGCATCCAGGCCCAGCCGGTCGATCGTTTGATCGACACGGAGCGCCAACTGCCAGTCTTCTTCGTGCTGGAGGCCGTGAACACCTTCCGCGACCACGTCCTGTACGCGGCGCGTGTCGGAGGAGGCCTCGAGAACGTCCTGCGGCAGCCGGGACACCCTCACGCCGGGGCCTTGCCAGACCGTGCCGGCATCAGGCTCCAGGTCGCGCGCGATGATCTTCAGCAGCGTTGATTTCCCGGTGCCATTGCGTCCCACCATGGCGATCCGCTCACCCGCCTCAATCTGCAACGAGGCATCGTCGAGCAGGGGGACGTGGCCGAAGGCTGTGGTGAGGTGATCAAGAGTCAGGAGTGGCATGGAGGAGACGTATCAGGCTGGCTGAGGTGTACGGTGATCGTACCACGGCCGCACAGGCTCGTCGCGGCGCGATCACAAGTCCTCGATCCAGCGCCAGCCCGCACGCTAGAATACGGCGATGCTCCTTCCAGGCAAACCGTTCACCCCCCAGGGTTGCTCGAGGGCGCGGTGACTCATATCCCCGGCCCCGTTCCCGACAATGAGGCAGCGCGCCTCGCGGCGCTCCGGCGCTACCGCCTTCTCCCGCCGTGAACACCACGCCCGGCTTCAAGCACCCTCTCCGGCAGAGTCATGCCCACCCACACCCCTTGCTTACGCCTCGATCCGCCGCGCCCTTCATGACCGCGCGCGCGGAAGCGGCACGGGCGGCGGCGGCTTGCCTTGCAGGCCGTCGCGCACCAGACCGCCGATGAAAGCCGCAAACGGGCCGATGTCCTGCTTCACGCTCGCGGATTCGAGCGTGGCCATGTACTCGTCACGCCGCTCAAGGGGAATGATGGTCCACGGATAGCCGCCCGCAGCCATCATCGCATTCATCAGGAAGCGCCCCATCCTTCCGTTGCCGTCCATATAGGGATGGATGTAATCGAACACGAAGTGCCCGAG
>JABMNV010000085.1 GCA_013203475.1 Acidobacteriota bacterium
AATCCCTACATCAACTATCCCTTCTACGCGCTCGACAAGCAGACGGCCTACATCGAAGAGGCGCATGCCAAAGGCATCAAGGTCAAGCTCTACGACACCATTCGTGAACTGACGTATCGCGCGTACGAATTGTTTGCGTTGCGCAGTCTTGGAGACGAGATTCTCAACGACGGCGAGGGTGGCGGTCACTCGTGGATGCAGGAGCACATGGCGGACGGGTATCACTCTGCCTGGCATGCCGCCCGGACCGATGATGCCGCGATGCTCAACAAGGGGACGTCGCGATGGACGAACTACTACATCGAAGGGTTGTCGTGGTTAGCCGAGCATCAGGAGATAGATGGGCTGTATCTTGACGACATCGCCTTCAGTCGTGAAACGGTTCGGCGCATGATCTCGGTCTTGCACGCCAAGCGCGACGAGGTGGTGATCGACCTGCACTCGGCGAACCAGTTCAATCCGCGCGACGGGTTCATCAACAGCGCCATGTTGTACATGGAGCATTTTCCGTACATGTCCCGACTGTGGTTCGGGGAGTACTTCGACTACTCGCAGCCCGACGACTATTGGATGGCCGAGGTGTCGGGGTTGCCGTTTGGCTTGATGGGCGAAATGTTGCAGGACGGCGGTCATCCGTATCGAGGCATGTTGTTCGGGATGACATCCCGTTTCTACGGCAACACCGACCCGCGTCCGGTCTGGGCGATGATGAACGACTTTGGCATCGCAGACAGCCGGATGCTCGGATACTGGCTGAAGCAGACGCCCGCCCGCACCGGGAATCCCCGCGTGTTGGCCACCACCTATGTGCGTCCGGAAGGCACCTTGATCGCGCTTGGATCGTGGTCAGCCAAAGACGAGCGCATCGCGCTGACGCTCGACTTGGCCGCCATGGGCTTGTCCGGCGACGTTCGCGTCTACGCGCCGGCCGTTGACGGCCTCCAGCCGTTTTCTGAGATCGATCTGTCTGCCGTAGTCGTTCCGGCCAACCAGGGCTTGTTTCTTCGGGTGGAGCCGTCGGTCAGCGCTCCAGCACCCTGACTTCGATTCGGGTCTCGCCGGTCGGCATCGCCGTAATGATGGTCGTGAACGTGAGGCCGTCTTTGCTGAACGAGCCGCCAGCCACCGGCATGTTCGGCACCAGAGCGCCGCGTCCCTGGGGGGCGGCCGTCCACGACAGAGCCGTGAGTGCGTCTCGATAAAAGGTGTTGACCTCGTCCACGGTCTTTGAAGACGTGAGCGTCAGGGCCAGTCCGTCCCGGAGCGATGTCTGCTGGCGGCCTGTCGAGGTCAGCGTCGCGCCTTCGAGTTCGGGTAACGACATGGCCGTATAGGCGGCCGGGTAGGACATGCCGGCGTCCGGCGCACTGGCGGCCGCAGCGGCTGCCGAGCTTGATTCCGTCGTATCTGCCGGCGACGACCCGCCGCAAGCTGCCGCGAGGCCAACGGCAACCACCATCACGAGACTGAGAACATTGCGTGTGCGCATGTCGCCGAGCCTATCAAATTCGGCGGCCGACGTCAGCGCACGACCTGAAAGACCATGTCGCGATGCACGGCACCCTGAGGGCGGCCGATCCGGAATCGCGCCAGACCGTCGTCTTCGACGCTGACCGGGAACTCGGACCACGTGCCCATGTCGCCTCGGATGGTCAGGCTCTGACCGCGAAGTCGTTCGCCACCGGCGTCGATGCGTTCGACAAACATCATGTTCGGGCTCCCTTGAAACGTGGTGACACCCGCACGCGTCCGGCCGATCTCGAGCGCAGACACCATGCCCCGCACCGTGATCGTCGTTCCGGCGCGTCCCCTGACCGCGAAGTATCGTTGCTCTCGATACAGGTGATCGGTGAACGAATAGAACCCAGGCTCAAGCATCTCGGTCTCGTTGACCGTCGCGCCTCCGGCCACGCGCGTGATCGGGCTCGGAAACAGCTGCACCTGGTCGCGCTCGAGGATGAAGGTCGTGCTCGACTCCAGTGCACGGCCAATGCCCTGCGTCAGGTCGGGAGCATCCTGTGCGTCGAAGTACTGTCCACCGCCGGCCGTGGCCAGCGCCGCCAGGGCAGCGGCGTCGACGGCGTTGACGCCGAGGCCGACCGTGTGAATCACCACCTCAAGGCCCGACGCCCGAAGTTGCCGAGCCACCGCCTCCGGGTCGCCGCCGCACGACTCCACGCCATCGCTCAGCAGCACGATCACGCCGGCCACGCCTTCACGCTGCAAGTCGGCGCCGGCCTCTTGCAGGCTTCTCGCGATGGGGGTGTGTCCTTTGGGTGCGAGCGCGTTGGCCCGCGCCACGATCTCGGTCGCGTTTCCTGGTGCAGGCACCAGCATCCGCTCGGTGTCGGTGCACCCTGCCGCTTTGTCATCAACGCCAATCCTGTGGCCGTACACCCGAAGACCAATCGGGATGTCGGCAGGGAAGGTCCCCAGCGCCTGTGTCAGTGCTTCACGGGCCAATTCGATTTTGGCCCGACCGCCAACCTGTCCCCACATACTGTTTGAGACATCGAGAATGATTTCAACCTGCCCCGGGCGGCCGGTCGCGGCTGGCTGTGCGCCAGATGCCGCGACGTCCGGCATGGCGGCGCCGGTGGCTTCGGCGAACGTGGTGTCGTCAAACGCCCGTGAATAGGTGCCGCCCGTCACCAGAGCAATGCCGGCCAGCTGGTGCGAGATGTCTTCGCCCAGGCTAATCGTATGAATACGGATCCCGTTGGCCTCGGCCCGGGCCACTCCGACGGGATCCTCGCCGCAGGTCTCATCGCCATCGCCGATGATCAGCAGTTCATGGGTGGGAGCCGGGTTGGCTCGCAGGTCCTCAAGCGCCGCGCGCATCGAGTGCACCAGAGGGGTGGCGCCGTCCCAACGCACGCTGCCGAGCACGCCATCCCACGGGGGTCGAGCAAAAGGTGCGACGTCGACGGCCAATCGTGTGGCCCCACACTCGTCATCGCCAGGACCCTCTCCCATGAGGCGAAGGCCGACCACGGTGCCGGCGGGGAGTGATTCCATCGTGCTCAGGAGTCCCCGGACGGCCAGGTCGTTCTTCACGCCGCCCGTGACCTCCTCCTTCATGCTTCCCGAGACGTCGAGCAGAACCATCAATGCACGACTTGGCTGGGCTTGGGCCGCTTGGGCAAACGCCATCCCGGTCGGCAACCAGACGGCAACGACCGCTATCGCCTTCATCACAGACCTCATGCGTGTCCTCCTTCAACCGTATTCCAGTCGACGATAGGGCGCGTCAGGCAGGTTGGTCCCCCACCGCCCTTGAGAGAAATCTCCGACCCGTCGTACACCAGGACCTCCGCACCAGCGCGCTCAAGCGCGGCCCGGGTCTGTGGATTGCCCTCCACCATGACACAGCGCCTGGGCGCGAGCGCGAAGACATTTGTCCCCATCGACTCAAACTCCTCGTCCGGTACTTCGACGAGCGCGTAGCCCAGGTCAAGCAGTCGCTCTCGGAAGGGCACCGGCATCAGAGGGGAATACACCACGGCCAGGTCATGGTCGATCGGGCTGACGATGGACATCAGGTGAAACACGTCGTCGGCGCCCCGGTAGTGGGGCAGTGGGACCACGATGAGTTCGTCCACCGTATCGCCCAGCAGTGTTCGAAGTTGATCGATGCCGGCATCGTTGGTGCGGTATCCGCGGCCAACAGCGGCGAGGCGCGGGCCGAGCCAGGCGACGTCACCGCCTTCGAGTTTGCCCGGCGCCTGGATGGTTCCCACGAGTGGGACTCCGAGGCCGCGATAGATCTCAGCCAGGGACCCCGGTTCCGCCGCTCGCTGCGGCTTGCCCATGCGACACAAGATGGCGCCATGCGGACACATCACTGAGGCGTCGCGAACGTAGATGGCATCCAGCGTCAGGCCGGTCAGGCTCGACGTTTCTGAAGGCCCAGAGATGATTTCTGCACCAGATGTGCCCAGGAGTGAGACGAACCGATCATATTGACCGGCTGCCGTCGCGTAGTCGGGCGCTGACGTGAAATTGAGCGGCGCCCACTCGTGCGCGATCTTCTCGTCGTTGGCGAAGATGTGTCGAGCGTCGCGGACGAGAATGCGGCGCCATGGGCCGATGTCTGACATCCCGTCGGACCATATCACTTCAAACTCCGTTATGCTTTTCGCACTATGCCAGTTTATGGATCGTCGTATTGGGCGCCCACCAAGGCTCGAGCCGCGACCCGAGCGCCACGCCCGGCTCGAGTGACGCTCCCCAAGGGGGATCTGACCGCGGATGTCGTGGTCATCGGCGGAGGGTTCACCGGCTGTGCGGCGGCCTATTGTCTGGCGCAGGCTGGGCTGGACGTGGTGCTGCTCGAAGCGGATGGTTTGGCCTCGGGAGCCACCGAGCGGTCGATCGGGGCCATTCTGCCTGTGCCAGATGTGTCCTTGGGCGACGCGGGAACACTGGTGGGCAAACGGGCCGCCAGAGTCGCCTTCACCGAGCTCCAGAAGAGCGCGGTCGACCTGGCGTCGACACTCAAACGCCTGAAGATTCGATGTGATTTGGCCTCGACGCCCCTGTTCATCAATGGCCCGTTCACCAATGATGCCGCGCTGCTCCAGAAGGAGCTCAAGGCGCGCAGTGCGCTCGGTCTTGACGCCACCTGGCTCGCACAGCCTGGGGCCACCAGGGAACTGGCGACCGAGACCCAGGGCGCGATGAAAGTGCGCGGGGCTTCTGTGGTCCACCCGGTCAAGACTGCGCTCGGTTTTGCAGAAGCTGCTCGAAAGAAGGGGGCCCGGATCTTCGAGAATGCGCGCGTGAAGAAGACCACGTTCACGCGTACGGATGTGACGATTGTGCTGGCCGGAACCACGATCACGGCCCGGGGCGTGGTGGCCGCGACGGGTACACCGGGGCCCGTCTTTCACCAACTCGACCGGCACGTGCGCACGACTCAAGGGTATGCGGTGGTGACCGACCCGCTCACGCCCGCGATGCGTAAACGGGTCGGCAAACGGAACGGCGTGTATACGGAATTCACCGAATCACCTCGTTTTGTACGCTGGCTGTCCGATCACCGGGCGTTGTGTGCGGGCCTGACCGGCCCGGCGGTGTCAGCCAAGCTTCGGACGACTGCCGTCACTCAACGGGCGAACCAGTTGATGTACGAACTGTCGCTGCGGTATCCGGACATCTCGGGAATCCCGCCGGCCTTCGGGTGGGATCTGTCCATTGTGACCACGGCCGACGGACTGCCCTGGATCGGCACACACCGCAATTACCCGTTCCACTTCTTCTCGCTGGCGTTTGGTTGGCACGGCGAGGCGATGGGCTGGTTGGCCGCGCGTGCGGCCACTCGATATTTTCTGGGCAAGGCCACCAAAGACGACGCCTTGCTCGGGTTCACACGAGCGCTCTAGAACTCGCCTACCGGCTGTTCTTGACTGTCGCGAGCAGATAAAAGTCCGCGTCCGCCAGTTCCCACTGCTTGAGCAGCGCATCAAACTGTTCGTTGGCTCCGGCCGTGTCTCCCGTTTGTTTGAGCAGCAGGCCCAGTGACAACTGGGCGCCCATGACTGCCGGATTGGGACCAAGTACGCGGATGGCGTCGAGGGCGAGTCTGTAGCTGGCGATCGCGGCGTCTATCTGGCCGCTCCGCTGATGCACGAGGCCGAGGTAGTAGTGCAGATCCAGGGCCCTGGGATGGGCCGACAGGTAGGCCTCAATCATGGCGATCGCCTCCTTCGCGTCACCGTCGGCTTCGGCGACCAGAGCGTGGGCCACCAGACTTGGCTGGGCCTGCTGAGGGGCGTCAGGATCGACCGTGGCCAGTCGTGGCAGCAGGGCGCGCACGGCATCGATGTCATCGACGATAGCCAGCGCTGAGGCGACTTGTGCGATGCCCTCGGTCGGGAGTGCGTTGTTGTTGGCCAGTTCCCTGAGTTTCGGGAGCCACTCACCTCGTTGGATGACCGCCATCGTGATGATCTCCGCGGCGTCCAGTCCACCAAGCATCTCGTTGTCTGACTGTCCTCGTGCCTGTGAACGAAGTTGGTCCACCGTGGCGGCATAGTCCTTGAGGCGACCCTCCCACACAGACAGGTTCGACTCGGCGAACAGGAGTTGTGCCGAATTGGCCAACTGGCGTGCCGCATTTTCGAATTCAGACGCTCGGGGGTCGCGTCGCATCTGCGCCACCATCCAGCGCGTAGTGGCGAGGTTGGGATCGGGCCGATTGACCAACGCCTGATCGATCATCGAGAAGGCCTCGTCGTACCGGCCAAGAAACAGCAGCGCATACGCGATGTTCGACGTCGGGAGTGGTTCGTTGGGTGCAATCTCCAGCGCACGCTGATATTGCTCGAGGGCTTTCTCGTATTCACCGGCACTCATCAACAGCACCCCGAGATTGTTGCGTGCGGCGAAGTCTCCGGGGTACGACGTCGTGATGACTTCAAGCGTCCGGCGCGCCAAATCCTGGTCGTCCAAGACACGAGTGGCGTGACTCCACGTGATGTACAGCCTCTCGTACTCGCTCACCCGGTCGCGAAGGTCGTAGGCCTGTTGTGTGCGCATTTTCGCAATCTCAAGGTCGCCGATGTTCGACTGCACCACCCCGAGTTTGGCGTAGGCCAAGGCGAAGTTCGGATCCAGTTCAATGGCCCTCTCGTAAAACGGGATCGATGCTTCGTCCCCCCGTGTCTGCCGCACACGTCCGCCCTCGCCGTAGGCCTTGAGCGCCTCCAGTGATGCGGTGGTTGCCTCAGTGATAGGCACGTCGTACCGCTGAATTGACGCCAAAGATTCACCCAGTCCCTCGCGCAATCTCGTCAGGGCAACTCCCACCTGGGTCAGCACTTCTTCCTTGGACGCCGCCTGCACCTGCTCCTGGGCGAGCGATGCGCCTGTCTCGCAGTTGTGCACGCCGATCGTGATCACGTAGCTGGTGCCCAGTGGTGCGATGGAACCCTCGACGGAGGCTTTCGCGCCGGCGCGCTGGCAGAGTTCGCGCGCCAACGCACGTGTGAGCGGCTCCTGGGGTGACCGCGCCATCAGCATGAGTCCGCGCTGCACACTCTGGTCAGGCAGCAGTGTCACAAACGGCGTCTGCTGTAGTTGCACGGCCACCGCCTGACGAAGGGCGTCGTCAAAGACCTGGTCGCTCGTCGTGTTCTCGAAGTCTGCAATCAGGATGGCGTCACGCTCAACAAACGCGGGCGCACTGTCCGAGCGCCAGAACCACGCGGCCGCCGCGGCGACGAAGACCAGCGCCGCTATCCCGATCGCGAGGTTGCGAACACGGCCGGTCGAGGCCATGGTCGTGCGCGTCGTCGCGGGCGCGGAGGGGGATGCCGTTGCGGCCGCGACCGATCGGCCCGTGGTGTCGCGGCGCAGGCGGGTCAACTCCGAGCCCATGTCCGCCGCGGTCTGGTACCGCATCTTGCGGTCCTTTTCGAGCGCGCGTGTGACCACGTGCTCCAACTCAACAGGCGCCGAGGGGTTCACCTCTCGCATCGGGGCCGGATCACGATTGAGAATCGCGTCGAACACGACCGCGGTCGTCTGGCCGCCGAAGGCCTGTCGACCCGTGGCCATTTCATAGAGGACCAGGCCAAGCGAGAACAGGTCCGTGCGACGATCCAGCGCTTCGCCGCGTGCCTGTTCGGGCGACATGTAGTTGACCGACCCAATCGCCGTGCCCGGCATCGTCAGGCTCTCTGCCGCGAGTCGCGTGTCATCAGAGTCTGCGGCCAAGTGTTCCGGCCCGGCCGTCGCGACCCCGAAGTCGAGGAGCTTGGCCTGCCCGCGAGTGGTGATAAAGATGTTGGCTGGCTTGAGGTCGCGATGGACGATGCCTTTGGTGTGAGCCGTGTCGAGCGCGTCGGCGATCTGGCAGCCGACGTCGAGAATCTGCTCCAA